>CAZULW010000007.1:0-74506 GCA_964621455.1 uncultured bacterium
AAATTTACGTCCACAAATCAAAAACATCAACCTATAGTGTTAACACGCCCTAGTTCAGCACAGGGGATTTTAAGTTCTCTGTGGCCTCTCCCCTATACTACTATAATTACAGTTACTTATACGACGCCGCAAAAAAGGATGCGCAAATAGTGCGGTTCTTCCAGACTAATCCAGTTGCAGCCTGTCTCCCCCATCCCCTGACACATGGATTCTCAGTTCATGTACCTTCCGTCGGTAAATGGCACTTTAGGGCAGGAAAATGAGGCAGGAATTTGCCCTATGGTGACTATTAGTGACCAATGCATGTGATAAAATGTCTCTTAAGATTTAGTCCGCTTTGGTCCACAATGCTCTGACACCGAACATGGGAGAAGTTCTACAATCTTCATCGACCCCACGCATCACATGGTGGAAATACTCCGTATGAAGTGCTCAGAGCCAAACTTGAAAGTAACTTCCTGTGTCAACCGTAGTCTTTAAGATCACACTACTATTGTGGAGGTGAACAATGAGGAAAGGTATTCCTGGTTCTGTAATCTTGGCAATACCACTGCTGGCAGTGATACTTGGCCTGTCCGGTTCGGTCCCTTCGGCTGAGCGTAGTCAGACTGCGGATGTTCTCTATCCCCCTGACGACGGGAAGCTGCGCATCATCGCGTTTGGTGCACACCCAGACGACTGCGAGATCAAGGCGGGAGGTGTGGCAGCCATGTGGGCTGCGCAGGGACATCACGTTAAGTTCGTGTCAGTCACGAACGGGGATATCGGCCACTGGCAAATGGCTGGTGGAGCACTGGCCCGGCGACGGACAGCGGAAGTGCAGCAAGCGGCGAAGATCCTGGGCATCGAGACGCAGGTGCTGGACAACCATGACGGGGAGCTTATGCCGACCTTGGAAAACCGGCGGACGATCACCCGGCTCATTCGAGAATGGAAAGCAGACGTCGTGCTGACGCCTCGCACAAACGACTACCATCCAGACCATCGGTATACTGGGATACTGGTCCAAGACGGTGCATATATGGTCACGGTTCCATTCTTCTGCCCTGATGTCCCGCACTTACTCACAAACCCGGTCTTTCTGTACTTCTCTGACAGGTTTCAAAAGCCGAATCCGTTTCAACCGGATGTGGTGGTTGCGATTGACGACGTGATCGACCAGAAACTGAACGCTCTCTCAATTATGGATTCGCAGTTTGCCGAAGGGGGCGTGGCTGGGCATGAGGGATTACTCTCGAAAGACCAGGCAGAGTTGAACACACGTCGCAAAAATGTTCGTGCCCGCTTTGATAGTGGCTCTAAATTCCCCGCCAATCGGTACCGGGCAAAATTAATCGAGCTCTATGGTGAAAATAAGGGCAAAAAGGTGCAGTATGCTGAGGCGTTTGAAGTGTGTGAATACGGCAGCCAGCCCTCAGCCACGAAGCTGAAACAGCTCTTTCCGTTCTTCGGACGCTAAGATTCAGACTTTGGAAGTACGCCTGCACCAATGTAGCAGGGCCGTTTCACTTGCAGGATTCACAGGTTCTTGTTGGGGTGTATTTAACTCTTGTTGCCGTTGATCGCAGGGTTTCATCAGATCAATGGCGGAAACATGGGAGGAGCGAAGGCGTCTCCGGCGCGGATGAATATCCATCATCGATAAAGAATCTTTCAGTACCCAAGCAATGTCAAAAACAGAGGGGGTTATAGACCTATGAAGAAGATTGGTCGGATTTTAATGATAACAACCCTTTTGTGGTCTGCTGTGTGCACCAGCAACAGCAATTCAGATGCCGATATTCTACGGCTCCAGCAAAACTGGCAGATCCAGTCTTCTGCCAAGGTGCACGAAGACGGCAATACGATTTCCACGATGGATTTTACACCGGGGGAGTGGTACTCCGCTTCGGTCCCAACCACGGTTTTGGCGGCCCTTGTCGAGGATGGAGTCTACCCGGATCCATACTATGGCCTGAATTTGAAATCGATTCCGGGCTATCGGGAAGGACGATGGCTAGTGATGCCCGAGGACAGCCCGTTTCGACCTTCCTGGTGGTACCGGACCGCGTTTGAAATTCCTGCCGATTATGAGGGAAGAAAGCTGGTATTGCATTTCGACGGTATCAATTATCAAGCCAATATCTGGCTGAATGGTCACCAGATCGCTGGTACCGATGAGGTGATCGGCATGTTCCTGCGCTTCGAATTCGACATCAATGAATGGACTCGAATTGGAGAAAACAACGTCTTAGCTGTGGAGATTATTTCGCCGGGTAAATTGCCGGATAAGCCCTACCGGACCAAGCAGATCGAGGCCACGACCGGCTGGGATGATCATAACCCGCAGCCGCCCGATATGAATATGGGTATCTGGGAAGATGTCTACATCACGACGAGTGGGCCTGTTACGCTGAGACATCCATATGTTGTTACGGACCTGGACCTCCCTTCTCTGGATGTCGCTCATCTGACCGTCTCTGCCCAGCTGACCAACAAGAACGATGAGGAGGTGACGGGAGTTTTCAGCGGTCAAATTGAAAACAACGAGTTTGAAAAAGAGATCCGACTCGAGCCTGGAGAAACGAGGGTCGTTGAGTTTACCCCTGATGAATTCTCCCAGCTGAATATTGAAAATCCTCGTGTTTGGTGGCCCAATCCTGTGGGTCCGCAGGAGCTCTATGAGCTGAACCTAGCTTTCCGTGTGAACGAGCGTGTTTCGGACCGCGAAAAAGTGAGCTTTGGCATCCGTGAGGTTTCCACTTACATCAATGAGGAGGGTTGGCGCGGATACATGGTCAACGGCAAGAAGATCCTGATTCGAGGCGGGGCCTGGATGACCAGTGACATGTTGTTGCGCCTGACCCCGGAAAGGTATGAAGCCCTTGTTCGTTATGCCAAAGAAGCTAACTTAAACATGCTGCGTTCGGAAGGATTCTCCATCCGGGAAACGGAAGAATTCTACAACTTTTGCGACCAGTACGGGGTGATGGTTACCCAGCAGATTTTTGGACGCAGTATTCCCGATGAGGAACTGGCGATTCAAAACATAGAAGATATGATTCTGCGCATCAGAAATCATCCCAGCCTGGTACACTTCCTGGGCCATGATGAGACCTTTCCCACCGAGACTCTGGACAAGGCCTATCAGGAGCTGATCGCAAGGTATACCCCGGAGAGAACCTATCAACCCCATTCGGGTGCCTTTAACATAGAGGATCGATTTAAGACCGGGGGAACCCGGACGGGTACGCGGGAACTCTGGACCTATGCAAATCCCTCCCATTATTACCTGAACAAGGAAGATGGAGCCTGGGGATTTGCTCAATCTGGAGGAATCGGAGGAATCGTGGCGCCCATTGAGAGTATACGCAAAATGATGCCGGAGAAGGACCTGTGGCCGCCTTTTAACGAGACATTTTCCTTTCACACCGTCATTCAGGGTGTTGAGTACTATAATGCGCTGTTTAATGTCTTGGAGACTCGTTATGGGAAGGCCAATGGAATAGAAGACTTTGCGCTGAAGGGACAGGCCTTGAATTATGAGAGCGCGCGCGGGATGTACGAGGCCTACGCCAGGAACAAGTATGACGCCCTGGGCATCACGACATGGAAATATGACGCTGCCTGGCCCGCTGCTCTGACCTGGCAATATGTAGACTGGTATCTACGCACTGGAGGAGCTTATTATGGTGCTAAGAAAGCATGTGAACCACTGCATGTCCAATATTCCTACGACGATCATTCCATTTATGTGGTGAACAGCTTTTATGAAGACTTTGAGAACCTGAAAGTGACAGCAAAAGTCCTCAATTTTGATATGAGTGAAAAATACTCCCGAACGGCTACCGTCAATGTATCTGATGATGGTAAGGTCCGGACCTTCACCATCGATTGGCCGGAAGGGCTGAGCCAATCCCACTTCCTGAGTTTAAAACTGCATGACAGCGCTGGGCAGGAAATCTCCAGCAACTTCTATTGGCTTTCCACTGTCCCCGATATTGAGGGAACCAAAGGTTACAGAACAGATCGCACCTTTTATGTTTCTCCGAAATCCGTCGCTGACCATACTGACTTGATGAAATTGCCTCGGGTTCAACTGGAGATGTTTTATGACATTACGGAAAGAGAAAAAGAGAGCATTGCTAGTGTTCGAATCAAGAATCCCAGTCAGCACCTTGCTTTCCAGATTCATTTAAGTGTGACTCGTGACGAAGACGGTGGGGAGGTAACGCCCACCTACTGGGAGGATAATTATTTAAGCCTTCTACCCGGAGAAAGTAAGGAAGTCCAGGCCCGTTTTGACCCCAGGGACTTGGAAGGAGCCCGCGCAGTGGTGAAAGTCAATGGTTGGAATGTAGAGTAGTTTCCATCAAAGCAAAGTGGGTAATTCATAATGGTAATCTCCAATCCAACACCGAGTAAGCCCCTGGAAAATGCCCTCGAAAATCCGAAAGTATAAACGACCGGCGGAGAAAATGAAGCCTGAGATAACGACTGACAGCGCAGACAAAGACCTCCCCTTGCTGAGATGTGTATGACTATTGCGAGCCATGGGCCTGAACAGACTGAACATGATCGGAATCGGGCCTTTTATAACGATCCCGGTCCTCATGTCGGCAATAGGGGAATCCCAAGAGGTATTTCGGCTAGGAGTGGCCAGGAATGATTCGTAGTGAAGCTCTGCTAGTGAACGCCGCCATCTGGGTGGATAGTGTCCCGCTCTATCGCCAGATTGCTGCCATGAAGAAAATTACAGTCAGTTTGCGGGCGGGGACCATGCTCATGACAGGGGTGGTGATCGGCGCCGCTATCGGTCAAACCGAAAGTACCATGCCGATTTACGATGGTAGTTATTGAAGGAATTTTCTTATGGAACTATCGGTGCTTACGGGAATAGATCTTGTCATAATTATCGCCTACCTCCTTTTCACGGTTGGACTAGGGATGTACCTTGGAAGGGACATTCGTACCGGGAAAGATTACTTCCTTGCGGGACGGAGACTGCCGTGGTGGGCCGTGGGGATGTCGATGGTGGTGTCAGACATTGGCGCCATGGATATTATTGGCATGGCCGGGTTGGCCTACCTGTATGGAATAGCCGTTGCCAATTTCGACTTGATCGGCGCTGTCCCGGTCATGATCATCTGCGCATTTATCTTTATTTCGCATTTATGGCGTTCGGGGAGCTATACGATCCCCGAATTTCTTGAGAAGCGATTCAATCTGGGCGTACGCCTCGTATCCGCCTTGGTCTGGGGAATCTTTATGGCGTGCAATTTGGGAATCATGCTCTATGTAACTGGGGTCATGATAGAGACGATGGTGGGCTGGTCGATCATGACGTCTATTCTTGTCAGCGCGGCTTTGATCGGTTTATACACGCTGGTCGGTGGCTTGACCGCAGTGGTTTATACCGATGTGCTGCAATGCATTATGCTGTTTATAGGGACCACCCTGGTAGTCTTCCTTGGATTAGATAAAGTGGGTGGCATCTCAGGTTTGACAGGGGCTATCTATAGCATGGGAGATCAATACAATAACCATTTCTCGCTCGTTTTGCCTGCAGATAGCCCAACACCCTTCCCCTATTCCGGGATTCTTCTAGGCCTGGGCATGGTTTTGGCTCCCGCATATTGGTTTGGAAATCAAGCGATTGTGCAGCGCGCCTTGGCCTGTCGTTCTGAATTCGAAGCCAAGGCAGCGTTCATATGGGGCGCGTTGTTAAGAACCTTTCTCCCCTTTATCATGGTGGTGCCAGGTTTGATTGTTTTGGTGTTGTATAAAGACAATGTCCCCAATGCTGACAGCGCGCTGCCGATTCTGATTCGGGATATTTTACCCACAGGTCTGATTGGGATTTTCTTCGCCGCGTTCATAGCCGCCTTGATGTCGAGCGTGGATTCGTACCTCAATTCTACGTCGACGTTGTTTACAAAAGACATCTATCAGCGCTTGTTCCGGCCCCATGAGGACGATCGGCACTATCTGATCGTGGGGCGTATAATGACACTGGTGTTTATCATCTGGGGAATTTTTTTTGCGATATGGGTTCAAGGTAAATCCGAAAGTATTTACAACGTCTTTCAAACCATGCTCGCGCTTTTCCAGGGACCGAGCCTGGCGCTCATTGTGCTTGGAATCTTGTGGTGGCGAACTACCGGAAGTGCGGCGTTCATCGGGCTGATCGCCGGCCTGCTTTGTTCCACAACACTGCTTCTTACTCATAACTATGCCTCTGAGCCACTTTTCCAAGCTGAAGATCCGTTCCTCTTTATTGCCATGTGGTCGTTTATTATATCGGTGGTGTCTATGGTCGTTATCAGCCTACTGACACCTCCTATGCCCGACGAAAAACTGGTCGGCCTGGTGTTTCGCTATAAAGGGAGACAAGAGAATGCAAACTCTCGCTGATTTCATAGCATCCATCCTGCGTGGGCCAGGACTTTGGCTTCGCGAACTGAGCCTCGCCATTCCTATGAGCGTTGCCCGCGGGTTTTTCCTGCTTTACTTTTTCATCTTATTAATTTGGGTGCTCAGAATGAAGAAATCGGCAACGTCTGGCGAACTGTCCGGGATAAGCAAACCCGTTGATCTGCGTCCTTATGCCGCAGTGCTCCTGATCATCCAAATTGTGATTTACATTGTGTTTTAATTGGGACGAATTCCAGGCAGCTATGTAAGCTCACAAAAAGGATCGCTTGTTTTCTCAACTAAAATCCTGCCAGATCAAATTGACAATCGGAGATCGTTACCATTGCTATTAAAAGCTCATTGGGATAAATCCCAATTTTTCCCCACCACAGACTGGCGATTGATTATCTTCGGATCAGGGGAGGCTGGGACCGGGATTGGCCGCCTTTTTACTCTGGTCATTGTGCTCTCAGCTGTATCCCTTTGCTTCAACAGAAAAAGAGAATGGAATAGATTGACTAGAGGGAAGGTGAGGAGAAAACTGCGGATCGGTATTTTCAGTCCGCGTTATCGTCAATGAGGAAGTAAAATGTCTCAGCTCGCAATCGCAGGGGGCAGCCCTGTCAGGACAAAATCATTCCCGGTTTGGCCTCAATATAATGAACAGGAACAGAAGGGCCTGATTGAGGTACTAAAAAGTCGCAATTGGGGAGGCTACCCCTTTCCTAATAGATTGGCCGCTCTTTTTGGGCAGCACTTCGCAGCTTTTCACGACGCTGAGTACGGTCTTTGTGCGGCCAATGGAACCGTTACCATTGAAGCTGCGCTGAAAGCAGTCGGAATCAAACCAGGTGATGAAGTTATTGTTCCCGCCTACACCTTTGAAGCTACTGCCGTACCCATTCTGAGGCTTCAAGCAATTCCCGTATTCGTGGATGTCCAACCTGACACATATTGCATTGATCCCCAAGCAGTTGAGGCGGCAATTACGTCACGGACACACGCCATCATTCCCGTGCATCTGGCAATGAATATGGCCGACATGGACACCCTCAATGCTCTTGCTAAGCGCCACGACCTCAAAGTCATCGAAGATGCAGCTCACGCGCATGGTGCTAAATGGCGGAACCGAGGCGCGGGTTCGCTGGGAGATGCCGGTTCATTTAGCATGCAGACGTCTAAGCTAATGACCGCAGGAGAGGGGGGTATCATCACAACGAACGACGAAGAAGTTTTCGAACTCTGTCAGTCGTACATCAATTGTGGACGAGCCAGTCAAAACGATCACTATGGCCACCGCATCCTTGGATTCAATTACCGGATGACCGAGTTCCAAGCTGCGATTCTTTTGGCTCAGCTGGAGAGACTTCCGGCCCAGACTAGGCTGCGTCAGGAACGAGCTACGCAACTCAGCCGCCAGCTGGTCGAAATTTCGGGCATTTCCCTGCTAAGAAAAGACGAACGGATCACAAGCCAGGCAGTCTACCAGTTTGTTTTTAAATACAATCCGGAGGCATTTGGAGGAGCTCCCCGTGACCGCTTTGTTGCAGCTCTTGAAGCGGAGGGAATCCCGTGTGATGGTCTATTTTACGAGCCGATTTATCGAAGCACTCTCTTCCCAGTTGATCGTTCAGAATTCCCCTCCTTAGCCAAAGGGTCTAGTTCTGACTTGCCCTGGGAAAAGGTCCGTTGCCCGGTCGCTGAACACGCCGCCTACAATGAATCGGTATGGCTCCACCACTCTCTTCTGCTGGGAACTGAAAAGGATCTGGATGATATCGTCGAAGCGATCGTAAAGATCCAGCAAAGCATTGATGAATTGCTCAGGGCTGAGCACAAGCTGATCGAGATGAAAAGTCTCAATCGAGCAGAAAGAGACCGTTTTGACAAATAAAAGACCATCGTGAGATAAGATAGTTGCTAGATTCACCCATTGTCTTTAGCTGGCCTTCACGATGGGTTCCTCGGAATCTCCAGGCGCCGGCAATCTGAAAAAGAGAAAAAGCCGAACCGAAGAATACGTATTGCCAGCGGAGATGTTGGAGCTGAGACTGGTCGATAACGAGCAAAAAGCGACGAGCAAAGCGTTTGAATCAGAAAGAGGGACGGTAGACCACCTGAGATTTTAACTAAGGAGGAGGATCCAATGAAGAGACGGCTGATAAAGATCGTTGACCTCAGTATATTACTCTTTTTGTGCGCGATCACTTCCCTCTCCTTTTGTGCCTGTGCCAGTGAACCACAGGCGGAAGTGGAGCTGAAGGCGGGAGTAGCCAAGGCAGTGATCACCAGCGATGAGCCATTGGTCATGGTGAACGGGCGGGTCTCCGAGGGAACGTTCCGCGACATCCATGCGCGGGCGTTGGTCCTGAACGACGGGGCCAGCCGCTTTATCATCATCACCTATGATCTTAATTGCCTGGATGTGGTCACGCCGTTCCTGCGACAGCGTGTGCGGGATGAGCTGGGGATCGACCCCTCCCGTTTGATCCTTCTGGCCACGCACAACCACAATGCTCCAATCCAGATTGTACCCGATAATTTCGAGTATGGAGGTTGGCTTGCCAACAAGATGTTTGATTTGATCCAAGAGGCGATCGCCGACGAGCGGGGTCCCGTGAAGCTCCTCTTTGGTTCGGGCTATGGATATTTCATCAGAAGCAGTGGGAACGCCCCGACCGACTATGAAATCCAACTGTTAAAGGTCATGCATGACAATCAGCCGATAGCTCTTTTATTCAATCATGGCACCCATCCCCTGCAAGCGTCGAGATCCAAGATCGACGCAGGGCATCCCGGCTATGCCATGGATGAGATCGAGGCCAGGATTCCCGGGATTCAGGCGATGTATGCTGACGCATCAGGCGGCAACCAGTTTCCGCTTCGTCCTAAGGGTCTTGCAGAGAAAATCGCCGAGGCCCTGCCCCGTGGCGCCCAATACGCTGATCCAATCCTAGCAGAAGTCGCCGAGGCGCTCGGCCGTGAATTAGCCGAAGTCGTACTGGAGATCGCCGATGGGAAACTTCAGGACGTCACCGGGTCGATCACGAGTAAGCTGGAAATTTTTTCCCTTCCTTTGGCGCCGCCCATCTCTCGCGAAGAAGCGGAGGAGCTAGCCAAGAATTTCCCAGAAGATGTAGGCTTTGTCCCATACCCCGACCGCAATAGGGCGACGAACTGGGTCAGAATGCTGCTCTACTGGTATGATAAGGGATTACCTTTCCCCACGAAAACGACCGATATGATCTGTACCGACGACACCTACTTTATTCATAAGAGCGATACGGAGCAGTTAAAGAAATACGATTACAGCATCCATGACGAGTTGCCGTGCGTTTATGAAGAAGTCATCGTTTCCAAGATCGGCCCCATGGCATTTGTCGCTATGCAGGGCGAGGTGTGCGCGCCCATTGGGATGCGCATCAAGGACGCCTTCCGCAGAGATATGCCTATCATGGTTTTTGGTTATATGGGGGAGCATAACCTCTACATCCCAACACGCGAGCTGGTCCGTCTTAAGGCCTATCAGTCCAGGGTGATCCAAATTCAGTATGCCTCCCCCGTTGGCTGGGCACCGGAAGTAGAGGACGAGATGGTCAACGGCGTCATCGAAATGGTGAGATCGATGATGGAGTAGTAAGGGGGGTTCCATGATGGCGTTTTTGATAGACTCGAATCCAAGCAAATTCATCTTTCAATAGGTTCTGGATAGGAGGGAAAGATCATGCGTTTCGTCACTATGTTTCTCAGTCTTCTTATTTTGTTTGTCCCGATAGAGGCCTTCGCCGAACTGAAGGCCGGCGCAGCTAAAGCCGACATCACGCCTCCCATCGGCAGCAGGATGTATGGCTATGGCGCGCGCGGCACCAACGTCTCGCAGGGCGTCCACGACCCTTTGTATGCCAAGGGACTCGTCCTGGATGACGGGAGCACCAAGCTCGCCATCGTGACGCTTGATCTGGGTACCGTCACATACGAGAACACGACGAACGTCAAGGCGATCGTGCGGGAAAAGACGGGCATCGAGAACGTGCTCCTCATCGTTTCGCATACACACTCTGCGCCAGCGGCTCCGCCGGATTTTCCCTCCAAGGAAAATCCCTGGATTCGCGAAGCGGAGCGAAAGATCGCTGGAGTGATCGTCGAGGCAGCCAGCAACCTTTCCCCCGCAAAGATCGGCACGGGTTGGGGAGAAGTTCGCGAAGGGCACAATCGCCGTAAGATCGTTGAGGGCAAGGCCGTCATGCTGTGGGTAAACCGCGAGCGCATCCCTACCAGCCCCGTGGATTCTCAGCTGGCCGTGATTCGCGTCGAGAGCCTCGACGGCAAGCCCATCGCCACGCTCATCAATTTCGCGTGTCACCCAGTTGTGCTAGGCCCCGAAAACCTGCTTATCTCCGCTGACTACCCCGGCGTGGCCACGCGTCTGGTAGAAGAGGAACTCGGCGGCCAGTGCATGTTTCTTCAGGGGGCGGCCGGGGACATCAATCCTTTCTGGGACAAGACTCCGCCCGACGAGGGAGCCTATGAACAAATGGAAAAGATGGGCACGGCGCTCGCCGGCGAAGCGGTGAGGGTTTCAAGGCAAATTGCTGACTTCAAGGCCGACCCGAAGATCTCGTTTCACACCGAGGTAATCCCGCTTGCCGCACGCCGTGGCGTGGTACCAAGGGACCGAGACTTGAACGCCGAGATCAACACAGTCTTGATAGGCGACGATTTGGCCCTGGCGACCTTTCCAGGCGAATTCTTTGTAGAGCACGGGCTCTCGCTCAAGCGGCACAGCCAATTCAAAAACACAATCTTCATCGGCTATTGCAACCGCAGGCTGCGTTACTTCCCAACGATCCAGGCCTGCACCGAAGGCGGCTACGGCGCTGCTTCAGCTACGCAGGTGGAGGTTGGCGCCGGAGAACGACTCGTCAACCGTGCACTGATCAACCTCTATTATCAAGCCGGGAAGATTTCCCCCTAGACAAGCAACCGGAATCGCCCGGCTGGGGCCGTTCGTCGCCCTGAGCATCGGTATCCTCGTCATGTTGCTTGTCCCGCCAACGGCGGCGTAATAGAGTGTAGCCGGGTGGCAGGAAGCAGGGAAAAGAGAGGGAACCCTCTGGCCGTAGCCCTGGCCCTGGGCGTACCCCTCTGGGCGTTGCCCAACGGGCAGAGCCGCCTCGGGGAGTCCCGGGCAGGCCAAGCCTCGACGTAGCCGCCTACGGCGAGTCCGGGCGAGGCCGCCGGGAGCAAAAGGGGGAATAATTAATTGAAAAATGAAAAATGAAAAATGAAAAATGAAAAATTGAAGAATAGGAAGCGGACCAGGAGAGACACTCCGGGGCCTATTCTGGGCCTATTTCGGATCAACCTCACCGACGGGGAGCCAGGACCGGCGAGGAATTAGACAAAACCCATACAAAATTCAATTTTTTAAGGCCTTCCCCCGACGAGAGCACTGTTGGGGTGGTGTACAGTTTGCCACTCAACATCCAGCGGAGCGATAGCGCCCTCAGGGTACATGACGTAGGAACTAGGACCCTTACGGGCAGTGCCCTCTAGGCCCACGAAGTAGGAACCAGGGGCCCCTACGGGCAGCGGCAACGGGGCGATATATGGGGCATCATTATCATAGCGTCCGAATATACGCCGGCGGCCAACTGGACAAAACAGTGCCAAAACGGGACGCTTTTAAAAAAGTTCTCGTCGGTGAGGCGGCTGAAAGGTGCGTTTTCGGCCTAAAACGTCTAATTCCACCGTTGTACTGCCGGTGAACCGGGTAAATGGGGGCTGCAATTGTCATAGCGCCGGAATATAAGCCGGCAGCGGGGGCCTGTCGTTCGCCTGGTGCGCGATATTCTTGAGGCTTGAGGCTAGGGGCTTGAGGCTTGGGACTGGGGGGGGGGCTAGGGCAACTGAAAGAGATTAACCGCAGAGCACGCTGAGAGCGCGGAGAGAAGAGCGAAGTGGTAAACCACCTCGCCCAGAAACGCGAAGCGATAAATCGCCTCGCTGAGTCAAAAAAACCCCCGCCATCGGCGGGGCTATAATTCCCTGACAGTCCCGACTTTCAGGTCGGGACTTTTTTCGATTAAGCGAATTCATTTATGGATTCGCAGATGGATTCGCTCACGTCAAGCGTTGACATTCTATAGCCACAGGCTTGATTTTTCAGTACATTCGTCTGAACATCATTTAGGAGCGCCTAATGTCCTTCACAGCTGTAAAACATGTATTCAAACAGGCTAAACTGGGACTTTGCCTATAAAGATATGGAGTCCGCCATGCGCAAATCCTTGAAATATAATCTCCTTACCTGGGTTTTACTCCTCTCCTTAGCCTCAGCCACCACCCCTGGTACCTGGAATACACTGCCAGGTCCATCTGGCGGGAATATTTATGCTATTGATATTAACAATAGCGGTTTCGCAGTGGCCTTAGCCGCAATAGATAATATATTTGTATCACACGATTATGGAGAGAATTGGGAGCGAATCCCACAGAGATTTGGGGATGGTGGTAGCAGTTCCCAGATTTGGACTACTAGTGAACATGATATTTACGTAAGGGCGGGAGGGTCATACAGGTATGACGCACAAGCCACATCATGGGAGACGATTGCGCACCCTATAATAACTGTACTAGAGGATGGTACCATCTTTGCTTCCGATAATCTCCTCTCACTCAATATGTCCACTGATAGGGGGGTGTCTTGGAAGAATCTAGGCATTGTCGGCCAGCCGTTGACGACTTCGATCACAACATTAAGCAATGGGATGATATTTCGTGCTGACAAGTACTCTGGTGGAATTAAGTGGACGAACGATGATGGTTTCAATTGGTATGAAGCAAATACTGGTATAGATGCTACTGATATTATTAGGATAATATCAGATTCTAATGATTCCCTTTATTGTGCGACATTTGCAGACGCAGATGTATACAAATCGAGTGATTATGGCTCTTCTTGGAGAAGAATATATGATGGACCTCGCACCGGGGTTATTAGAGACTTAGACGTTCTGAGTAACGGCAGTTTAGTTATTCTGCGGGAAGAGCCTGCAGGCTCGGCATTCCAAAAAATTGTCCTAGTATCACGGGATGATGGAGTCAATTGGGAGATAGTTTTGGACTGTCCAGCAGGCGGGTCATGGATTTTCGAAAAGGGGATTTCCCAAATCAGTACATCTGGAACAAATCTTTTCGCTGCAACAGCCGGTGGTCTATTATACTCATCTGATTCAGGGAAAGTGTGGTCATACCGACATGATGGGATTCGAGCCCATAACATCGAGGCCATAACCGCGTATTCTATTAACCATTTATATGTTTCAACAATACATCCTTCGAAGTTGCTATATAAAAGCAATGTAGGAACAGATTGGGATGAGATAGATTTAAGCACCATTCGACCATCTTATAACGGTGGTTACTTTTCATTCAGGCATCATCCCTCCGGGACTGCATATTATGCGACTTTCGATACATTGATTTCCTCATCAGACAATTACCAGACATGGCAAGGGTATCCATTTACGTTTGTTCGAGATGTCCAGATTGATGATGATGGGACGATATGGATGGGAGCAGGAGATGGGCTATATAAATCCACCGACAATGGACAGCAATGGACCAAAAAATTACCGACGGCTCATCGCATCGAGAATATAACTCTCACAGTAGGCTCGTTAATGTTCGCATATGGTGAGGGGCGGCTCTACAGGTCTAAAGATAATGGAGATACATGGGTGGGCATTAATAACACAAATTACCTGCAATATATCGCGTACTATAATGGGGTTACATATACAGTAATGCTCGATGGATTTTATCGATCTTATGATGATGGCGATATATGGGAAAAAGTTTCTGAAAATATTAATTTGTATATGACATCATCATTTTATATAGGATTGGAAGGAACAATATATATTGGATCGACGCAGGGTGGTTTAATGCTTTCAAACGATGGCGGCTTAAATTGGCAAGCACAAAATGAGGGTTTGCCCCTATCATACAATCCCGATGTAGGTGCAATTGGTCTACATACCTTAGTCAGGAGTCCAGATGGGTATATATTCGCAGCTAGTTCTAGTGGCAGTGATCTTGGTGATATATATTATACGGTCGATAATTTTATGTCTCCAAATGCCCCAACATTATATCCTGCAGTAGCCGAAGAGAACAAAGTCTCTCTCACATGGAGCAAGGTCAAGGCGACAGATTTCAAACTATATCGAGTGTATTCTGGTGAAAATGAAAATCAATTGTTTGTTTTAGATTCTACGACATCAGTAAATGATACCACAATTTCTATTATCGGCTTAACAAATGGCACTACATACTATTTCCGAATCACGGCAGTTGATAGTGTAGGAAATGAAAGTATTTTTTCAAATCTAGTAAGTGCTACACCTACAGCGCTTGCCGTTGAGGAATCGTCTGATATACCAACATCCTTTGCTCTGCATCCCGCCTACCCTAACCCCTTCAATCCCAACACGACCATCCGGTTTGATCTGCCGGAAGCATCTGTGGTGGTACTGGTGGTCCACGACCTGCTGGGCCGGGAGGTAGCCCGTCTAGTAGATAGATATATGACAGCGGGCTACCATCAAGTTATTTGGGATGGCAGGACCGCCAGCGGCCTTGAAGTTCCCAGCGGCATCTACATCGCCCGCCTACTTGTCCCGCCAACGGCGGGGATCACGCCTCAGTATACCAAGTCCATCAAGATGGTTCTGCTAAAGTAGGGGCTTTCTGAGACCTGCCCGTCAACATCAATGGAGTTTCACTCCGCTACTCTACTGTCGAGAAAACGAAAAAAGCGACAAGAAACGCTGACATGGGGGTACGAGTGTTCCTAAAAATGTCAATGCAACTTCAAGGCACGAGCTGCTTAGATTGCTTTGTGGGAAGAGTTATTGAAGTATCACGGAGCTTGCATTCTAGAGCCTTGGGTCGTATGAATCTTTTCAGTAAAAAGCTCAGTGTCTAACATTGTGATATATTTAATTGGTTTTAATTGGTAGAATTCGAGAAACACAATCACTATATTCCATAAGAGTTGCAGAATCAAGGCAGTGCTAAACTGTAAAAACGCTGTATATTATAAGAAAGGAGTAACGAATCAATGGAACTGTGGTTGCGCACTGATGAACACGAAGAAGCAGTCTCAGCCTTGGAAATGGTTGCAGAGGCAGGTACTTCAATATCCTCGGATAGTTATCGCTGGAAATGGGTAATTATCTCTGCGCACAATGCACTTCAGGGTTTTATGGTACTCGCCTTACGGCATGGGAACGGCTTACTGGCGCTAAAAGATAAAATTGCTACTCAATGGTTGAAAGCTTATAGAGAAGGAGGAAAGTACCCTGTTGAGAAGATAGACACCTTTCTCAATCTCTATAAAAAGATTAAAAGTGAAAGAATGCTATGTTATGAGCATAGTAAGATATTCGAAGCCTCCGATGACCATGATAGAAGCGTTAAGGAGTTAAACCAGATACGAAATAAGTTTATTCACTTTGTGCCAAAGAGTTGGCGTTTAGAACTCACCGGATTGCCAGAAATATGTCTTCATTGTTTGGTAATTATACAGTTCCTTGGGTGGGAATCCGGGAATATCCTATTTCGAGACAATCAGCAAGAACGTGCTCGTGCGGCTTTATTTGAAGCGAAAAAGGTTTTATTTGTTCTTCAATCAAAGTATGAAGAGGAGGCAGCTAACCAGGCAAATGCAGCCGACCCTCATTCCGCTGCGCTTATTTCGGGCGGCTGATGTGTGGGTGGTCTCCCGTGCTCATTATTCTGCCTAAATTGTATCCTCATTAGATTTTCCCGGCAAAAGGATCAGCGGGAGCATAAGCACGGGATATAGTGAATGTCAACCTGATTTTTGCAGCGGGCAGCTGCACTTTTTACCTCACCGGCTCGTCGTAGGCCACGCCAGGCAGGCTGCTACTGCCACTGCCACTTCCCCAGCCCCAAGCCCCCAGCCTACAGCCCCAGCAGCGCGACCGCCAGGCCGCTGAGGGCCAGGGTGCCGCCGGCCAGGGCGTGGGCGTAGCGCTCCAGGTGCCCCATCCAAATGGATCCCTCCGGGAGCGGCAGGCACTGGATGCCCGCATGGGCCAGGGCTACTATCCCCAGCATGGTGCTGATGGTGACCAGCCCGAAGATGCCCGCGATGAGGGCCACCCCCGCCAGGCTGCTCTGGGCGGCGGGGTACATCAGCAGGGGAATCAGCGGCTCGCACGGCCCCAGCACGAAGATAATGAACAGTACCCAGGGGGTGAGGCTGGCCGGATGGCTGGCCTGCTCGTGAACATGGGTATGTTCGCCGGTGTGGCCGTGTTTGTGGACGTGCAGCTCGCCGGCAGGGTGGACGTGCGGATGGCTGTGAGGTCGTTTCCGATAGGCCCGCCGCAGGCCCCAGACCATGTACGCCAGCCCGAAGCCGATCAGCCCCCAGGCGGCGATCTCACCCCGCACGGACTCGATATCCACCAGCTGGCGCATCGCGACCCCCGCGCCGATGCCGATGAATCCCAGCACTACCGAACCCAACACGTGCCCGACACCGCAAAGCATGGTGATGGACAGTGTCTTGAACAGTGACCAGCGCCTGGCCCGCCCCATGACGATGAAGGGCAGGTAGTGGTCAGGCCCGGTGAGGGTGTGTAGAAGCCCGATGCCGGCGGCGGTCCACGTGAGAAGAATAATCTCGCTGGTCATATCTGGTCGCCTCAGCAGATGCGCGGCAGCTGCTCGCCGGACAGCATATCCAGGACGCGGCTGACGCCCAGGATGCCCTCCAGTACCACGTCGGCGCCGCCGGGCTCGGTTACCCGTCCGATGACCGCGGGTTGGTTGACCAGGTCGGTCTCACGCAGCAGCGCCAGGATGTCCTTTTCCGTACCGGCCTCGGCGAAGATGGCCAGTTTGCCCTCGTTGGCTACGTAGAGGGGGTCCAAGCCCAGGAGCTCGCAGGCGCTGTGGACGGGCGGGTTCACCGGAATGGCCTGCTCTATTAGAGTGATGGTGACCCCGGCAGCCCGGGCGATCTCGTTCATGACGCTGGCCAGCCCGCCGCGGGTCATGTCCCGGAGGCAGTGGATGGCACTGCCGAACCTCTCAATCAGTCCCTCGACTTCCCGATGCAGGGGACGGGTGTCGCTGGCCAGGTCTCCCTGCATGGAAAGGCCCTCCCGCTGGCACATGATGGTCATGCCGTGGTCGCCCACCGGGCCGTTGATGATGACCGCGTCCCCCGGCTGGACCCGGCGGGGAGCGATCCTGGCGTCAGGTAAGACCCGGCCCACGCCGGTGGTAGTGATGAAGATGCCGTCGCCCTTGCCGTGGTCCACCACCTTGGTATCGCCGGTCACCAGTGCCACACCGGCGGCCTCGGTGGCGGCCCCCATCGAGACCAGCACCCGGCGCAGCGACTCCATCGGGTACCCCTCTTCCAGGATGAGGGCGCAGCTGAGGTAGAGGGGCCGGGCGCCGCACATGGCCAGGTCGTTGATGGTGCCGTTGACCGCCAAGTCGCCAATGTTGCCGCCCGGGAAAAAGGGAGGCGTAACCACGAATGAGTCAGTGGTGAAGGCCAGCCGCTCCGGGCCGAACTCCAGGATGGCGCCGTCGTGGATATTCTCAACCTTGCCGTTGGGGAAGTGCGGGAGGATGACCTCCTGGATCAACCGGGCCATGCGCCTACCGCCGCCGCCGTGCGCCAGGCTTACCTTCTCGTTGTCTTCAAATGGGAGGGGGCAGTTGAGTTTCATGGGCTTTTACGCGGATAGGCCCTTCGGCTGGTTCAGGACAGGCTCCTTCGGCAAGCTCAGGACAGGCTCCATTGTTGAGTTGTTTAATTGTTGAGTTGTTTAATTGTTGAGTTGTTTAATTGTTGAGACTGCCACTGTCACTGCCACTGCTACTGCTACTGCTACTGCTACTTTCGACGGACTCAGGACAAGCCCTTCGACATGCTCAGGGCAGGCCCCTGGTAGCGGTAATAGGCGGCGCAGGTTCCCTCGGTGGAGACCATAGTGGCCCCCAGCGGCGTTTCGGGCGTGCAGTCCGTGCCGAAAGCAGGGCATTCAACGGGCTTCTTCCAGCCCTGGAGCACCTCGCCGCTGATGCACACCTCCGGCTCCCGCGTCCGGATCTCGTCGACCGGGAACTTTTCTTCCGCGTCGTAGGCGGCATAGGCCGGCTGCAGGCCCAGGCCGCTGGATAGAATCTCACCGATGCCGCGCCACTGCCGGGGGATCACCCGGTACACCTCACTGATCATTTCCCGGGCGGGCTCGTTGCCGGCCCGACGGACGCTGCGGCGGTACTGGTTCTCGACCTCGTGGCGCCCCTCCTCCAGCTGGCGGATGGCCATCAGGATGCCTTCCAGGAGGTCCAGGGGCTCGAAACCGGTGACCACGATGGGTACGCCGTACCTGGCGGCGATGGGTTCATACTCGTGGTAGCCCATGACGGTGCAAACGTGTCCGGCAGCCAGAAAGCCCTGCACCTGGTTGTCGGGCGAGGAAAGGATAACTTCCAGGGCGGGGGGGACCAGGACCTGGGCGACGATCTCGGAGAAGTTGGTGAGGCCCAGCGCGGCCGCCTGTTTCACCGCTATGGCGTTGGCCGGTGCGGTGGTCTCAAACCCAATGGCGAAGAAAACCACTTCCCTGTCAGGGTTCTCCGCGGCAAGCCTGACGGCGTCCAGGGGCGAGTAGACCACCCGGACGTCACCCCCTTCCGCTTTCACGGTGAAAAGGTCTTTTTCCGAGCCGGGGACCCGCAGCATATCCCCGAAACTGGTGAAGATCACGCCCGGCCGGCCGGCGATGGCGATAGCCTTGTCGATCTGCTCCAGCGGCGTGACGCAGACCGGGCAGCCGGGGCCGTGAAGGAGGGTGATACCATCGGGGAGCAGCCCCTGTATGCCGTACTGCATAATGGCATGGGTCTGCCCGCCGCAGACCTCCATAATCTTCCAGGGGCGCGTCAGGGCGGCCTCGATCTGCTCCAGATAGAGGCGGGCCACATCGGGGTCGCGGAACTCTTCCAGGTACTTCACGGCGCTGAACCCTCAGGGCCAGGTCCATCATAAAGTGGTATCCCGGCCTCGTCAGCCTTGCGGATCATCTCTTCCCAGACCTCAAAGGATTTCTGCGCTTCCTCTTCGTCGAGTGTGCTGATGGCGAACCCGGCATGGACGATGGCGTAATCCCCCACCTTGATCTCCGGCAGATAGGCCAGGCAGGCCCGGTGGACGACCCCGCCGTAGTCCAGCCGGCCCATACGCAGGCCGGACTCCTCGTATATTTCAACTACCTTTCCCGGGATGGCCAGGCACATGATAACTCTCTTCCCTACGAACTACGAAATCCGAAGCTCTGCCTGCTGGTCAGGCCTATAACTCCTCGGAGGATGGATTGCCGGCACCCGCGGCCCGGTGGTTCTCCCGGACCCAGTCGTACCACAGCTCCAGCCCCTCGCCGGTCTTGGCTGAGAGCGGGATAAAGCTCAGGTCGGGATTGATGCGCCGGGCGTTGGCCATAAACTCGTCCAGGTCGAAGTCCACGTAAGGCAGCAGGTCCAGCTTGTTGATGATGCAGAGGTGGGCGTCGCGCAGGATAGTGGGGTATTTGAGAGGCTTGTCAGCGCCCTCGGTGGTACTGACGATGATCACGCGGCGGGCCTCGCCCAGGTCAAACAGGGCGGGGCAGATCAGGTTGCCCACGTTCTCGATGGCCAGCACCGCCCCTTCCGGCACAGTAATCTGGGCCATGGCCTCCCGGATCATGCGGGCGTCCAGGTGGCAGCCGGTGCCGGTGTTGACCTGGATGGCTTCGGCCCCGGCGGCGTCGATGCGGTCCGCGTCCATCGTCGTCTGCTGGTCGCCCTCGACGACCGCCCAGACGAGGCCGGGGGAGAGGTCCTGGATCGTCCTTTCCAGCAGGGTGGTCTTTCCCGCTCCCGGCGAGCTCATCAGGTTGAGGGCGAAGATGTCCCGGCCCTCGAAGTAGCTGCGGTTACGGGCGGCCACCAGGTTGTTGGCGCTCAGGATATTCTCCTGGACCTGGATGGTTTCGGTACGGGTGTGGCCGTGATGGTGGTGGGGATGGTCGTGGTCGTGGCCACGGCCCTGCTCGTCGTGGGTATGGGGATCGCCGGCCCCCGGCTTCAGTATCTTAACGCCCTGATTATCAGGCTGGCCGCAGCCGCAGGTCTCGCACATTATGCCGCCTGCTCCACTTCGATTTCCCGGACCCGCAGCTCGTCGCCGGCAACCATGCTGAGGTAGCTGTCGTCGCATTGGGGGCAGGGCTCGATGTGGAATTCCATGGGGAAGGTACCGCCGCACGTCGGGCACCTCCCGCAGCCCTCGATCTCCCGGATGTGGATGGCGGCCTGCCCGGTCAGGGCCTGCCGGGCGCGGGTGTCCCGTTTGGCGATGTCCAGACCAAACTCCAGGGAGGGGATCATCACCCCGGCCAGCGCGCCTACATCCACATATATGTCATTGACAACAGTTGCGCCGTTGGTCTGCGCCGTCTTCTCGACAATGTCGAGGATATTCATGGCGAGGGACAATTCGTGCATGATGAATGCCGCTAAAAACGTTGCTTGGTCGGTTAAATGAGAAAACGAGTCCGGATCAAAATCTGGGCCTGAAATTTCATCGGGCAAAGTTAATCATTGCCGGTGGCGGGGTAAATCGGTTAATTGTTAACCGGCGTTGGTGATGGCTGGGGGATTCACCTCCTTTTATACCTCACCCCCTTCACTTCGTGATGCCCCCTCTCCGTTAAACGGAGAGGGGGCGGTCGGAGACCGGGGGGTGAGGTTTTATCCGCCAGCACTGTGGAATGGCTCCCCACCATCGTCAAGCCTATTTTCTTTGGTATTTTCATCTGTGTCCACGCTAAAAAACCCACATTCTCTGACTATTATGCCCACGATGACAATCTCTAATCCTCAATCTTCATCCAATCTTCAATCGACAATCGACAATCATCAATCATCAATTGCCCCAGCCCGCCACCCACGCCTGCCCGGCCGCGATGGCACCGTCGTTGGGCGGCAGCTGCTTGGGCAGGAGCACGGTGAACCCCGCCTCCTCCAGCCGGGCGGCCCCGCCTTCAAACAGCAGCCGGTTCTGGAAGCACCCACCGCACAATGCCACCTGCCTGACACCCACCTTCCGCGCCACAGCGGCCATTACCTCCACCAGCGTCCCGTGGAAGCGGGCGGCGATGTCGGACACTGCCGTGCCACGGTCGCGGTCTTTCAGGATGGCCTGAAGCATGGGCCGCCAGTCGATGGCCGTGTCCACCTCGAAGGAGTATGGCTTGCTGAGCCGGCCCCCGGCGGCGAACTCCAGGGCCATGGCCGACTGCCCCTCGAAGGTGTTGATCTGCCGCAGTCCCAGCATCGCCGCCACGCCGTCGAACAGCCGCCCCACGCTGGAGGTCAGCGGGGCGTTGACCCCCTTTTCCAGGGCCTGCCGGACGACGGCCAGTTCGTCCTCGGCAAAGCCGTGCGGGAAGTCGGCCTTGAGTTCCGCCCGGTGCAGCAGTCCCAGGGCCGAGCGGCGGGGCTCCTGAATGGCCGCGTCGCCGCCCGCCAGCGGGAAGGTGTCCAGCCAGGCGACCCGCTCGAAGCTCCCCTGCTCGCACAGCAGGAACTCGCCGCCCCAGACCGTGTTGTCCGTCCCCAGTCCGGTGCCGTCCCAGGCGATGCCCAGCACCGGGCCGTCTACCTCGTGCTCGGCCATTACCGCCGCCACGTGGGCGTGATGGTGCTGTACTCGCACCACTGGCAGGTCCAGGCTCTCGGCATATTGGGTGGAAAGAAAGTCGGGGTGCAGGTCGCAGGCCACCACTTCCGGGGTGAAGTCGTAGAGGCTGGGAAGATCGGCCACCACCCTGGCAAAGGCCCGGTGGGCTTCGGGGGTGGACAGGTCGCCGATGTGCTGGCTGAGGATGGTCTGGTTGCCGAAGGAGATGGCGATGGTGTTCTTGAAATGGGCTCCCACGGCCAGGACCTTGGGCATATCCCGGTTGTGCTGCAAGGGGAAGGGGGCATAGCCCCTGGCCCGGCGGAAGTACTGAGTGCCCCGCGTGGTCCGGCGCACTACGGAATCGTCCATATGGCGGGCGATGGGGCGGTCATGGGACAGGAAGGCGTCGGCGATGGGCCCGAGTTTGGTTCGCGCTTCCTGATTGGTGGTAGCGATGGGTTCATCATAGAGGTTGCCGCTGGTGCACACCACCGGAAAGTCCAGCTCGGCCATGAGCAGATGGTGGAGGGGTGTATAGGGCAACATCGCTCCCAGGTTAGGATTGCCGGGGGCCACGGATGGAGCGAGGACGGCATGCTCCGATTTGCCCAGCAAAACGATGGGTGCGGTGAAAGACTGGAGCAGTTGTTCCTCCTCCGCGTCGACTGTGCAGAACCGCCGGATCATTTCCAGGTCGGGAAACATGAGGGCCAGGGGCTTCTCCTCCCGGTGCTTGCGCTCCCGCAGGCGTCTCACAGAATCATCATTCCGGGCGTCGCAGAGCAGCTGGTAGCCTCCCAGCCCCTTCAGCGCCAGGATACGACCCTCTTGCAGGGCTTCCGCCGCAGACCGTATCTCCTCCCCCCGCCCGATGGGGGCACCATCCTCAAGCATCAGGCTGGGTCCGCAGACCGGGCAGGCGTTGGGCTGGGCGTGAAACCGGCGGTCGGCGGGCTCGTGATATTCCCGGTTGCACTCGGGGCACATGGTGAAATGGCGCATTTCCGTATTGGGCCGGTCGTAGGGGATGTGGTTGATGATGGAGAAGCGGGGGCCGCAGTTGGTGCAGTTGGTGAAGGCGTAGCCACAGCGGCGGTCCTGCGGGTCGAAGATTTCGGCCCGGCAGTCGGGACAGGTGGCCAGGTCGGGCAGAACGGTGACGGTTTTCGGCTGGGAGTCGTCGCTGAACCGGATGACGAACTCGGTATCGCGGGAATCCACTGCCAGTTCCTTAATGGCGGTGGAGGTGATGCGGGCAACCGGGGGCGCGTCGTCCACAGCCCGCCGGACGAAGGTGTTCACGGCGTCCTCGGAGCCCTGGACTTCCGTGATGACCCCTCTGGCGGTATTGGCCACCGCGCCGGTCAGGGCCAGCTCCTTCGCCAAACGATAGACGAAGGGCCGGAAACCGACCCCCTGCACAGCTCCCTGGATGGTGATGCGGATGCGCTTCATAGTCCGGTAAAAGCCGGGAGTTTTCCTGTCCTGGCAGGCAGCTTGCCCCTGCCTAAAAATACAACTCAAATGGATTGATGAGACAGGCTATATCTTACAAGAGTTCCCCCGAAAATTAGTCTCTTTAGTCATTAATTCACTAATATACAGACAGATCAGGAAATGTAATTAGTATAGAAAGACTATCCAGAATAATAGAAACCGTTAAAACGGTTTTTCATTATCCCGCTATAGGGCTAGCCCATGACTTAAGTCATGGGCTAATATGATGTTACGACACATTAATAGCCGCTTCCCCGCCGATGGCGGGGTTTCAGCGGTTTTGTAACCAATGACGCATCATCAAGAAATACTCTACTCTTCACGTTCTCAAGAGACCTCTAACATGGTTTCTGAATTTCACCTGATTATTTCGGGGGAATTCCTGTATATCTTACAGCAAAGTATGGCCGTTCGCCCGCAGTGCCCGCTTTGCCTTTTCCAGGTCTTTCTCCTTCACCAGAATATAATCCGTATCGTAGGTGGAGAGGGCGAAGATACTGATGCCTGCCTTGGCCAGTGGCAAAGCGAGGGAGGCGAGGATGCCGGGGGTGTCGAAGTCGAGGGGTCCTTCCACCTTCAGGCCGCGCCAGCCCGTTTCGGCCCTGGAGCCCGCCGGCGCATACTCCTCCGGCAGGACAATGGAGAGCTCTTCCTCCGTGCGCGTGACCGACCAGAACCGGGCACGAGGCGGGCGCTCCGGGAGGGCCTCTTCCGGCGGGAGGCGGCAGATGGCCAGCCGCTCCGGCAGGATGGTGAGGGAGAGGCCCTTCGACAATCCTTCGGCTCCGCTCAGGACATGGCTCAGGACAAGCCTTTCACAACTTCAGGTGTTAATCACTATGCTTTGAAACACCAACAACCCTCCATTACCAAACCACCAGTCACTAATCACCAATCACCAGTCATCAGTGGCGGTAGGCAATTGGCAGTAGGCAGTTATGGTCAGTTGTCAGTGGTCCGTTGTCCGTCGCAATCCAGCATCCAGTATCAAGAATCCAATCACCAGCCCTTCGTCTAGCTCAGGGCAAGCCACCAATCACCAGCCCCAGCCTCAAGCCTCCAGCCTCAAGCCTCAAGCCTCCAATTAAACGGCCGCCTCCATCTCCGGCGTGTACTTGCCGAATCGTGCGGCGCCGTTGAGTTTGGCCCGGTGGTAGTAGGCTTTCTGAGCGGCGGGGACATTAGCCGCTTCTCCTTTCCAGGTCTTGAGCACCGGCTCCTGCAGCGCCCGGCCGTACGAGAAGCTCAGCTCCCAGGGGAACTCCTCGCCTATGGCATTCATGGCGTCGAGGTTCACGGTGGCCTCTTCGGGACTCTGGCCGCCGGAGAGGAAGACGATACCCGGCACGGCCGCGGGAACCGTGCGCCGGAAACAGCGAACAGTGGCCTCGGCGATCTCCTCGGGGCTCGCCTGACTGGGGCAGCCCTTGCCGGAGATCACCATGTTGGGTTTCAGCACTGTTCCCTCTAGTGCCACTCGGTGCTCGTATAGGGCGGCAAAAAGGCGCTGCAGCGTGGCCGTGGTGACCTCCTCACAGCGCTCGATGGTGTGGTCCCCGTCCATCAGGACCTCGGGCTCGACAATGGGCACCAGCCCCACCTCCTGACAGAGGGCGGCATAGCGTGCCAGGGCATGAGCGTTGGCGTCAAGGCAGAAAGAAGTTGGGATGCCGTCGCCGATGGTGATCACCGCCCGCCATTTGCAGAACTCGGCCCCCAGGTCGCGGTACTCCTCCAGGCGCTCGCGCAGGCCGTCCAGTCCCTCGGTTACTGTCTCGCCGGGGAAGCCGGCCAGCGGCTTGGCGCCCTTGTCGGGCTTGATGCCGGGAATGATGCCCTTGCTCTTGAGCAGCTGCGGGAAGGGCGTGCCGTCCCGGGATTTCTGACGGATGGTTTCGTCAAACAGGATGACGCCGCTGATGAACTCCTCCGCGCCCTCGGTGGTGAACAGCAGGTCGCGGTAGGCGCGGCGGTTCTCCTCGGTGGACTCGACGTTGATGCTGTGAAAGCGTTTCTTGATGGTGTTTGTGCTTTCGTCCGCTGCCAGGATGCCCCGGCCTTCGGGAGCCACGGCGCGGGCGACGGTTGCCAGGTCATTGGTGTTCATGTGCTGTGTACCTCTATCTATGTATTAAAATTGTTGTCATTCAAAGTGCGTGAAATCACCCGCCAGTTTAACACTTTCCGGTCGGGTTTATCAATGGGTGCGCAGGGGGTATCTGGCGGAAGAGCGGCAGCCTGAAGGAAACTCAGAGTCCTGCCCCGGGGATAATTCCCGATGGCTAATAAGGGTGGCGCCGGTTTAAATTCAAGCTGTCAGTACAAAAGAAGCCTTGATTGAATTATGCTAAATTTTATTACCTCTCCGGAACTTCCAAGCTAAAGGAGGCACGCATGCGAGTCATTCATCGTGGGGACCTGGACGGAACGGTCAGCGCAGCCATGTTATTGTATATCGGGCTGTGTGATGAGGCAATCCAGGCTCACCCCAAGGATATGCAGGACCAGAAGGTCGAGGTCACAAACCAGGACATTCTCTGCAACCTGCCCTACCATCCTGATTGCTACATGTGGTTTGATCACCATTCCAGCGAGGTCGATCGCGAAGATTTACCCACCGACTTCAAGGGTGCAGCTGAGATGGCGCCCAGTACAACGGGGCTGGTGTATCAATACTTCCTGCCAAAACATCCCGAATTGAAGCGGTTTGCACAGATCGTGGATGAGACAGATCTGTTCGACAGCGCCGATCTGACTCTGGAGCAGGTGGAAAATCCGACGGGCACCATTTTGCTCGGCTTCATACTTGATCCTCGCACCGGCCTGGGATTTAGCCGGGATTTTCGTATCAGCAACTTTCAATGGAGCTCCCAGTTACCGAATCTTATCCAGAAGCGCTCCATTGATGAGATTCTGGCCATGCCGGACAGCCAGGAGCGGGTTCAGAGATATAATAAAATGAAGGGGACCGCCGCTGAGTTTTGTACAGCGAATTCCTGGCTTGACGGGAACGTAATCGTCACTGACTTGCGGGGCAAAGAGATGCATCCCACGAATCGCTTCCTGATCTATACGCTGCCCGGGCTGAAGGAAGGGAATATCTCGGTCAGGATCGCCGACGGGAAAAAAGGCGAGTTCAGTTCCATCGCTGTGGGCCATTCTATTGTTAACCGGACATCCAGCGTCGACTGCGGCGAGCTGTGCAAGAAGTATGGCGGCGGCGGCCACCGGGGAGCGGCAGCCTGTCAGCCGTCTATTGAAGAGAGCGATCGGGTCCTTAAGGAGATTATCGCAGCCTGTAAGGAGTAACCCGCGCGGCGATCCCGCCATCGCGATCCCCCGACTCTTCGGTCGGGGGACGTGGCGATCCCGCCAACATAAGACAAACGGAATCGTTTCGCGGAGTTTATACTGAGTGAAGCAAAAGTGCTCACGACGCTTCGCGGTTTGCCACAGGCCTCCCCGAGCGACTCGCCGTGGCGGCTACGCCGAGGCCGTCTACGGCTATTGATTCCTGCTAATGTAATGTCCTCATGTAAGGGCGTATTGCGATACGCCCCTACAGCCGTTTGCAATAGGACCATCTTTATGCAGGAAGCAATAGTCCGGGTGAGGCCGGCGGATCTACCGGATTATTTCGGGGGAAGTCCTGATAAGAAAGCACCAGGTGAAAGCCCGGGGCTTTATGGCGTATTACCAGCTGGCCCTAGATCAGGGCGCCCTCTTGCCAGCCGAGTTTGATGAGCTCGATTTTTTCGGGGTCTGCCGTACCCAGGCCGTAGCGGGTATCCGCCAGCAGAATGTGTTTTGGCGGCGGATCCATCGGACGATCTTCGCCGAAAAATTCCCTGCGCTTCGCCTGTAGGATGCGCAGCCCGGTCGCATCGACGGCCACCGGGTCCGTTCCCACCAGCAAGCCTTTATAAGCCCAGGTATACCTGGGGTTGTAATGGTGCGGCCCTGAACCATGAAAAAGTGGTGTAAGCATAACCAGTATATTCAATCTGGTCTTGCCCATAACCAGGGGAAGTTTCCAGATTGAAGCCAGATTGGCGCACGTATCGGGGTGATAGGAAGGGGGGCTATCGGTGAACGTGATGTAATTCTTGATCAAGGTCCCCACCCCCGACCAGTAATGGGTCCGCATGGTCCTGGTATTGATAAGCGCCGTTGCCCTTTGGAAAATACGGTCTGCAAGCAGGCCACGATCACGGATCGAGATGTTCTTTTTATCCACACCGGCACCTAGTACTCTGTCATAAATAGCCTGTTCCAGTTCCTGCGGCACGGGCAGAAACTGCCAGATATTGGTCTTGATGCCCACGATATCGCTGGGCTTGATCAACCGTTTCCAGGCCTCCAGCGGGTCTTTTTCATCCAGCAAGGTCGTGACAGCTTCGTCCAGCATCCGCTCCAGCACCGCGCCGTTGGGCTTGTTCTGATCATCCAGCACATCACGGTCGCGGATCATTACGACCCTGCTTTTATTTCCCGGCTGGGCGGAGAGCTTGCCAGGTAAACTTAAATAGAACGCTCCGGCAAGTGTGGCCGATGCACTGTCCCTCAGGAAATCCCGTCTTGTTATGCCTTTTAGCTTCATTTTTATCTCCCTGTCTTGGTTAGTCTAAGATTTCACTCATGGTGAACTCAGCTAATTGGCATTTAATTTGTCCTGAACCGCATCAGCCAAGCTCAGCGCGGCATCCTGTGATGATGCGTTGAACACGATCGTGATCAGATTGCCTGACAAACGGCCGGATGTCCAGCTGCCGTCTTCCGATCTGATGGCGGGCTCATCGCGCAGCTCGGGTAGATAAGCCTCCGTGAAGCTGGCATAGGCCGCCTCGGCCTCACCGTCCTGGGGATACTTCACAAGCAGCAGGATACTGCGCTGCCCCAGTGCGCCATACCTGGCCAGCAGGGCGTCTGTCTGGTCATTGAGGTTGAGTATATTTTCGTCGGCAAGAAAAAAGTGCGAGTTCATCCAGAAATGATTGCGAAAGTAACGGACGCTTTCCTCAACCAGGTTCTGTTCGGGAAGCAGCCCCAGAATATCAGGTAATGGCCCCTCCACGCCAATGGCCGTTTCGATTTCTTTCGCCAGCGTGAAGATAGCCTGCTTCGATTCAGCCGTTTCCGGGCTGGCAATTATCGAGACCAGGTAGTGGTCTCTCCAGAATTGCAGATAGCCCTGGTGATACTCAGATCCCTGGCCGAAATCCGATGCAATAGATTCTCTCGAGTGGGCAAAAACGCCGAAGGCATTCTGGGAAGTTCCCATATCAAGAATATCCACGACAATATCGGGCTGCCCCGGCTGAGTGTAGGTGCGGCTGATCATCTCCAGAAACCCATAGGACAGATAGAGCTCGGCACCGCCGTCAATATAATTATACAGGTTCCCGCGATTGAATACCTGGTCCTCACGGCCGATCTGCCAGCCTTCTACGGCCTCCGGCAGCAGCCGGGCGAGTTTTTGACTTTCGTCCCGCATACTGCAAGCTCCAATCATCACAATATTTGGAATAAGAAGCAGCGCATAAATATATCGAACGCTCTGAACCAGGCAAATCCCCGGCCCCACCTTATTCTTACCTTTAATTGAACCAGGAATAATTGTTCCTTTCTATACTCGTCGTTTCCGGAGCGCTATTATATTAAAAGTTATATTCAAATAACACCAGCAGTGAATAAAATTCAAAAGGACGCAACCTTTTCATCAACGGCCATAGATAAGTGACACCCTTGTCTACCGGCGCGGACTATTCTGAAGAAGTTGCCCTCAACTGGAAGGAGTACGAACCGGAGCCCACCTCAAGGGTCACGTAGCTTTCGCTTTCCTGCGCCCCGGTTATACCGGCGATCCCGCCTTTATACGAACCCCCTTCCCAGATAACCTTGCCGCCTTCTTCAACGACCGCCTCCCCCAAATCCAGCTTCGGGATGCTCACTTTCCCCCGGCTGTTAGCGGGAATGGTTACATCCAGGGTCAGGGTATTACCCTCCTTTGCCCAGATCGAGGATACCAGCCCCCTGACGGTTTGCGTTGTCGCCCGGGCGTTTTCCAGTTCGCTGACAACTTGCGGCTTAATGGTAATGAGCTGGTAACCGGGGCTGGCGGGCCTGATCCCCGCTATATCGCCGTAGAAAAACTCGTCGACGCTGCCAAACATGATATGATTCAGGGAGTTCATGCCGGCGTCGAAGTACTTATAGCCGCCCCATCGCTCCCAGAGGGTCGTCGCGTCGTGCGAGATCATGTAGCCCCAGCTCGGATAGGTGGTCTGGACAGCCAGCTCGTACATTAGCTGCCCCTGTCCCCGCGCGGACAGGACCTCCACCAGCGCTTTCGTGCCGATGATGCCGGCCCAGATGTGGGTATCATGCTCTGCCACGATGTTGTGAACGAGGTTCTCCGCTACCGCCTCCACCTTCTCTTCCGGGACCAGCCCCAGATACAGGGGAAAGGCGTTGCTGGTCTGTGAGCCGGTACCGTACTGGTTGGTCTCCGGGTCCAGGAACCTTGCGTTGAAGGCCTTTTTAATGCTCTCGGCCAGGGCCGCGTAGTCCCGGGCATCCTCCGCTTTGTCCAGGACCTCGGCCATCCAGGCCACGATCTGGGCGCCGCGGTAGTAATAGCCGGTGGAAGTGATTGGCAAGGAACCGTCGTCGGGGTCGGTGAGCTTTGGCGGCACCCAGTCGCCGCGCCCCCAATCCACAATGTAGTCTTTGGCCGTGCCCCCGTAGTAATCGACCCACTTCTTAATACTTAGGTAATGAGTCTCCAGGATGCGCGTATCGCCGTAGTACTGGTACATGTCCCAAGTGATAAGCGGGTAAGCCACCTGCCAGGCGGGAGTGCCGGTCTCAAACCTCGTCCAATGGGGCGGCGTCAAATCGGGGACGGCACCACTTTCGAGCTGGGCGTCCTGGATGTCCAGCAGCCACTTGGTGTAGAAGGCCGCCATGTCAAAGTTATAGATGGCCTCCTCAGCGGTCAGGTGGGCATCGGCCATCCACCCCAACCGCTCATCCCGTTGGGGACAGTCGGTGGGCATGCTGAAGAGGTTGCTCAACTGCCCCCATATAGTGTTCCGGTGAATCCGGTTGATCAACTCGTTGGAACAGTGGAAATCCCCGACCGGTTCCACGGCGCTGTGAACCACCCTGGCTTCCAGGTCGTTCAACGTCGGCTCGCCGGGGAAATCCTCCACCTGGACGTAGCGGAAACCGTGGTAGGTGAAACGTGGTTCGTAGACCTCAGTACCTTTCTTGCCGGCCAGGATGTAGCTGTCCTGGGCCCGGGCCGAGCGGTTAGGGCTGGGATCGATCGTTCCGGGCACGCCTTCATCAGACTCGCCTTTCATGCGCGCCATCTCCGGCCTGGTTATTTCTGCCGTCCTGAGGAGTACTTCAGTGCCCGCCGGGCCGCTGACGCGCAGCCTGGGCCACCCTGTCAGGTTCTGCCCGAAATCGAAGAGGTACGCCCCTGCTTCCGGCTCGGTCAGCGCCACCGGCCTGAGAGTTTTCGTCACCTTAATCGGTGGCAGCAGCTGAGAGCTCAATATGCCACCGGGCGGGTCGACGGCCGTGGAGTGATCCCAGGCGGAATCATCATAACCCGGGCGTTTCCAGCCAGGCTGCTCCAGGCGGGCATCGTAGCTCTCGCCGTTCCAAATGCCGTTCGAGGTAATAGGTCCCCTGGTAACTTTCCAGCTCTCATCGGTAGCGATGTTCGCCGTAGTGCCATCGGTAAACTTCAGGTCCAGCTGTAATAGCAGCTGCGGCCGGTCGGCATACAACCTCAACGGCGAAGGGCTCTGCTGCACCATTTCGGTCGAGCTGAACCAGCCGTCCCCCAGCATCACCCCGATGGCGTTCCTGCCGGTCTTTAAAAAATCGGTAACGTCATAAGTGACATACAGCACCCGCTTGCGGTAGTCGGTTGTGCCCGGATCAAGGACGTGGTCGCCGACCTTTTTGCCGTTAATGTAAAGTTCATAGTAGCCCAGGCCGCAGATGTACGCATGGGCCTGTTCAATCTTCTTATCCAGGGAGAATTCCTTGCGCAGGAGCGGCGCGGAAATATCCTTATCGTTTGCTCCGATCCACGCGCCCTCCCACACGGAGGCCTCCAGCAGCCCCATCTGGAAGGTCGTCACCTTGCTCCAGGGGCTTGCCGTGCTGTCCTGGTCCCATATGCGCACCTTCCAGTAATAAGTCTCACCGCTTATTAAAGAGTCACCTTCGTAGACAATATTGATCGACTTGTCCGACTCCACTTTTCCCGAATCCCACATATCGGCCGGGCCGTCTTTAAGTGCCTTTTCACTTCTGGCCACGAGGACCTGATATACCGTTTGAGATACTCCCCGTTCGGGGCTTTCGAGTATCCAGGAAAAGCGGGGCTGGAGCGCGTCGATCCCTAACGGTGTTTCCAGGTACTCACAGCGCAGGTTCGTAACCGTGAGTTTTTTAGCAGCAGGGACACAGGCTACTCCTATCATCAGTCCCACAGCCAGCGCTGCTGACAATACGTGTTTTGGGGTGGGTAACATACCTTTTCTCCTTTTAGCTATCTGGTAACAGACGAGTAGAACCCCTATTTCCCCTTTTCCTTATTATATAACCAGACGGAGCCGCTTATGAAATAGACCAGGGTTAACCAGGACAGCATATCCTTCGTCCATTCTATGCGATCTGTAAGTCCTTCAGTCCCCATGACCAGAACCTGGAGCGGCAACGCGAGGCAGAGGAATAAGGCCACCAACGCAATAATCCCTGCCATTCTCACCAGGAAGGAGTATTGCGGGCTTGAACCGCCCATCGGGTCTTTCTCCGCCGTGCCTCCAGCTGCAACAGTGCCATCATTCTCTTCACTTACGTTTGCCCCGATAGGCTTTTCGTCTTCAGCTGGCAAAGGTTTCGCTGCACCGGCCATAGCAGCGAAGGCGATGTATAAAATTGAGGTCATAAACCATGTGGGAATGAACAGAAAGAACAAGTGCAGAGTGCCGGTCTGCCAGAGCGCCATGGCGATGGTAATGGCCAGCACCCACGCCAGCAGGGCGGGCCAGTTCAGCAACCGCCCCTGCCCGGCGGCCCAGTAGCGCGTAAACCCGATCCTGGGAAATACCCAGTGCTCCACAACCACTACCGCTCCGATAGGCATCAACAGCAGGCCGTACAGGCCGACGAAATCAAGCAGTTTTGTGAAAACAAATGGAGAGCAGGCAATGAGGGTGGTAATCGAACCGGCGATGAGGGTAACAAGCCACCGCGGCCAGCCTGGCGTTACCGCTTGTAAGGCTAAACCAGCGCGGTAAAGGGTAGGGTTCGATGTTGTCCAGCCCGCAATCACCACCGCAATCGCGCCGGAGATCCCCAGGGCATAGAAAGCGACGCCCCCGGCGTCCAGTTCGATAAGCGGCCGCTGCATGGCGACTGCGGCTGCGGCTCCCATAATGCCGGCGGCAATCCATGCCAGGTAGTGCCCCAGGTACATCCCGAAGGCCGAATAGAAACCATATGCCGACCGCCTGGCATAGCGGAAAATCGCCATATCAGACAGCCCGACATGCATGGCCAGGTTGGCGATCCAGGCAAAAGCAGCTACATGCCAGAAGCCAAGGGGTGTCATTTGCCCGGCGGTTTGCCCGGTCCAGATCGTCTGACCCGCCAGGTTCCAGAAATCCGCGAAATTTCCAATCCGCCCTATTTCCGGCACACTGGCGGCCAGCAGGGGAAGCGATACCAGCGCGCCGGCAACAAACATTATGATCATCCATGGGGCACTCAGCGTGGAAAACTGTGCCACCCGCTTGAAACCGAGGATGGCAAACGTCACAACCACAGCACCAACGACCAGCACTACCAGAACAAACCGCATATCTTCAGGGAACCATGATGTTTGCGCGGGTATATGGAAAGGAATCCTCACTGCCGAGGCGGCAACAGTTATCATGGCTCCTGCGAGGATGCAATAGAGCACAGCGTTAAGCACATTATATATAACAGTAACGACGGGGCCGGTTATTTCCCTGAGGTACCAGTACAAGGTCAAACGAACCTGCACGGCGATAGGGGCGGCAATCCAGGCCCACGATAGCACGGCAAAGAGATTGCCTAAAAGCAGGCCGAAGATGATATCCGCAACCCCGGCTCCCCAGCTGACAAACAGGGCACCAATCACGAACTCCGTAGCGGCAACGTGTTCTCCGGCAAAAAGACCCGCGAAATACCGCCCGCCGTGAAGGTTTTTCTCAGAAACCGGCTCTCGATCAAACTCATAGGTCTGATCAAGCCTTTGGATTATCCTCTTTACCGAATTTCGTTGTCCCAATTTGTTTCCTTTGGTAATAAAATATGACAATTCATACACAGTGCTGTACTAAGGCCGCTCTGATTTAATGGCTCCAGAGTACACTTCGACAGGCTCAGTGTGACGTCGCCCTGAGCGTTCGGCTGAACCTTCGGCCCGAGCTCAGGTCGAGGGCTCACGCCGAAGCCTTGTCGAAGGGCGTTTAGGGCTAAGGTGATTCTTATCTCGAGGCGAGCACCTTTTTCTCGTATTCCCTGACCTCCTCCAGCCAGCCGGTGCCGACGGGCACATCCTGCTTCAGACAGTAGTAATCCCAGACTGAGCCGAACGGCAGCGTCTTAAGCTCTTCCAGGAAGGTCAGGCGTGAGGTGAAGTCTCCGCTGACCTCGAACTCGCGCAGCATTTCCCATGGCTCAAGCAGGGCAAACAGCAGCGCCTTAATCATACTGCAGGTACCGATAATCCAGGCGGCTACCCGGTTAATACTGGCGTCAAAATAATCCAGCCCGATATGGGCGCGGTCGAGGAACCTGCCCCGGACAATTTCCAGGGCAATCTCGCGCACCTCATCCGACAGCAGCACGACGTGGTCGCTGTCCCAGCGGACACCCCGGCTGATATGAAAAAGGAGCTCGTCTACGTACGCAAAGATGGATGAGATCTTGTCGGAAATCTGCTCGGTCGGATGGAAATGGCCCGTGTCAATGCAGAGCAGTAGGCCATTTGTAATAGCATAGCCCAGGTAAAACTCGTGCGAACCGACGACATAACTCTCCGTACCTATTCCAAACAGTTTGCTTTCGACCGAATCCCGGATATTTCTCCTGTCAAGCTTCTCGGCAAATATTTCGTCAAGTGATCTCATCAACGTCATGCGCGGGGTCTTGCGGTCAGCGGGAGTATCCTTATAGCCATCCGGAATCCAGACGTTGTTCACGCAGGGACTGCCAAGTTCCCGGCCGATGTGGTCGGCGATTCTCCGGCAGGCAATGCCGTGATTGACCCAGAACCTGCGGGTGCCGCTGTGATAGCTGGCGAGGGTGAAGCCGCTCTCGGCTTTCGGGTGGGCGAAGAAGGTCGGGTTCAAATCAATGCCGATGCCCAGGTCTTTCGCCCAGTCGATCCAGTTCGCAAAATGCTCGGGCTCCAGCTCGTCCCGTTCCACCTTCTTCCCCCCGGTCTCGGCATAGATCGCGTGCAGGTTAATGCGATGGGTTCCCGGGATTAGACTCAAGGCTTTCTCAAAGTCGGCCCGCAGCTGCTCGGCGGTCCGGGCCTTGCCGGGGTAGTTGCCGGTCGCCTGGATGCCGGCGCCTTCCAGGCCCGCGCCCCTCTCAAAACCGCCCACGTCATCCCCCTGCCAGCAGTGAATGGAAATGGGGATCCGGGCCAGCTGCTCAAGCGCCTTGGCGGTATCGACTCCAAATTGCGCGTACCGTTCTTTTGCGATTGAATACACTTTTTCTATGCTGCTGCCGGATTGAGTCATCGCGAGTACCGCCTTTCTTGCGCTTCCATCTATAAATCTTTAAGACCTAGTTTACGTTTTAGAGTGTATTAATGTCCCTTTTTTTCAGTTGTGTCCATAATTTTCCGTAAAGTAATAAATGGGTTCACAGCACTTCATAATAATAGAAACCGTTGAAATCCCCGACCGCAGCGTCGGGGGAAACGGTTTTTCATTATGCCGGTATATGACTAGCCCGCGACTTAAGTCGTTGGCTAATATGATGTTACGAAGCATTAACACCCGCTTCAGCGGTTTTATAACCGAGTATGTATAAGTAGGGGCACAGCGCGCGACTCGCCATAGGCTACGCCGAGGCTGTGCCCCTACTTAGTTTCACCAACCCACCCCCAGCCCCCCCTTGCAAGGGAGGGGCCTTGGCCCTGGCCGTAACCGTCAGCCTCGACGTGCCGGCCTCCCCGTGGACGGGACGGCCAGGGTCTACGGCGAGTCCGGGGAGGCCCGGAACGGCGAGTCAGGCTGGGGCCCAAGGTAAGGGCGTAAATTGGGTTTCAACTGAAAGTGATTACAGTCCCTTTTATTAGGAAGTATTGCCATTCCAAATGTATCTGTTTTTAAATTGCAGCCTTTATTAACAGTAGTAGAGGATTAGTAGATGATGGCATATCTGTACAGGCTGTTGGAGCACATCCCCCCTGCGGTGCGGCGGATTGTCGTTCAGCGTTGGTATCAAAATCCAGCGGGCAAATATCGCGACAAAGACTGGACCTTTATGAACTGGGGTTTCGTGGACCTGGATTCCAAGGCTTCGCGCCTCGAACTGGACCCGGCCCTGGAAGGGGAACGCTATAGTGTCCAGCTGTACCATCATGTTGCCAGTGCTGTGGATCTAAAGGGGAAGGATGTGCTGGAGGTCGGTTCTGGCCGGGGCGGAGGTGCAGCCTATATCCAGTGCTACCTGCAATCCCGATCGATGACCGGTGTTGATTTTTCGGCCAACGCGGTTGATTTTTCTCAAGTGACGCACACAGCCGAAGGACTTACCTTCATAGCGGGGGATGCCGAGTCCCTGCCATTTGACGATCATTCCTTTGATGTGGTCATTAATGTGGAATCGTCCCACACCTATGGCTCTATGGAGACCTTTCTAGGGGAAGTTACCCGAGTACTGCGACCAAATGGATATTTCCTTTTCGCCGACGTCCGGCCCAAAGGGAGCATTCATACTCTGCGCTGTCAACTGCAGGATTCCGGCCTTCACATCCTGGATGAAAAGGATATTTCCCAGAATGTTCTTAAGGCTCTGGAGACAGATACCGGACGCAAGTATACCTTAATTAGAGCGAAGGTTCGACAGGTCATCGCTAAGTCTATTAAGAATTTTGCTGGTATGCGCGGCCTATCATCCGGCGAGACCCAGTACCTTAGCGTTGTAATGCAAAAGGGCGCGACATAAACGTCCTAGCCACAAGCGCTGCACCTCCCGCTTCGGCAGCCCTTCCGACGAAGGCCACACCCCGTCTACTAAGCTTTGCCCTGGGGAGTTACACCGAGTCCGGGGAGGCCCGCCACGGCGAGTCGCTCGGGGAGGCCGGTTACATCTAGACTGGCTATGGCCAGGGCTGGCGTATCGAAGGGTTACTCCCAGAATCCCGCGGGTTCGTCTGGCAACCTGCCCTGAGCGGGGTCGAAGGGAGGGGTGAGGTTATCCGTAATGATCCCTTCGGGAAAAGCAGCGGCACGGAACTTCACGATTAGCCATTGGTAAAAGAAAGGTTGATTTTTTTCGGGGGAAGTCCCGGCTGGTTTATCTCTTGACAACTTCCAATATAATATAATATCTTAAGGCGGAGGCTAGATGGCACTTCCATGACAATGAACGCTGAGATACTGGAAGATATTATCCAAGACCAGTTGGATCAAAAGCAACGTGAACTGGAACTTACTAAAGGTATTGATCTACAACTGAAACAGCATTACCGCCGTCCAATTGAACACTCATTTACTCGTGATCAAAGAGACAGGACCACGATCCTTTTCGGTGGGCTGACACGGAGACATGAGCGGCTGATCGAAGGAGCGACGCGAGGACTCGGTTACGATTGCAAAGCTCTGCCTACATGCGACTTGAAGGCATATGAACTTGGCCGGGAATACGGGAATAACGGCTATTGTAACCCTGCGTACTTCATGGTGGGCAACTTAGTTAAATACCTGCAAAGCCTGGAAGCCAAAGGCATAGGTCGGCAGGAAATTATCGACAGATATGTCTTTTTGACGGTGGGGGCTTGCGGCCCATGCAGGTTTGGCTTGTATGAGGAAGAATATCGACTTGCCCTACGACTCTCCGGCTTTGATGGGTTCCGGGTACTCCTGATCAATATGACCGGCTCTTTAAACCAATCGGGTGAGCAAGCTGGACTGAATATGAACCTTGACTTCTTCCTCATCCTCGTTACTGCGCTGATCATGGGCGATGTGCTCAACCAGCTCGCCTTCCAAATACGGCCCTATGAACTTGAACCAGGTCGTACGGACAAGGTGATGGAAGAAGTCCTCACTTACCTCCCCGATGTTTTCAGGGAGAGAAAGTTGTTCGAGCTGAATGGTGGGTGGAAAAGGCTGCTAACGGGATCTAAGCTCGAGGGAAGGCTGATTTACATAGGCAGGTTCCTTGACCATATGACGACCCACTACTTCGTTGATGCGCTATGCAAGGCACGAAACCAGTTCGACGAAATTCAAATCGATCGGTTCAGGGTCCGCCCGATCGTCAGGATTATTGGTGAATTCTGGTCAGCGATGGTGGAAGGCGACGGCAATTTCAATATGTTCCGCTTTCTTGAGGAAGAGGGCACTGAAGTAAGTATCGATCAGGCGGTAGGCACTCAAATCATGCGTGTCCTGCATCTAACCAAGCAGAGACTGCGGGACAGGAAAGGCATTTTTGAAAGCAAAGATATCCCTTCCTGGTGGAGACTGGATAGTAGGTTAAAAGATACTATACGGCACAGGAAAAGGGTGGACATCCTGACACTCGCGGAGAAACTATACCGACGGGAAGGCTCCCGCTACCAGAAAGCATTAGGCGCTACACTACACGAGATCGTCGATATATACGAGCTCCAGCGTCTGGCGTCCCCGTTTTATAACTGGCGTTGCGGCGCGGGCGAAAGCCACATTGAAATTGGCAAGAACATCTACTATCATATGCATGATCTCTGCCACATGGTTCTCAGCTTAAAGCCTTTTGGCTGTATGCCAAGTACGCAATCTGACGGCGCCCAGACAGCTGTTGTCGAGCAATACAAGGATATGATCTACCTGCCGATCGAGACATCCGCTGAGGGCGAGATTCTCGCTCATAGCCGGGTTCAGATGGCCTTGGACGCCGCCCGGGAAAAGGCAAAGCAGGAGTTCAAAGAGGCTTTGGCTTGCACCGGCAGGCGCTTGGACGAACTGAAAGCGTACGTTGAGGACCATCCAAAACTCAAGCGTCCTATATACCGCGTACCCCGCAGAAAAGGTGTAGTCGGCAGTGCAGCGCGATTTGTGTTGCACGTTGCTGACCTGATGGACGATAGGGGGGCCCGCTTTGCGGCCTGACAGCTGGACACAGCGTGATAAAACCCACTCCCTTTGATCAATATGTATGAATGGACAGGTGGGATATGAGCCCCATTAAGCTTCGTGCTGGAATAGATGTAGGTTCGACCACGATCAAAGCCGTTGTCATCGGTGAGCAAACCGATGAAATACTCTGGCAGGACTACCAGCGTCACGAAGGCAGCCAGGCAGAAAAGCTTCTGGAATTCCTCAAGAGGATCGAGGCAGAGTTTCCCGATGTACCAAGCGAAGGGATGCGGGTATGCATCACCGGCAGTGGTGGCAAGAGCCTGGGTAAGCATATCGGTGTGAAATATACGCAGGAGGTTAGTGCGGTGTGTCTTGCGGTGGAGAAGCTTCACCCTGAAACGGGTTCGGTCATCGAGCTTGGGGGACAAGACGCCAAGATCATCCTATTCAAAGAAGACCCGAAGACAGGCCGGAAGAGGAAGATCTTCAGCATGAATGACAAGTGCGCAGGTGGTACCGGCGCTGTTATAGACAAGATAAGCGCCAAGCTCGGAATTCCGGTTGAAGAACTCCGTGACCAAGGTTTCCATGGAATCAAGCTCCACCACGTGGCAGGGAAGTGCGGTGTTTTCGCTGAAACAGATATCAACAGCCTCCAAATGCAGCGAGTCCCGACAGATCAGTTGATGGCCAGCCTGTTCGAAGCGCTTGTGGGGCAAAACCTATCGGTGCTTACCCGAGGCCACACCCTTCAGCCGGTCGTGCTCCTTCTCGGCGGGCCGAACACCTTTATACGGGGGATGCAGGAAGCGTGGCGCGCCAATATTCCGTTAATCTGGGAGGAGAGGGAGTTTCTCCTGCCCGAGGACATTGACCCGCAAGAACAAATTAAGGTACCCGACAACGCCCAGTACTTTGGCGCCATCGGTGCTGTGGAGTACAGCAGGAAAGAGGATGTGGGGCCATATGCGGGCTGGAGCGGCTTGGAATATTACCTTATTGACGGGCGTAAAAAGGAAATGAAGCGCTCCGCAGCAGGATTGTGGAAGTCCAAGGCGGAGCTGGAAGAGTTCAAGGAGAAGTATCATAAAAAGCCTTTTAAAGCCACACCCTTCGTGCCAGGAGAAGTAGTAGAAGCTTTCATCGGCTTGGATGGAGGCTCGACATCGACAAAGGCGGTATTAATGAACCGGGCAAAGGATGTACTGGCAAAGGCTTACCAACTCTCCAAAGGCAATCCCATAGAAGACACGAAAGAGATCTTCGCTAAACTGCGAGACCAGGTTGAATCTGCGGGAGCCACTCTTGAGATACTGGGCGTAGGGGTGACGGGGTACGCCAAGGATGTTCTGAAGGATGTTCTAAGAGCAGACACGGCCATCGTAGAGACGGTGGCACACACCGAAGCAGCCCTACATTTTTACAAAAATGTAGACGTCATCTGCGACATAGGGGGCCAGGACATCAAAATCATGATCCTGAAGAATGGGAAAGTCAAAGATTTCAAGTTGAACACCCAATGTTCGGCAGGGAACGGTTACTTCCTCCAAAGCACTACGCAGGACTTTCGGATTCCTGTCGAGCATTACGCAGACGTGGCCTTCGAAGCGGAAGCTATGCCCAATTTCTCCTACGGTTGTGCAATTTTCATGCAGTCTGATATTGTGAACTTCCAGCGCCAAGGATGGAAACCACAGGAAATTATGGCGGGATTGGCGTCGGTTCTGCCGAAGAACATCTGGCTATACGTGGCACAGATACCCAATCTTGTCAGATTAGGTACGAACTTCGTACTTCAGGGTGGTACTCAGCACAACTTGGCCGCGGTGAAGGCACAGGTCGATTTCATCGAGGCAAGGTTTCGCGGCAAAGAGGAAAAGCCGAACATCGTAGTGCACGAACATTGTGGTGAAAGCGGCGCAATAGGTGCCGCTCTGGAAACCATACGACTCTGGAAGAACGGTAGGAAAACCACATTCATCGATCTTGAGGCTACTGATAAAATCAGTTACAAAACGACCACGGATGAGGACACCCGCTGTTATTTTTGCAAGAACAAATGTATGCGGACCTTTATCGATATAGCGATATCTGGGCAGCAGGAGAGAGAGAATGTTGGAGTTCATCACATGAATGGACCCCACGAACAAACGACCGCCAAGCTCCATGCCAGGGACTCAGCAAATAACGGTGGTGTGAACTCGAAGGTGCCCTTGGCCCAAGGTGCCAGGCGACTGATCGTGGGTAATTCATGCGAGAAGGGCTCCGTCGAGGATCTTGAAGACATGCGGGAAATAAGAAAAGAGATTAATGCGAAATTGCAAGCCACTCCAAACTTTGTGGGTCTGAGCGCCAAAGAAGCCTTTGGAAGTTTTTTTATTAAAAACGTGTCAGATCCACTCCCAAGAATCGCTTTAACCCGTAAGACAAGGCGACGTTCCAAGCTTACGAAGGGGCGTGCCGAGATTCGGATAGGCATCCCACGGGTGCTGAACATCTATTCAGTTGCCCCGCTCTTCAATGCGTATTTTGAAAGCTTAGGCATCCCATACAAGAACTTAGTCTACTCGGACTACACGTCTGATAAACTTTACAGGGAAGGTGTTAAGAGGGGTTCCATCGATCCCTGCTACCCGAGCAAGCTGGCCATACCACACATCCACAACCTGATATACACCAAGCATGCCAGGAACCCGCTTGATGTCATTTTCTTCCCCATGATCGATGACCTGCCATCAATCATGGTGGATACTCATGACTTTCTGGTGTGCCCGACGATAACGGCAACACCGGAGGTAGTAAAGGCCGCATTCGTAAAGGAAGGCAACCTCTTCGAGAAGAAAGGCATTACCTTCCTCAATACCTTTATCAATATCGGGCGCCCCGCACTTTTTGAGCGGCAGCTGTATGTCCAGTTTAAAAACATCTTAAGTCTCTCGAAAGGGGAGCATGCCAGGGCCATCCAGGTAGGCTACGCCGCGCTTAACAAGTTCAACAAGCGCATGCTAAGCAAAGCGAAGGAGACACTCAAGCGTCTAGAAAAGGAAAACCGTATTGGCATTGTGCTGCTTAGCAGGCCATACCACAATGATCACGGGATCAATCACGACATTGCGGTTGAATTCCAGAAGAGAGGCTACCCGATCTTTACCTCGGACTCCTTACCGATTGACGATGAGATCCTCGACTGGCTGTTTGGCAACGAGGTTCGGGCGGGGATCATTAGCCACCCGATGGATATCTCAGACGTGTGGAAAAATTCCTCCAGTGAAATTTCAGGCCGGAAGCTCTGGGCAGCTAAATATGCCGCGCGGCACCCAAACCTGGTTGCGCTTGAAATGTCCAACTTTAAATGCGGTCATGACGCACCTACCTACACGGTGATAGAGGAAATTGTAGAAAATTCTGGAACGCCATACTTCAGTTTTAAGGATCTGGATGAAAACAGACCCGCCGGCTCTATAAGGATAAGAGTTGAAACCATCAATTACTTTCTCAAGCGACATCGTGAAGACATGATAAGGATGGCCGAAAAGAGGGAGTTGATAATAGACGAACTCGCTGACTACGAGAAAGAGCTGCGAGGTACGCTAGTTGCCGCTGGATGACCCGCCGGTGCCGATCACCTTCTTCGACCACGCAGCCCTGCCGCCTTCGATACCGAGCCGGTTGTACGTTTTCATGACCTCATAGACAGCTGGGGGAAAAAACTATGAGATACTTTTCACCTCCCCAGTTGCACAGGTGTGTTTCATACCAGATCCCTCGCTCCGTGATTTTCATTCCGCCTCATTTGAAGGGTCTTCTGCTTGATCAGGGCTCGTTGATCAGGATCTGTCTGCTTCGCCCTCGGTGTATATCCACAGACCTCAGACTACACGCAGTATAAACGGCGGCCGTAGTGGGAACATCTCGCCTCACTGCTGCTGAGTACTATTGGGATGAAATGATCTTCCACAGGTGGCGATAAGGGAACAGGCCGTCGGCCAGAGTAAGTGCCGCGAGGAAAAGGGGGGCAATGTGTTAATATAAAGATAGTCTTCAATCGTAAGTCCATGTTTACTAACTATCTTCTGAATCTCTTTCCTCCTAATAACTCTGACGTGAGGGTTCACAAACCTCTTGTTTTTGATTGACTCAAATATTATCAGATGAGGGAGGGTGTCGCCTTTTACCCGCTCCTGCGGGACGGTAATAATGAACTTACCTCGAGGAGCCAAGACCTGACTGAGGGAACCCAGCAACTCCTCGCAGCTTTGGACGTGTTCCAGTACATGACCCATGAAGATAACATCAAATTCAGGGCTCATCGTTTCCACTGCGCTTGGCAAAATAAATTTCACCTTAGGATAATCCCTTGCGCCCCGATCCAGTGCTTCCCTGTCGATATCGGTACCATACACCTCCGCCTGGGTGTGTCCCTGAATAATGCTCGACAGGAAACCATCTCTGCAACCAAAATCCAGAATTTTCTTAGGTGCCAGCTTATCAAAGATCTTGAGGAGTTCCATTCTTTCTCGTTTTTTAAAATAGTTAACCCGATTGACCCAGTTCACACAGCGAAAAAAGGATTCATTGGCCAAATCCCTTATTGATGGGGCATTATCCTTCGCTATTGGCACTCAGTTCTCTCCTCTTATTACCTGGATAACTTTCTCGAGCATTTTAATCAGGAAGTGGTAAGCTTACTACGAAGTTTATTAATGATTTCCTCCAGGGAAAAGCTCTTCAGGCCTTCCCCCGAAATACTCAGGTGAAACCAGGGACTCTTTCAAGGGGTGCTCTTTAGGCAGTGGAGAGTAGAGTACTTATGATTATGCGTCCTCGTTTACAAAGCCGCTGAAGCGGTTGTCACAATACGCTGGAACCTGCTGTAAACCAACGACTTTCCTGTCCAAAGGGGATCCTTGTATAGACGCCGGCACAGCGTTTTTTTCCTGGGATAACGATACGTTAGCCAACCTCGGTCCCGATGATTACACCGGCTCGGCCCCCGACATGGGCGCGTTTGAACATGGTACGGTTTCGATGGCTGGCAGTACGGTTCCGGCGCATCGATAATTTTCGCTTTACCGGGGCTATTCCATCCACCTGGTCCCCCGCTTGAGGGCCACCCAGGGTATTCTTTTCATGCGCAGCATGACGTTCGACGAGCTCCATGCTTCAGCCCGCTCGCTGCGTGAATCGGTGGGGCGGGTTTAGCCGGTAGCCGCCACCTGCCGGCGGGTACAGCCTCCCGCCATCCCCCGCCATGCGGCGGTCCAGTTCTTGTCCTCGGTCCCAACGCTTCGGGATTCCCCCTCGCCTTCAGGAGAGAGAGAACGACACGAAGCGTCTGGGGTGAGTGATTCAGAGCCTGCCCTGCCGGGTCTTCACGGTCTTGGTGGTCAGGCAGACCCCGGCCAGGTCCTCACAGTTGACGGCGGACTTAGCCTGCCTCGTCTGTAGCGCGGCAGCCCTAACCACAACGCGGTACGTGCATAGGGGCTGCTCGGGCTATTAAACTCTCTACATGTAAGAACGACCCTTTATCGTCGTTTGGATCGACCAGTTTAACTTTCGGCCCGCAACCTTTGGAGAGCCCTTTGCCCCGGCCGACTATTGATTCAGCATATCTTCTCTGCGGCCTGCTGCTCCTGTCCGGCTCCCTGTTGGCCCAGCGCCGGGACGCCGATCCCAGGTACACCCCGGCCTATTTCGACTCCATCCGCAGCGCCGTGAACGACACCACCATCGCACGGTGGGTCGTCCAGGCCTACCGCCTGGGTCCCGATGCGAAGATCATCATCGACGGCCATCTCGACGAGGGACCGTGGCACCAGGCCCAGCACACCACAGGTTTCCTGGAGAAAGATCCATATCCCCTGATTGAGTTCAACGAGCCCACCGAGTTCGCCATCCTATATGACGACGAGAACATTTACGTGGGGATCTGGTGCTGGGACAGCCAGCCGGGAAAGATTATCGGCCAGATCAGCCCCCGGGGCGCCTTCAGCCCTGACAACCTCCAGATCTTTTTCGATACCTACCACGATCACCGCACGGGCTACAAGTTCACCGTCTCGCCAACGGGCGTCCAGATGGACGAACTGCGCTACGACGACTACAAACGTGACCACAACTGGAACGGAATCTGGTATTCAGCGGGCCATATCGACGGCCAGGGCTGGTATGCCGAGCTGAAAATCCCCTTTTTCAACTTCCGCTTCCGGGATAGCGAGGAGCAGGTATGGGGATCCAACATCATACGCACCATCTCCAGGAACGCCTCCCAGGGCTCGTGGAAACCCCACCTGCCCGAGTGGGAAATCTCCACCCGCATGTCCAAGCTGGGTCATATCGTCGGCTTGCGGGACCTAAAGGCTGGCCGCCGGTTCGAAATACGGCCCTACGGCGTCTCCGGCGCCTCACAGAACAGCGCGTCTTCCCTCGCCGGCCAGCTGAACACGGGCCTTGATCTCCGTTTCAGCCCCGTGTCCAACATCACCGCCGATCTCACCCTCAATCCCGATTTCGCCCAGGTCGACGCCGACGTGCTGGAGATCAACCTCTCCCGCTACCCCACCCGGTTCCGCGAGCTGCGCCCTTTCTTCACCGAGGGCACAAATATCTTCAACAGCCCTATGGAGCTATTCTACAGCCGCCGCATCGGGGCCCGGGGCGATATTCTGGGCGGGGCCAAACTGACGGGCAAGTTCGATAACGGTCTCGAATTCGGTTCCCTGGCGGTTCTGACGGGCCGCTCCCGCCTTTCTAACTTACAGTTTGCCGATGTCGATAGTGTTGCCATCGATCGTGAAGAGGCTTCTTTCGCTGTCTTCCGAGTCAAGAAGGACCTCTTGCGCTCCAGCAGTATCGGCCTGCTTGGTGCGACCAAGGAAAAGGCAGGCGAATACAACCGCGTCCTGGGACTCGACGGCTCCTTCACCCTCACAAATCAGTATCTTCTGAACGTCCAGGCCGCCAGTGGCGCGACCGAAGAGACCGGCGCCCTGAACAAGGCTTACTCGGTACAGCTCAAGCGCACCGGCGACCTGTTCAGTTTCGTTGCCCACAAGCGCCTCATCCAGCCCGATTTTAAGATCAACCGCGTTGGCTACCTGCGCAAGGAGAGCTACCGCGGTTCTGATCTGGCGGACATCAGCGCCCTGCTGTCACCGCGCATCGACCGTTATGGGATTCGGAGGATCAGGATCAGTTCCGCCGTCACCATTCGCACCGACCTGCTCACTGACCGATACATCGACGACTGGCTGGAGGATGAACCGGACCTGGAGCCGGACTCCGTGTTTGGCACAGTGCTGACGGTACCAGGTAGCCTGAGAGCCATTGATGGCGGACAAAGGCAATTCCGCAATCTGAGCCACAGCGAATCTGTCACCGTCATCTTCCTGAGCGAAGCCGTTCTCCGCCTCGGCTATTCAAAATTCAGCGCCACCGAACTTACCGGTAACTATCGTGGCAGTAACTGGCAGGCCTCTTTTCGCACCCGCTCCATCAACCTTGGTCGGCGCTTTTCGGGTACCATCAGCGCCAATGGTGGCGCCTACTACAACTTCAGCCGGAAATACGTAGGCACCCAGCGGACGCTGCACCTCAGCGGCCGGGGACGCCTGCGCTACAACCTGCTCTCAACCCTGGAGGGGGAAGTCACCCACTCTTACGACGATACCGGCCGGCGTGACGGGGAATACCTGCAGCTCTCCTCCTACTCCACCTGGATGTTCACCAAGGATTTTTCCCTGCGCGTTCACCTCCAGGGGCATTTCGGCACGACGTACTACGGCGAACCGGAAACGGCCAACCGCTACCTGTTCAGCACCCTGTTGAGCTGGGAATACCGCCCCGGCAGTTTCTTCTACCTGGCCTACAACGAGGTGCGCCGGGACGAAGATGCCCCCGACACACCCTACGAGCGGTTCAACCTGGACACCCGCACCATCCTGCTGAAGCTCTCCTACCGCCTGAATATCTGATCAGACTCCCTACGGCGCATGATCAAGGATCACCTCCACGAACCCGATCAGGAACCGCACCAGGTTGTCGTAGATCAGGTAGGCGAAGATCAGGTGATAGAACAAGGCGAAGGGCAGCGAAAACGACCAGAATGTTCGGTGTCAAAGTATTGTGGACCACTAGGGTGTTCTTGCTAAGAGACACTTTTCACGTTTCCTGGGTTTAGCTGACGCCTCTTCTGAGGCGTTCTCTGCTTGATCTGTTCCGCCCATACAGGATCCTCTGGACCCTCCTCCCTCATATATGATCACTAGCTACAGTCAAGGCCAGTATTCGCTATATAACCTACGTTATCTAGCCAGTTTCCCCTAAAATCCACAGGTATTCTAGCCAGTTCACTAGGTATTCTAGCCAGTTTTTCATCCCTTTAGCCCACATTTAAGCTAAAATGAAGCCTCACGACTCCATTTCATGCTGAGCCATCCGCTCTACTGCCTCTTCCAGGTCTGCATTCACCACTGAAGCGTACACAGCGGTAGTATTAGGGCTACTGTGGCCGAGTTGCTGCTGGACCAAGCGTAGATTGTACCCACTGGCTTTATAAAGGATGGTTGCATAGGTATGCCGGAGCGAGTGAATCGAGTATCGTGGTGGTAGTCCAGCGCGTTTCGCGTACCAGGCGAACGACAAGCCCCAGCCGCTGGCTTATATTCCGGCGCTATGATGCTGCCGCCGCCATATCGCCCATCCCCTTTGGGTGAGGACAACTTATGCTGCTATCGCCGCATGTGAACGTGGGGGGGTACCCCTCTGGGCGGTACCACGCCTCCCGTCGGGAGGGATGGTGCCATCGTGATACTGGCGTGATACTGGCGTGCTACCGAACTGATGCCGAAATGACCCGGCAGGAGCGTTCTTTGATAGCATTAAGTATGCAGGGGGCAAAACATCAAAGGGGGCACCGCCTGACTGTGGGCCCCGAGGGCACTGCCCGTAGGGGTCTTAGTTCCTACGTCATGGACCCCGAGGGCCGTTTTGGGGCGGAAATATTTTTCAACAGGGAGATTTACGTCCCTCGTCGGGCGATACCCTTAAAATGCGGAATTTTGTAGGGATTTTGTCTAATTTCGCGCCGGTCCCTGCTTTCCCTCCCATTTGTACTGGAGTTCGGAAACACCGTAAATTCCTTCAAGGAAGGATACCCATGACCAACGACGCCTGGAAACCGCTGCCCCCCGAAACCTTCGATATCCCGGTCCACGAGATCCGCCGGGGCTACCGCAGCGACGTCTATTTTTGGCGCAGCAAGGTGGCGCTGGAGAACGCCCGCCAGGAAACGTTGGTCCTCATGCAGGTCTTTCAAAAGGAGACGGCGGTCCTGTGCGGCGTGGACGAGTCGCTGGCGATCCTCAATCTGGGCTCGGGCTACTATACGGACCGCGAAAAAGCCTACCAGCTGTTCGACCACTACATCAACCTGAAAAAGAAGATCCGCGCCCTCTATTACAACTCGAAGGAAAAGATGCTGGAGGCGCAGCGGGAGCGACTGGAGATCGCCCAGGTGCTGGACGACCTTTGGGAGAGCACCTCCCAGAACCTTACCGTCCATACCCTGTGTGACGGCGACGCCGTCAAGCCCTGGGAAACGGTCATGACCATTGAAGGACCCCTCTACCAGTTCTCCCACCTGGAGACGATCTACCTCGGCATCCTGACCCGCCGGACGAAAATCGCCACCAATGTGCGACGGGTAGTGGAGGCGGCCCGGGGGAAGCCCATATTCTATTTCCCGGCGCGGTTCGACCACTGGTTCATGCAGGGCGGGGACGGCTATGCCGCCAGAATCGGCGGGGCGCTGCACATGTCCACCGATGCCCAGGGCGAGTGGTGGGGGGCCTCCGGGGCCGGCACCATTCCCCACGCCCTCATCGCCGCCTGCCAGGGGGATACCGTCCAGGCCGTCCGGATCTTTGCCGAGAACTTCCCCGATACCAATCTCATCGCCCTGGTGGACTTCCACAATGATTCCGTAAACACAACCCTTGAGGTGGCCCGGGAGCTGGGCGACCGGCTCTGGGGTGTCCGTCTCGATACTTCCAACACCCTGGTGGACAAATCGGTCATCCCCCAGATGGGCATGACAGCGCCCACTGGCGTCAATCAGCAGCTGGTGTGGAATGTCCGCCACGCCCTGGACCGGGAAGGGTACCAGCGCGTGAAGATCATTGTTTCGGGGGGCTTCGACGCTGATCGCATCAGGGCCTTCGAGAAGGAAGGCGTGCCGGTGGATGCCTACGGCGTCGGGTCGGCCCTTATTAAGGGCTCCAATGACTTCACCGCCGACGTGGTCATGGTTGAAGGCAAACCCCTTGCCAAGGTGGGCCGGCAGTACCTGCCCAATCCCCGCCTGAAGGAAGTAAAACTTTAGCAATGAATCGGCTTCAGGTAATCAACCTTCTTTGCGTTGCGGCACTCAGCTAATGTGCATACCTGCAAAACCCATCACCGACTGATAAGGATCAACCCATGAGCAAGCAGGCACTGGTCATCGTCGACCTGCAGAATGACTTCTGTCCCGGCGGGTCATTGGCGGTACCCGACGGGGATAAGATCGTACCCATTGTCAACGACCTGATCGAGAGATTCTCCCGCGCGGGGCTGCCTATCCTTGCCACCCGCGACTGGCACCCCGAGAACCACGCCAGCTTCAAGGCCCAGGGAGGTCTCTGGCCGCCCCATTGCGTGCAGAACACTCCCGGCGCCCGGTTTCACCCCAACCTGCGGCTGCCGGACAGCGCCACCGTTATCAGCAAGGCGGACTCTAAGGAAAAGGATGCCTATTCCGGTTTTGAAGGAACTGACCTGGCAGCCCTCCTGAAGGAGGCCTGGGTTGATCGGATCGTCGTATGCGGCCTGGCTACCGATTACTGCGTGAGGGCGACGGCCCTTGATGGCCTGAGAGCAGGCGTGAAGGTCACGGTAGTGGAGGACGCGATCCGGGGCGTGGACGTGCAGCCGGGCGATGCAGAGAAGGCCCTGGCCGAGCTGCAAAAGGCGGGAGCCTCCCTGGTGCAGCACACCGCAGTGAGTCCCTGACCCGGCCAACAGCGAGCAATTGAGCGGAAATACCTACCCTGGGGGCTAAAAGACTTTATACCTGACCCAACTGCGGCCTAAATTTCTCACAGGGCTCCTCCTCCAGCCGAGGTGGTGAAATTGGTAGACGCGCCGGACTCAAAATCCGGTATCCGCAAGGATGTGGGGGTTCGAGTCCCCCCCTCGGCACAATATTAAAAGTCTCCGGCGCATGCTGGGGGCTATTTATATTACACGTATGTGTGGGACGAGAAGTTTATCCCGCGTAGCACAGCGTAGCGGGAAGTCCCCCCCTCGGCACCAGACAGTTTCCCGACGAGAAAGCGCTCCTGAAGAGGGCGTTTTTCTTATCAGGCCCTCGCAAGGCTCTTAGCCCAAACAACCCCAAACAATTGTACAATTTACCGGATACGCTCGGGCTGTAAGCCTGGCAGCCTGCTCACCTTTTCCGGACATGGTGAACTCCTTCCAGATCAGGCCTGAATGGAGGCTTTCTGCAGGTCAGCTCTGAGATATATTCTGCTGTGGTGTGATGGGCTGTGGGCGTCTTCATTCCAATGTTGAGTTCCCTGAAGGAGGAACGCGGGCTACAAACGAAGAAGCCCCCGACCCGAAGGCCGGGGGCTTTAGCATAGCTGGGCAGCTGGCGCACCGAATGCCTCTAGAGCGCACCAGCGGAGGCCAGCGCCCAATTGTGTCTAGACAATGGACCACCTCCTTTCGTTTGTTAACAGATACAACCTGTGATGCAATTTAACACCTGAATCGGGCTAATCCAGCCTACTTCATTTGAGGAGGGATTCGATCTCGGGCCAGCGTGCCACCAGGGTTCTGGACAGGTTGAAGCTCATCCATGGCTTGGCCGGGACTATCGTGGTGGACTCGGCTGCTACCAAGCGGGCGATGTAGAGACTGGAGGTAACCTAAGATGAGGCGTAGACAAAATCTTGGAAGGGCAAAATGTCTCTCTTAATTTTTAACCTAAGACGTCCAAAAGGCTCTGAAGACGTATAATCCTCAGCTGTTTTTTTTCAATCTCAATCAACATCCTAGTCAACTCTTCAGCCAGAATTTCTACCATCAGTTCACCATGATGGTCTTGGTAATTTCTTCGCCAGCAGCATTTCGCTCAACTCTGACGGAGATCCGCACTGTCGTTATCCTGTTGCAGGGTTGTTTACCTGGTCAAGTTCCAAATTCCATGATCAATTGCCTGCCTGATGGCGCCGCATGACCTCGTGTAGGCGCTGGGCCTGCAGGATGAAGGTTTCCAGGCGGGCCTCGATGATCTGGGGAAACGGATTGCCATCACTTTCAATAGTCAGGTAGGGCAGAATGGGTACCTCTCGTGTAATCCGCTCTATCCTCCGGGATTTCCGCACAAGTAGGATGTGCTCCCGGTCCATTGTCAGGTTCAGGATCGACTCGCTGAGGCGGTTGGGCATGCAGCCAAAAGGCCCAATGGCAATGGCACCGCAGAAATCCTCACCAACCTCGGCCAAGGCGCCTCCGATGGTCAGGATGGCTTCGCCTATGAGTTGGGGAGCAAGGAATTGCTCGCTGGTTTTGATAATATGATCAACGTCCAGCAGGCGGGGAACATACCAACCGGTCCTGGCCATCAGACGTTTGATGGTCCGCTCCGCTTTCCGCATGATCCTTTGTTTGAGCTTGTGGACCAGGAGCGCTTTCAAGCCCTGCACCTTGGGCAGCAGCCCCTGATCCACCAGCCAATCCACGTAATAAACCCATTCCTGGATCGGCGCTACATGGACCACGAAACCCCGCTCGGCCAGGCGCTCCGGCAACCAGCGACGCGACAGGCCCTCCTTGCGCACGTAAATTTCGCCTACCACCAGAACCTGGGGTGCGTCTGCCAGCGCCATCTTGTGCGGGATATCTTTTAGCCGAGGCACAATTTGCCTGACCGCATCCGGGAATGCTTTACCACCTTTTTCCAGCCCCTTCAGTATGTCGCCCCAGGTATCCTGAAGGTCCTCGAGGGCTGATTGGGGGTCATCAGCCAACGTCAGCATGGCGTTGTGCAGATCTTCAAATATATCGGAAATGATAGCCGCGTTCCAGCTCTGCTTGATGAAGTCGGTACCCAGGCCGCCATAGCTGTCCCGGGAGGATATGGAGAGTAGCGTAACATTTTCGATCCCCCGGTTGCGGATATAATCGCGCATGAAGTCCTGGTACTGCCCGAAGCGGCATGGGCCGTCGGTCGTGGGCATGAAGTAAGCGGTGATCTCCCCGTCTGGACGTTCATCACGCAGATACTTCAGTAGAGCCCCGGTGGTCAGCTGCAGCGGGAGGCATTCCTTGCAGGTAGTGTTCCCACGCCCCAGCTTCAGGTCTTCCTCATCCATGGCAGGCAAGACGGCGGTGTTTATACCATAGCCGCGATAGACGGCAGCCAAGGCGTGCGTGGCATACTGCCCCATAGAGGAAAAGACCACCCTTAAGCGGGGGTCAAAGAGAGAGATTTCCGGTCCCAAGTCATAATTCAGCGAGGTGTTGAGCTCCTTGATCCGGTAGATCTCTGGTCGGGAGATATCTCCATTGCCCGCGAACATCTTCCGGGATTGGAGACTCCGGTAACGGCTCACGATGTCCAGGAAGGCCTCAATCCGGGTCTCAATACCGGCGTCGGCGGTATGGTTGTCCAGTTCCAGAATCAGAGCGGGCTTCCGGCCCAGGATATCCTTGAAATACCCCACTATAAAAGAATCGGGGCCGCAGGAGAAGTTTGTAATGAATGTCCCGAACAACTGGGGGTGGCCTTTGATGAATTCAGCACCTTTCAGATTGATCTGCCCCGTAGACCAATACATGTGCTCCTTGGCGGGCACCTGCTCCAGGTCCAGGAAATCGACCGGGATCATCGTTATACCGCGAGATGCGAATTTGTGGGGAATCCCCTTGTTCGCTTCGGGTATGAAGGCGTTATAGGATCGGCCGAACAGGACTACCCCGATCCGGTCGGTGTCCTTTTCGAGCATCCTGAGTGCCTCCCGGCCCATTTCCAGCATACTCAGGTGCAGCTCGTCCTGTACGCCCCAAGCCTTGGTGAAGGCCTCCACCACTTTGGTTTTCCGTAGGCCGATAGTACGTGCCAGTGTTATGAATGCCTCCATCTGCGCTTTAGGATCGGCGGCCAGATCAATAACCGGGGAGATGATCTGCGGGCCATCCTTCAAGTAGGCTTCGAATGCCCTTCGCAAATAGTATGGTTCGCCCTGGAGCAGCGGGCAAGTGCGGGAGACGGGATAACCGTTTTTCACCTGCGCCCCTTTGATATGAGGCAGAAAGATGTAATCGGGACTCCGATCCAACAGGTTATGGAAGAAACCGTGGGCAATCTCACATGGGTAGCAAAACGGCGCCGCACATCGGTCCAGACCTTGCTCATCCACTGCATCGGCTGTAATCGGTCGGAAGCCGAGCTCCTTGAAGAAATGGGCAAACAAGGGGTAATAGGTGTTCATGAGAAACGAGCGCGTAAAACCGATCACCGGCGCATCGGCAGGCAAGTCGTCGAGGTCGGGGGCAAATTGGTCATACACCAGTTCCTGTCGCTTTACCACCAGGTCATGCTGGTCAGCATCAACCCGCAGCTTCTGGCGAATGTTGTAGTACTTGTTGCAGGCGCCGCCAAATGGATATGTCTTGTTTTCGATTCTTATGCGACTGACGGAGCAGGCCAGATCACACTTTTCCCCACCGCCGGCGCAGGTAAACGGCTTTCGATACTCCACCTCTCGGTTGGCCAAGGTTTCCAGATCGAAGACTTTCTCTGCCAGCAAACCCTGGTCCAGACGGCTTTTGACTTCCAGGGCAACCCCGTAAGCCCCCATCAACCCCGGCTCGGGAGGTACGATGATATGTTTGCCTGATAGCGCCGCCATGGCTAGCGGCACGGCGCGATTGTAACAAACACCACCCTGCATGAACACCTTCCTGCCCACAGGGCGGGCGCCCTTTACCCGATTGATGTAATTCATACAGATGGAATAGACCAGCCCAGCAACTATATCCTCCTTGCTGATCCCCTCATAATAAGTGTTTTTAATGTCGGAGGAAATGAATGCCGCGCACTGGTCGTTGAAATTCGGCGGCCGACGGCCCTTCAGTGCCCAGTCAGCAATCTCTTCCATTTCGATGCCCAGCGTCTCCCGGGCGGACTCTTCAAGGAAGGAGCCGGTGCCGGCGGAGCAGGCCTCATTCATTGCGTAATCGCTGGCAACTCCGTTGGTAATATAAGTGTATTTGGCATCTTGACCGCCGATTTCGAAGATGGTATCTACATCTTTATCGAAATGAATAGCGGCTTGGGCATGAGCGATGATTTCATTATATACACTGTCGGTGAGTGCGTGCAGTCCGGCTATTTTCCGACCCGAGCCGGTGACCCCTAGTCCACGGATGCGGACATCCGTTACCTGCAATTGTTCGATCAAAGCCCGATAGCATCGACGGGAAGCGCCCACGGGATCGCCCTTGGTGCGAAGATATTCACTTCCAAGGATCTTCAAGTCAGACTCACGGACCAAAACGATTTTAGTAGTGGTGGAGCCCACGTCCAGGCCCAGCAGGCACCGATCACCAGTGCGGGCGGTGCCGCGTTCCATCCGGTTAAAAGTGACCATATCCTGGAAATCGCCTAGCGGATGGTGGAAATCGAATTGTGATCTATCCTCAATGAAGAGCTGATCACTGTTAATCGATGCGGTGGGGTTCTCTGCCGCCCACAAGGCTGCACCCAGTGCCTCGAAGTAGGTGGCTTCCTCTGGGATCGTAAGGGAGGGAATTTCCCGCCGCAATTCATCGATCATCGCCTGGATGCGGGTGGTACCCCCGACAATCATAATCTTCTCCTGGGGGATATTTTTGAGCAATTCAAGGATTTTCCGAGCCATCATCCGGCTGAGACCGGCCACCACCTGTCCGCGAGGTACCCCGCGATTGGTGGCGTGGGTACAATCGCTCTTACAGAAGACCGAACAACGGCCGGATACATGGTAAGGCTCCTCGTTCACGCCGCAGCTGGCGGCCTGCTCAAGACTTACATCCAGGCGGCGGGTCTGCTGGATGAAAAACTCGCCCGTCCCCGAGGCACACTTGTTCCCTGTGAAAACCCGACAGATCCGGCCCGTCCGATCCAGCTCGTAGACGATGAACGTCTCGCCCCCGGCGCTGATGATAGCATTATAGGGATCCCCTTGGTCGTTGACACGGGCCAGGGCTCTTTCAACCGCCAACGGCTCGGGGATATCCGTCAGGGCCAAGAATTCTTTGAACCGCCGACCGGTAACGGCGATGGAATCGGCGCTGGTAAGCCTCGCCTGGGCCAGTATTTCACGGACCACCCGCTTCGGGTTTCCCTCGTGGGCCCGTGAAAGCACGTTGGTTACTTTCAGATTATTACCGTTTTGACGGAGCTCCACCAGCGTAATGGTGGACGCACCCGTGCATAGGCCAAGCGCTCTCCCTGGATTAGCTAGATTCTGATTGGAAATCATACTTCAGCACCCTCACAACTGCAAAGGTAACAGGTGAAGGTCTTTAAAACAATGGGAGTTTTTGAGGTTAAAAACATAAGAGACATATCTTACTGTTCCAACGGTTTTGCTTCCGCCTCATCAGGAGCATACTTCATTTGATCAGCGCCCGTCTGACCACCAGGCCAGCCGGGCAGGCCCGCCTGCTTTTGTCCCCGACGCTTTGAGTCGGGGGGTGCTGTTGCTTAGATGATCTGGATGTTGGATATTGGATATTTGATACTGGATGCTGGTCGAAGATGAGAGCCCCGGGCATTCCGGGGCTTTTCATTTCGTGGCTCCCCGCCTTGGCCGTCCTGAAGGCTATCGGAGCAAAATTCAACAAAACCCCGACAAAATTCCGCATTTTAAGGGTACTCCCCGACGAGAGGCGTAAATCTCCCTGTAGAAAAATAATCCGCTCCAAAACCAGTGCTGGGAGTGCATACGGGGCGATATAGCATCATCATCATAACGACGGAATATAAGCCAGCAGCAGCGGTTTGTCGTTCGCATGGTGCGCGAAAGGGTAGTTGTCAGTTGTCCGTCGTCAGTTGTCAGTTGCCTATGGCCAGGGACTTGAGGCTAGAGGCAGTAGCAGGATAAACCGCCAAATATGCCCCGAGCTGGGTTGAGGGGGCGCAAAGTAGCTCGTCGCGCTGAGCTGAGCCTGCCCTGAGCCCTCCGAAGGAGCCAGCCCTGAGTCCGCCCCGAGCATAGCCGAAATGCTCACCTCTCCGCCTACCGGCGAATGCCGCCGGGTGGATTCTCTTTCCCCCTCTATTTGTAAGAGAGGGGCCTCGGCGTCCTCGCTACGCTACGGACAGGTAGCCTACGGCGAGCCGGAGTCACGCAGTGACAGGGGTGAGTTCAGCTCATCAACCTCATCGTTCCCGCCTATGGCGGGATTAATTAGGTTGCGCTGAGAAGAGAATAATAGGCAGCTATGCAACAGTTTATTGGCAATTAGTCCGCGCTGGATCCTAAATCCAGCGGCTCACGACGAGGATTCTGAAAAGTGTGCAGTAATTGAGCAGTTTTGGGGTACGGCGGCTTAAAAGATTTACGGGCACCGAGGGGGATTTACATTCTTGCAGAACTAGAGCAGTTCTTTTATGACAGCCTCAATATCTACCTTATGAAATGCGACGTAATTTTGAATCGACCCGGGAAATGTATCTAAGAGACTGGCAATTTTACTAAGAGTAGCATTCTTGATATTGTGGTGAAGTACGTCTATTTCACTGATTTTTGTAGTGCCGTTCTCTTCAACAATGATTAATCCGTTGTTAGAGATCGCATCTCGTTTAATCACAATTGCTGCAGCTCCCCTTTTCGCTACAGTTCCTCCTTGTTTAACCGCTGCAATAATCCTTTTAATGAATTCTCTATCGTTGGGATCTTCAATTTTAAAGACAGAAAAAACACCACCATCAATAGCTTCGAAGCCACAGATGAAATCTGCTGGTTTTTCATTTTGTTCAAGCCATGAGTACTTGTCATCACTCCGATAGACTTCCTCCCTGTTGCCATACATCGTGACATACTCGGGTCTCACAAGTCTCATGAAATAGCTCACTGGCAATTCTTTAGCGCGTCAATTATTAGATCGCGGACGAGGGAATCTGTTTCATGTGATAGCCAAAATTTGAGATACTCATTCGCGTCCTCGCTTTGCCAGTATCTGAGACCAAGAACAGCTGCATGACGGAGGTATATCCTATCGCTCTTCAGCGAATGGAATAATATAGAACCGCCAAGATTGGATTCTTGATCGTAGCAGATTTCACCGATTAAGCATATGGTTCCAAAGGCGCTCGCGATCGGAGATCTTGGATGAAAAACCAAGTTGGATACGTAGCTCGCGTCATTTGCGAGCAGCCAAGCGAGGAGTTCTTTATAGGCATCTTCGTTAAATTCTTCGCCATCCAAATCTACCCTACAAAAAAGGGAGGTGAATTTTGAGATTATATTGGGATCATTTACATTCAGCGATTCTGTTGCAGAAGTATCAGAGGATCTGTCCTGCGTCTCAACGCTATTTCGAATTCCTGCGTAGACCTCATCAACCTCAGTGGGATGAGCTGGAGTCCGGAGTATTGTTAATGCGGTCTCATGCCTTATCCCCGGCCTATCCAGTTCATCAATGGTTTCTACCGTAGCAGCATGTGCAGTAAGCGCACAAAGAAATTTATTCTGTGTTTTATTTGGGACCGTGTCAGAAGAGCCGCTAATGATCCTAAAAGCTGCAAGTTTAGTAGTCATTTTCTGTTATCTCCATGCTCGGCTAGTTCATTACCCAGATCAATCAATTCATTAAAGAGTTCCTGCAGTTTCGATGAATCCAATGGATCTCGCCAGTGCTGATCCGTATTGATATCCAGTTGCACCTGACAAAGATTCAATATATTTTCTGGTGGCAAAATAGGCTGTTGGTCTCCTGTGATTTGGACTGATATCTGTTGGAGAAGTCTCCAATCTGAGATGCGATTCAGCATCAAATCGGGCATTACTCCTGATACTCGCGGTCGATTCATTCGATAAATGAGATCACCTGCTGCAGCATCACTAAGGTCAATCGCTCTCACATACTGCCCAAGAATAGTCTTCGTGGCCTCTTCATCTGCCCCTGATTGCACGAGCGTAACACCGTACGCGATTCTAATGATATTGGATAAATGGTTTGAACGTAGGAACTCCAGGATCGCGAGTCTAAAGGGTTCAAGAGTTTCCTCAAGGCAGCCGATGCCGATGGGATGTCCAGGTTCCCTCTGCACCTGCCGAGGACCGAAGATTAGATCGGTCTTGTTTGCTAGTTTATGTCGGACCAGTTTCAGACTCAAATCATCAGCGAAGGGGCCAGAAATAATTTCAGTTCCTTCCCTGGTGTTGCTAGTCCTCACTTCCGGCGAGAATTCAGCTCCAAAAGACTGTGCGAGTTGATCACTGTCAAAAGATTCGTTCGGGGGCGTGAAAAAACTGAATCGAAATTGCTGAACGAACCAATTTGATTGTGTTGCCATTATTCCCCTTTTTCGATCGTGACTCAAATACTACACCTCAACATTACTATTGTTCCATACTGAATGCCGCAATTATTAATTATTATACATCACACTCTCTCCACCACATGCACTAGCGCTTTGAGGTTGCCCTTCATGTGGTTCGTGATGATCACGGCCGCCCGCGCCGGAAAGCGGTGAGGTCAGTCTTCGCCTGTTACGAGCCGCATCGGCCGGCCCGTTCCGCCGTTTCGATGGAGGACTATTTCGGACATGATACTGAGGGCGATCTCTTCGGGGGTCCTGGCTCTCAGATCGAGGCCGGCCGGCGCGTGGAAGCGTTCCAGATCCTGCTTGTCAGCACCACTCTTAAGCAGATCCTGAATGATCAGCCCACCCCTTTTCTTACTGGCTACTACCGCCACGTACGGGATACCCAGCTTGAGCGCCTTCGAAGCGTCCAGGTTGTCGTTGGGGTGATGGGCCGCCAGCACGAGGTAGTCGGGCGTAAGCTGGAGCTGATCCATGTCCAGGTTTTCGGTGATTACCTGGTGGGCGTGGGGATAGTGGGCAGCCTCTTCCTCAGGGGTCTGCACCACCACCCGGAAATCGAGCAGGCTGCCTATCTCGCTCAACACCTCCACCAAACGGCCGGTGCCGCGTATAAGCAGGATCGGGGATCGCTGTTGGGGTTCAACCATGATGGTAATTTCTCCTCCGCAGGGGATACTCAAGAGTAGGTCGTCGCCCTTCAGGTCGATATGCACCGAGTGGGGCATCCCATCGGCCAGGGCTTCCCTGACCGTCTCGCCGACAATCTTTTCCACGCAGCCGCCGCCCACCCAGCCCGCGATCCGCCGCCCGCTTTCATCGTAGACGGCCTTATCCCCGGGTTTGCCCGAGGATGACCCCTTGATCTCGACGACGGTGGCCACGGCAAAGGAGCTGTTGATCTGCTTCAGCCGGGCCATTTCCTCGTAGACATCCTGATGGACAGGCACGGGGTTATTCCTCCAATAGGGAAAGGGTACGGGCGTAGTCTTCTTCGGTATTGCAGTCGAGCAGCACCTCCCGGGATTCCACCGGCACGGCGACTGTATCCGCGGCGTACTTTTTCAGCAGCGCTTTGGCCCCTCGATCACCCTGGAGGTTGAGCAGGTCGTCGAAGAATCGCGCGGGGAAGAGGACGGGGTTCCCTTGCTGGCCCTCCCAGGTTGGGTAAACGATCCGCTCGCTCCCTCCGGCGATGAAGGAAGTCTTGAGGGCCTGGAGGGTTGAGGCCTTCACCAGGGGCATGTCACCCAGCATGATGAGCGCCCCGTCGACGGCACCTGGTAGGGCGGAGATACCGGCTCGCAGCGAACCAGCGAGACCCAGCTCCCAGCCGGGGTTGGATACGAAGTGGACCTTCCGGCCCTCCAGGGCTTTGCGAATGGCCGGCTCGTCAAATCCAGCCACCACTACCACCGGCGAGCAGCCGGCCTCCGTCGCAGCGTCAACTACGCCGGCTATCATGGGCTTGCCCCTGACAGGGAGTGTGAGCTTGTTCCCGGCCGCTAGTCGGGTTGACTCGCCCGCTGCCAGGATAATGGCGGCTAATATCAGGTCAGGCTCCTTTCCGGGGCGTATGCTTGGGGTGCTTCCTTGTCTATTCGCACCTGTTGGACCACAGCATCGCCCGGTTTTAACCGCCCTCCCCGAAGCACCCGGCAGAATAGCCCCTCCCGGGGCATGATACAGTCCCCGGACAGCCGCTGGATGGCGCAGGCTGTGTGGCACTCCTTGCCAAGCTGGGAGACCTCCAGTATAATATCATTCCCCAGGATGATCCGGTCCCCCACGGCGATTGAGGCGTAGTCAACACCGGTGGTCACGATATTCTCGGCAAACGCACCGGAAGCCAGATTAGGGATGGTCGCCCGTATGCCGTCAATACTTTCTTTCGCCAGCATTGACACCTGCCGGTGTCCCTTGCCGGCGTGGGCATCCCCGACGATTCCATAGTCCGGCTCAAACTTTGCCGACCTTACCGCCTTTTTAACGCTGCCCCTCCTCCGGCCGATGCAGACCGCTACGACCCTACCCACTATCAGCCCTCTTTCTTTGCGGCGATGTGCCGCGTATCTCCGCCCAAGGGAACAAATTCACTGTGAAGGTGTCGTTCTCATTTATCGCTGTTTTCCCGCCGGGAACGATGATAAAGCCGTCACTATTGGTTACGGTGGAAAGCATGTGGGATTGCTGGGGACCCCCCGGCTGCAACTGGGCGGTGTGATGATGGTAGTTGGTTATGGAAACCAATAATAGCTTTGCCCGCCCGGAATTCAAGTTCTCCACAGGTTGATCAAAACGTCCGGCGAGAGTGCGCAATTCCGGGTCGGGGGCGCCGAGGAGGCATTTGAGTGTTGGATAGACATACACCAGGCTGGTCATCACCACCGAGACGGGGTTGCCGGGCAACCCGAACAGCAGCGTCCTGTCCCGGGTGGCAAAGTAAAGCGGCTTCCCCGGCTTTTGCGCCACCTTCCAGAAATGCGGCCTGAAACCCACCTGTTCGGCGGCGGCCTTCACGTGGTCGTGCGGTCCTACGGAGACTCCGCCAACGGTAACCACCAGATCACTGACCCGGCCAGCCTCGTCGAGAGCCTTTATCGTGGCCTCCAGGACATCGGGAACGTGCCGGCAATAGGCTGGCTCTAACCCCTCTTCCGCCAGCAGACTTTCCAGAAATATCCGGTTGGTATTCCGAACCTGGCCAGGCTCTAAGGTTTGTTCGACGTGGATCTCTACTAATTCATCGCCAGTGGTTATCAGGCTCACCCGGGGTGGGGCAAAAACCTTTACCCGGTCTATCCCGAACCCGGCCAGCCAGGCCACGACTGGCGGGGTGAGTTTGACCCGTTCCTCCGCGATCACATCCCCGGCCTGTACTTCTCTGCCTGCGACACGAATGTGATCATGTTCCCGTCCAATTGTCTTCAGCCAGACCTGGTCATCCTCCCTGGTAGTGTCTTCCACGGGGATAACCCTATCGGTACCGTCGGGTAGGGGAGCGCCGGTGGAGATCTGAATCGCCGTTCCTGCCGTTAAGGTCTCTTTCCACGGTATCCCCGCCCGGGATTCCCCGATTATCTCCAGTTTGATGGGCGTATCTGCAGAGGCATTTTCCGGCAGGGCCACCGCATAACCATCCATGGCGCTGTTGTCCACTCCCGGCAACTGTTCGGGTGCCCTTACCCGTTCCGCCAGGTATAACCCCCGGGCTTCAATCAATCGGCGTTCCTTTATCAAGGGGGCGGGGGTGTGCTCCCGGACGATCTCCCTGGCGGCTTTAATTGTGAGCATCGCTTTTCACCTCACGACCCGGATTGTGACTCTCCGTGCCCACGACCCCACAGCATGGGAAAAATATGCAGCACCCCCGGCAGCAGTGCCTTCAGGCTTTCCCTGGCACCTCTGGAGCTTCCCGGCAGATTGATGATCAGGGTGGTCCCGATAGTCCCGGCCATCTCCCGGGAGAGCATGGCATAGGGTGTCCGGTCGGAACCGTAGCGCCGCATGACTTCCACGATGCCCGGAGCCACCCTTTCCAGGATCGGCGCCGTGGCTTCCGGGGTGACGTCCCGGGGACCAAAACCGGTCCCCCCGGTGGTGATGATCAGATCGTAGCCCTCATCTTTTGCCAGCGACTGCAGTCGGTCCCGGATCAACTGCTGGTCATCGGGTAGAATGTCGTAGGTGGCAACGTTTACCGGTTGGTCTTTCAACAGCTCCTTGATGGCTTCGCCTGACTCATCCTTACGCTTCCCCTGGCAAGTGGCATCCGATATCACCACCACGGCTGTTTTCAAGGGGGCGTCGAACGACTCCCGGTACTGCGATTTTCCTCCCCGTTTCTCCACCACCTTGATGCCGGTGATCTCCAGGCCATCGTCCAGTGGTTTGAGCATATCATAAGCGTTCAGCAGCGCTGCCGATACTGCCGTCAGGGCCTCCATTTCCACCCCGGTTTTCCAGACCGATTCAACCTCGGCGGTTACTTTCAGACCGGATTCCACTATCTGAGCATCCACCTCGATCCAGTCCAGGGGGATGGGATGGCAGAACACAATCCAATCGCTGGTCCGCTTGGCGGCGGTGATTCCCGCGATCCGGGCCGTGCCGAGGACGTCCCCCTTGGGTATCGAGTTCGACCGGACCCGGTCCAGCGTCTCTTCCCCCGCTCCCAAGAATCCCTCTGCTCGGGCGTAGCGCAGGGTGTGCGACTTGGGGCTGACATTGATCATGAAATGGCCTCTCTACCGCCGGAATGAAACCTTGATGCCACGCTGCAGGCGCCCGACCAGATTGTGGACCGGCTTGATCAACAGAATGCGTTCCATGAGCAGGCCTACCATCAGTGCCAGCGCCAGATGATGGGTGGCGAAGGATATTCCCCCCACCGTGAGGGCGACGATCCAGTCTCCGGTCCTGTCCAGCCGCCCGACCAGGCTGATCATGGCCCAGCTGTTCATTAATAATAGAGCTCCTAAAACCGGAACAGGGATGAGGAACAGGAAACCGCTCAGTCCGTCCACCAGGGCCACCGTTATCAATGCTGCTCCCAGAAAGATAGTCGTTCCCCCTGTCCGGCCGCCAAGGCGCGCATGGGCCGCAATGCCCCCGGCCCCGTGGCAGATGGGGAAGCCTCCCAACAGTCCGATGAAGACATTGCTCACGCCGATAGACCCGCCCAGTTTTTGGACGGTTACTCTATTGGAGCGCGCGGGCCATAGCTCGTGACAGAGATCATTGGCGGCGAAAATGGCATTCCCCAGGGTTAAAGGCAGCTGGGGCAAGATCAGGAGGATAAAGACATCCGGAATAAGTTGCCAGTTCGGTAAGGCCAATGCCAGAAGTCCACCGCCCTGGACTGCGGGCCCCGGCGATACGCCCGCCATGATCCCGACTGCCAAACCGGCCGCCAGGATGAGCAGGCCCACAGGCTTTCCCAGCACTAGTTGTCCGCCATACAGCAGCAGGAACACACCCGATAGCAGCAATATGGCTGTATAGCTTGAGTCGGTCGGCGCTCCTAAGAAGAAGGCATGCTCACCAACCAGGGCAATGGCCTTCTGTGCCAGCAGCAGACCGATCCCCAATTGGACCCCCCGTATCAGGGCCGGCGAAAACCACCGCTGCAGCCACACAATAAGGCCGGTACCGGTCAGCAGGAGCAGGAGCAGACCATACATGATTGCGGTGGTGGCCAGGGTATCCTGGGAGAAGCCGGCAGTGATGGCAATCACTGCCATGGCCTTCAAGGGCTGGACGCTGATCGGCACCTTGAAATACCATCCCGTCGCTACATAGACCAGGCCCCAGAGTAAAAATAGTCTGGCGGCGGGGAACCCATTGAAGACCACGAGGGCGAACGCCAGCGGGAGGGCCGTGCCCAAATCACCTAAAGCGCCACTAAGCTCCGATAAACCAAAGCGGTTGCGGAATTGTTTCTGCAAGAGCACTTAATGCCTACCCGCCGATAGTTACCATGCTGTGGAAGGTTGATCTCTGGTGAGCCCGTTCGGCATCAAACCCGTCGCTCAAGCGCTGATCAACAACCCCCCTGATGGCCCGTTTTATGGTGGCGTCACTTTTTCCTGCACGGAGTAGGGCCCCTAAGTCCAGCACCGGGCGGCCATATAGACAGGTCAACAGCTCGCCCCGCGCGGAGAGTCGTAGGCGCGAACAGACATCGCAAAAGCGGCGTGAATAGCCGTAAATGATCCCGACATGCCCCTGAAAATCGGGCACCCGGAACAATGTCGCCACGGCCAATTTCCCGTTCGAGACCGGCTCAATATAAAATTGCCGTCTCAGCCTGGCGAGAATGTCATCACCGCTTAGCAGCGACTTATATCGTCCTCCGGCACCATCGAACGGCATCGGTTCAATAAAGCGTACGGTCCATCTCCGATCCCTGGTGAGGCGAACAAAATCGGGGATTTCGTGATCGTTGATCCCGGCTATCACCACCACGTTGATCTTTACCTTGAATCCCAGGGTATCGGCCCTGTTAATAGCTTGAAGGATCTTTTCGAAATCCCGGCGCCGGGTAATAGTATAGAAGGTATCAGCATTCAGGGTATCCAGACTGATGTTCAGGCGACGCACTCCGGTCTGTTTGAGCGCGTCCAGGTAGTCCGCCAACAACGTACCATTGGTGGTGATGCCGATCTCAGGACAATCCGGGAGATGAGACAATTCCACTAAAAATGGCAGCAGCCCTTTGCGTACAAACGGCTCACCCCCGGTGATCCGGATTTTTTCCACTCCGAGTTCCACGAAAATCCGGCACAGGCGCTGCAATTCCTCCCAGGTGAGAATCTCATCTCGACGCATATTTGTTACGCCCTCTGCCGGCATGCAATATCGGCAGCGTAAATTGCATCGATCCGTGACAGCTAGACGGAGATAATTCATCCGGCGGCCGTGATTATCCACCAACGGCTGCATCATGAAGCTACTTTCTCCGGGCAACGGTTAAAGATATTTGATCTCAGCCACGTTGAATCGCGTCTTTGATTCGTTCCGGGGTCATAGGGAGCTGATACAATCGTGCTCCGATAGCATCGAATATTGCGTTGGCAATTAATGCACCCATACAAATGATTGCTGGTTCCCCGCCTCCCTGGGGAGGGGAATCTGCTGCCTCAATCAGCACGGTATCGATTTTTGGCACCCAGGAGAATCGTGGGATTTCATAGGTATCGAAATTGAGGTCAAAGATTTCTCCGCCCTTAAAATGAATCTCCTCGGTCAGAGCATAACCTAATCCCATTGTGATACACCCTTCTACCTGCAACTTTGCTCCCTCCGGATTGATCACCAGACCCATGTCTTGAGCGCAGACGACACGTTTGACCTGCACTTCGCCACTCTTCTTATCGACTTCGACCTCAGCCATGTGTGCGACATAGGTGCCCGAATCAGTACCACAGGCTAAACCGTAGCCGCGACCACTTGGCGCCTTTGATGGAGTCCAATTGAATTTCTCCGCCGCTGCCTCAAGAACTCCCCGCATTTTTTCATTCTTCAGATTCTTCAGACGGAATTCCAGTGGATCCATCCCCGCCTTAGAGGCCATAATGTCGATCTGTGATTCCCTGGCAAAGGTATTCGTGTTGTTTGCAGGTGCCCGCCATGCCCCTGTTCCAAAAGGATGGGATCCTGCAGTGCCTCGCCCCCCGGATCCATGCACCATTGTGCGATGATGAGGGATATCATAGTATTGCTGAGAGCCCCTTCCCCCTGCAAAGTAGACCCCATAATCCCATAGAGAAATCTTACCGGAATTAGTGACTCCCGACGTTATCTTGACCACCGCCGCCGGCCGGAACGTATCATAGAAGAACTCCTCCGCACGGCTCCAGGCAACCTGGACGGGTTTCCCGGTCAGTTTTGTTAAACGGGCCGCTTCTACACCCTGTTGGTTTCGGGACTTGCCACCAAATCCTCCGCCTACATAAGGAGTGATAACGCGTACTTTTTCCGAAGGAATACCCAGCCTCCCGGCAGCTTCATCCTTCAGCCCGAAAGGGCTCTGAGTAGATGCCCAGATCGTGACTTTGCCTTCTTCGATTTGAGCTGTAGCGGTATGAGTCTCAATAGTGGCATGAGCGACATAGCTGTTCAGATATCTTTCCTCAATAACGGTATCAGAGGCTTTCCGCCCTTCCATCAGATTCCCACCGCTCGCGACGATTTCCCCTCTCTGTGCCGCCTTGAGCAGGTGATTGAAGATAGTCTTGTCGTCTACATCCAGGTCGGGTGAGTCATATTCTGCCTTGACCTTGGCAATGGCTTTTTCGGCCACGTCCGGATATTCATGGAGAACGGCAATAAAGTCTCCATCCCGGATGACCTGAGCGCCATTTATTTCCTTCACAGCCGACGTGTCCACACTGGTTAATGTCGCGCCATGCGCTGGTGGTCTCAGAATCCTCGCATATAACATGCCGGGTAGGCGTATGTCTCCAGCGTACTTCGCTTCACCGGTCACCTTTTCGGGTGCGTCCCGACGCAGGACCGGCTTGTTCACCAGTCTGAATTCCGAGAAATTCTTCACCGGAGGCTGCTGCTTAAGGTGTCTCTCAATCCTCTTGCCCTTCGCCAACTCAGCATAGGTCACCCGATTTTTCCTGTTCCTCTTGTCAAATACTACTCCGGCGTCAACGTCCAGCCGATCGATCGGCAGTTTGAGGTTTTCGGCCGCTAATTCCATTAGTACCGCCTTTGCCTCCGCGATGGCAGCCCTGAAGGGAGGGCCGAAGGAGCGAGTCGTCTGGGACCCCCAGGTACCCCTGTCCCAAGGACAGAGGTCCGTGTCACCCATGATCAGCTCGACGGATTCCAGGGGGACATCCAGTTCATCGGCCAGCATCTGGGCCAGAGAAGTGATGACGCCCTGTCCCATCTCGATCTTCCCCGTAAACCCCGTGATTTTCCCGTCCTCGCCGATCAGGAGAAAAGCATTGAAGTCAGTGGGCAGCCTGCTACCGCCGCGTCTCTGACCGCGGAGGGCGAGGGGGCCGCCAATGGTGAAGAGCACAAATATGCCGCCGCCGAAGAGCTTGAGGAATTCGCGCCGGTCAAAAGTGGTATGGGTCGTTGTATCGCTGAAATCAAGGTCCGGGTATTTGTCTTCCTTCATAGCTACTTCGCTCCTTTCATTTCTCGGGCCGCGGTCTGGACGGCCTGGATAACTCTGCCATAGGAGCCGCATCGACATAAATTCCTATCCATGCTCCGGACGATTTCTTGTGGCGTAGGTTGAGGGCTTTTACGCAATAGACCATAGGCATTGAGGATCATCCCCGGAGTACAGAACCCGCACTGCAGTGCATCATGTTCGATGAATGCCTTCTGTAGTGGATGGAGCTGTCCATTCTTCGCCAGGCCTTCGATGGTGGTGACTTTTTTCCCCTGGACGCGGGGTATCGGATAGACGCACGACCGGACCGGCTGCTCATCCACAAGAACGGTACAGGACCCGCAGAGGCCCTTCCCGCAGCCGAACTTCGTTCCCGTAAGGCCGATATCGGTGCGCAAAACCCATATAAGCCTTCGCTCACTGTCCAATGTCAGCTCCACGGGTTTATCGTTGAGTGTAAAACGGATGGTCTCTACCATATTCAGGTTCCTTGCTTAATTTCTGGGTGGTGTACATCGTCAAAATAATGTGGATTAACTATTTTGAAAATTAAGAGACGCATCTTGCGATTCCAAGTGTTCCCCGTCAGAGCAAAGTGGACCAAAAATAACTGAACCAGGGTTATGAAAATGTCAAACTGCCCGCGCATGCGGGTGTTCGAAATGAACGAAAGGGTATGCCGGTCTCTTTCCATCTCGATAAGCAGCTTTTAATGAACAGAAAAAAATGGTTGAAACCGTATCCGGGGGAGCCCACCTACTTCAGCAGCACCAGCTTGATGCTTTAGCGATGACACGCCCACCCCTGATGTGCGGATGATCAAGCAATAAGCGTTTCTGATGAAGCGGGCCGACAACCTTGGCTCTTGTCGACTCCTCTACAATATAAGATGTTGAGCGTCATCTGTCACCGTCAGGGATAACCCGGTCGGTGCTATCGATCATGACACCGGGCTTTTAAGTTTTCTTATAAACGTCCCCTAATGAAAAAGCAGTCCCAAGTTGTCTTCCAATGCTGTAGTATTTTCCTTGATCAGGTGCATAAAGAAAGGGTTTGATCAGCTCAATACTGGGGCGACTATGCCTGTTAAGCACGGATTCATCAGCCTTTATGTCCAGGATCTCCCCGATAAACTGGGTATGCCGGCCTATTTCGTGGATTTGGATAACCTTGCATTCTAATATGAATGGGAATTCTTTCACGTAGGGTGCATCAACCAGGTCGCTTTTAATCGCTGTTAGTCCAGTATCTGCTAACTTATCTGTTTCCCGTCCGGAGATATTACCAAAATAGTCAGCTTCTTTAATGTAGGTTTCTGAAGGCAGACTGATGGTAAATGCCTTTCTGTCCATCAGGCATCCATAAGTATAGGTAGACTTTCTGAGGGATACGGCCACACAAGGCGGAGTGGTACAGCATATCCCGCCCCAGGAGGCGGCCATGACGTTTGGCTTTCCATTACTGTCATAGGTGCCGACAATAAAAACAGGCGTTGGATAAACAATCGGCTTGGCGCCAATGGATTTCATCATTACCGGTCTCCTTGTATTAGAATATTAGAATTTGCGTACCGATGCTCGTCTTCATAGCCTTTTAGACACTTCGGGTTAAAAACTAAGAGAGACATTCTGCCATTCCAAGGTTTTTAGCTGCGCCTGATCTGAAGCGTCCTTCGCACGATCATCGCCCGGCGGGGGTGACGCCTGAGTACTCCAACTCCATCAAGATGCTGCTATTAAGATAAGCATTAGCATAGTCCCGCAGACCCAGGGCGTACACGCCCTGCGGGGAGCCATGCGGGGCGGCTGCTGAAGTAGGAGAGGGTGCACTGCCATATACAGCGGGCTCCAGAAAATGTTAGGGCTTTTCTCATGTGGCTCAGGGCGAAATTCCCGCAGGAGCGTGATAGGCTCCCCGCCGACAGATGGATTATATCCCTCAGGATGCGGGGTTTCCGCCAGCTGCCGGACTCTCCCGTCGTGAAATACAAAATGGGTCAGGGAAATGGGGCCGGCCACCGCCTCTGGCGGGATTCAATTTGACCAACGGTGACCTGTCATGACCAAGACTAGGGTGGCGCACGCAAATGGAGCGAAAGACGCTTCAGTTGAGGCGTCAATAAAATCTTGTAATTGAGGAATGTCCCTCTTAGTTTTTACCTAACTAATCCACATTATTTTGACGAGGAGCAGGCTATGGCAACAGCAATCATTAAACTCCACTGCAAAGATGTAGAAGGGATCGTTTACAACGTTTCAAAATTTATTTTCGATGCCGGTGGAAATATTATTGAGTCCCGACAGTACAAGGAAGAGCTGGACGACCTCTTCTTCATGCGTGTCCATTTCGATCTGTCCAAGGTCACTTCCTCCCGCCCACAATTGGAAAAGGATTTAGCACAAGTGGCGGATAAGTTTGGCATGGACAACGAAATCAGTTATTCCGATAACCGCAAACGAATGGCCATCATGGTCTCCAAATATGACCATTGTTTGTATGATTTATTCCTGCGACACCAGTACGGAGAAATGGATGCCGATATCGCCTTGGTGGTAAGCAATCATCCCGATCTGCAGCCGGTTGCCGCACATTTTAACACGCCCTACTTCCATATTCCCGTCGATAAAGAAAGTAAGGAGGAGGCGAAAGAAAAAGCGCTTGAACTTTTCCGGCAACACCAAGTGGATTTTGTGGTGCCGGCCCGCTATATGCAAATACTCACGCCTGTCCTTCTGGACGCCTATCCCAATAGAATCATCAACGTCCACCACGGTTTCTTGCCGGCCTTCGTTGGGGGAAAAGCCTATCACCAGGCATACGAGAAAGGTGTAAAAATCATCGGTGCCACCAGCCACTATGTCACCAGGGACCTGGATATGGGGCCCATCATTGAACAGGAGACTATCCGCGTCGATTCATCTCACAGCATTCGCGATATGCAACGTATGGGGCGCGACATCGAACGACAGGTCTTGGCAAAAGCTGTCAAGGCCCATATCGAAGACCGGATTATGGTCTACCGTAACCGGACCCTTATTTTTCATTGAAAGAAAAGTTCCATCTTATACATAGAGGTCAGCCATGTGCCTTTTGAATAGCGTTTCGGTAATCCGCTTCCTCGTCAAAGTCTGCCCACTGCCAGGCTCGCCGGACCCCGCACCTCCCGGTCGTGTTCTCCCGATGCGAAATCAGTGAAATTCTTGGTAGAACGAAGGGAATCTACCGGTTGATATTGAGCCTGACCTATGGGGCCGGCTTGCGGTTGTCTGAATGCCCGCTGCCACCGAGTCGGACCCGGCAACCCTGGAGGCCATTCTGCACCATGAACTGGCCCACGTGCGTCGCCGCGACGGCTATTCGGCCATCAAGTAGATGGCCGTGACGGCGAGGACCATCCCCGTCAGGATAATGGGATGGGGAAAGACAGCATATATGATCAGGGAGAGAACGATGGTAATCACCGGCGCCAGGGCTGTCATGGGCACAACAATAATGGCTTTACCATACCGCACTGCATAAACGAACATCAGGGCGCCTACCGCGTTGAGGACCTGAATCATGGCAGCCAGATAAGGTCCCCGGAAGCCCCAATTGATTTCCTGGGAAAAATCGGTCATCAGCAGGGCCACCGGGATAAGAGCCACGCTTGTAGCCATCATGTAGAAGAAAATACTCTCAGCCTGCATCCGCTCGTTGGAGAATTTCATGACATAGGCCTGGATACCCCAGAATAGGAAAACAAAAAAGGCCAGAAATAGCCACAACATCCCCCTGTCGACAGAACTTTCAGGGGGCTGATAGGAGAGCAACAGGATGGCGATGAGTGCCAGGACGATACCAGCCCACGAACGCCGGCCGGCGTGCTCCTTCAATAGCCACACACTCAGAATAATCGTGATTCCCGGATAGAGCGAGATGATGGGGAATACGAGGTAAGCCGGACCTGACCTAAGAGCCTGGAAGAGGATCAGTTGTCCCCCGGCTCCGAGAAAGCCAACCATAGAGCCCAGGAAGATGGAGCGCTTATCGAACTCCAGCTTCCAGTTGATGATCTTCAGCGCTGCCAGGGCACAGGGGATCATGGTCAAAGCCCAGACGGAATATCCGAGGGTAGCCGGGAAACCCGCCTTTTCCGGTATCTCGATGAAGGCGCCCCAAACGCCCCAAAAAAGGGTGGTTACTATCGCGAACAAGAGCCAGGGTTTTGCTTTCACTGGTATCTTCCTTTTCTGGTAGGTTCTGGAACGGCATTCTCGCTGGCCCTTTTACGGCTCACATCACTGTAGCCACAGGCCCGGGCGTAGGTCCTGGTAACTTCCAAAATCTTATGGCGAATCAGCTCCAACGGTGTGTTGGCTAAGTTCCCCACCCGTACTGCATGATACTGAGCAGGCATGTGCTGGCTCAACAAAGTCAGGGGCACCGGATGCTCAGCAAGGTTGCCCAGGAGTCGGTTCAGTGCATCAGTCACCTCCCGACGGGGCCAATAATATCGCACTCGGTCGCTATAGCTGTATCCGCGCGCATACCGCAGCTGGTCGTCATCGCCGTGATAGTGCTTATGCCAGTGCTCGGGATGGGCTACCATTGCTTCCTCCAGCACCTCACGGATATTGGAGAGATTGACGCCCTTCCTGGATGAGAGCCATTCGGCTTCCATATGGGCCAGGGCAAACACGGCTTCCCGGAGGGCGAAGGTGAGCCACGGCCCCACTTTCAAGATCGCGAAGTGGTCTTCCACCATCTGTTGGAGGGCCGTCGGGGTCTGATAGTCGGTGGAGTGCGCTTCGTAGACCAGTTGGTCATGGGTCTCAATAAAGTGCGAAAGGTCTTTGGCTTTCTGGCGATGGTACTCTATTACATTTGCGTCGCCGAATTCCACTCCTGGTTGCACCACCACGGCCACCACCCGTTCCCAGGCCGATTCCAGTCCCCGCGTTCTAAAAGCCTTATGGTTCAAGTGTATCGTCTGCTCAGTATCCGCGACCGGGGTTATATGGACACTTTGGATTTCCTCCCGGGCGCCGCCCGGCGGCGGCACGTCAGTGCCAATTACATAGAGCGGGGGAGTGGAACCCGCTGGCCTGGTTTGAAAAGCAGCTTCGGCCGCCTCACAAAGGACGGCAGCGCGCTCAGCAACAACCACTGGTTCGAGCGGGGTCTGGTGGTCGCCAGGATCATCGCCCAGCCGCATACTGGCATCCAGATGAATCTTGGTGAACCCGGCCGAAACATAGGCTCGGGTTATTTCTCGGGCCTTGGCCATGGCATCTCGGGCAGGTTCTCCCTGCCAGGTATTGGGGCCCAGATGGTCTCCCCCTAATAGTACCTTATCGAAGGGGAAATCCATCGGGTCCGCAATGTCCCGGACGTATGAAACAAACTGCTCAGGGGTGAGGCCGGTGTAGCCGCCAAACTGGTCCACCTGATTCGATGTAGCCTCGATCAGGACAGCGGTTCCGTCGGCTCTGGCCTGGAGCATAGCCGCTTCAATAGCAAAGCGGTTGGCGGAGCAGACCGAATACATGCCCACGCTACGACCCTGTTTTTGAGCCGTTACAACCTGGAAGAGGGGATGATCCATGTCCAATCAGCGATTAGGCTATAGGTGGTGGGTAATTAGATTAGTTGTGGAAAATGCTCTCGGGATGATTCGCCAGGAAGCCGTCTAATTCCTCTTTGGTTGGTGATGCAGTGGTACCACCCATTTTTGTGGTGGCCAGAGCGCCACAGGCGTTCCCGGACATCAAACAGTGTCGGATATCTGAACCTTGGAGCCAATCATAAAGGAACCCAGCGTTGAAGCTATCCCCGGCACCAGTGGTATCGACCGGATCCACCTGATATGTCCGGGTTCGAATAATCTCACCATCGGCCCGGCAGATAGCCCCCTGCTTTCCCCGCTTGATTACGATGACGGGAGCATACCTGCCCAGCCTCTCCAATGCGTCTGCCACCGTTTCACAGCCGGAGATGCGAAGGGCTTCTTGCTCGTTGGGCAGGAAGACATCCACATGTTCCAGGACCTCCAGAATGTCCTCCCGCCATTCTTCGTGCGGATCCCAGCCGGGGTCCAACGAGGTGGTTAGGCCCGCCGCCTTGGCCCGCGTGAACAACGCGGCGCAGCCCGGCCGCAAACCAGGTTGAAGGTAGAAAGATGAAAAGTGCATGTGCCGGGCCTTCAGGAGGTAGTCAAAATTGACCTCCTCCAAGGCGAACTCCTCCATGGCCCCCATATACGTGACCATAGCATAATTGTCGGGGAAAGTCAGGGCGACGGTGATGCCGGTTTGGGTCTTCTCATTCTGAACAACACCACCGGTATCCACTCCACGCTCGCGGAGCGTGTTCAATACAATATCAGCATATGAATCAATGCCAAGTTGGCCAACGAATCCTACATTCACACCAAGCCGGGCGATGTTGCAGGCCAGTATCGCCGAGGCGCTACCCATGGTGAGCACCATGTTCCTGGCGATCTTTTCTTTCCCCATCTCCGGGAATGATGATAAATCCTGAAGGATCATATCCACATTCAGTTCACCAACGACGACAACATCCAGCGCTTTCATCATCTATCACCGACTTGGGATTGATATATTCAAATTACAGGGTCACCACCTGTGTAAGGTTCTTAGGGTTGTCGGGATCCAGACCCTTGGCCACAGCGTTGTAGTAGCCCATAAGCTGAACAATCGGCATGTAGAGAATCATCCTGGCAGTGTCTGATAGCCCCGATTTCAGTTCCACCACATAATCCGCCGATCTCTGGATTCCAGCGTCGGCCTCTTCGGCAATCACCAGCGTTCTTGCCCCCAGCTCCTTCATTTCTTTAAGAAGGGTAACCTCTTCCGTCCGGGCCTGCTCGGAGATAAGGAAAGTGATCAGCATGTCCTCATCCACCATGGACATGGGGCCATGGCGGAACTCCAGGCTGTGATAGGCTTCCGAATAAGAGAGGGACATCTCCTTGATCTTGAGCATGGCTTCGCACGCCAGGCCGTAGTACGGACCCTGCCCCAGATAGACGAACTTGGTGTATTGCCTACTGCTGGTGACATCTTTAACCAGGTCGTGGCAGCGGTCAATCGTCTCTGTGCCCAGATCAGGCAGCCTGGACAACTCCTCTTCGAACGCGGTATTACCGGACCTGATAGCTGCCAGGAGCTGGATAA
>CAZULW010000008.1:0-30508 GCA_964621455.1 uncultured bacterium
ATTTGTTGGGTAAAATCCACTTTGGTCCGACTTTTAACTAATTACCTAATTTTATCTGCCATCATCCAGTGTAAGGAGTGAAATGAAAATGAACAACATATCACGCTCCAGAATCATTCTCGCATCCTTTCTACTGTTATTGTTACCAACCGCCTGTGTTCAACAGGCGCCACCCTACGATATTATCATCCAGTCGGGACAGATCATCGACGGCTCGGGCAATCCCTGGTACCGGGCGACCTGGACCAAACCCCACCAGTACCCGACAGGGATTGACTATGTTATTGTCAATGGAAAACTGGTTGTCGACAATGGAAAATGGACCGAGGTTTTCCCCGGGAAAGTCCTACACGGTCCGGGGAAAGAGTAACTATTCCCCCGCAGAGCAACGTGGATAAGAAGGGGCGGAGTAGGGTCGAAATATGGCGGTGATATTAAATCGAATATCAAAATCCATTACCGTGACTGGTAGGGCCCATGGACGGCAGTGACCTTGTACGACTCTGCCGAATCATCGAGAATGATCACCTGATAGCTCTCCCCACCTGGAGCCACTCGCACCAGAATGTGACCCTGGTCGCTCTTTAGCTTCGCCAGGTTCGATCCAATAACCACCTTATTCTCTTCCATTATGTTGGTGGCGAAAATATCCCTCGGGCCATCGTAAATGCGAGTAGACAGCAGCCGGCGGAGTACACGCGGCGAAGGCTGGCTCGGTGTCCAGACCTGGATGATGTGCACCCGGGGCCGGAGGGTGGCCAGGAAGAAGGCGTTCTGCGAGTCGAGATAGCCGTGGTGATTCAAAACGTTAACGTCCACCGGACCAACCGCCCTGGCCACCGGCGTCTCCAGGTCATGCCAAGGTGGAGCCCCTTCGTCGGGTACACCCACAAGATCACCCCCCGCGAAATAGTCAAATTTCCCGTACGTCAACCGAAAGGCGATGCTGCACATGTTCTCGCTGGGGCCTTCACCCGGCGGTAGACTTTCCAGGGAAGGGATATACTGCTTGGTCTGTTCGCCGTTGCCGGTCCACACTTCACCGTTGGCGGCAATGTTGCGGATGACGAATTCAGGGTAGCCACCCGAATTATGGAGCAGCACGATCTGATCAGCGGCACCCGGTCTGAAGCGCTCTACAGTCATATTGCCCTTCCGGGTGTGCCATTGGAGAAACTTGCGGTAGTTTACCATAGTAGGATTGTCCAGTGGCTCGGGCCAGTTGTAGTCAGGCCAGCCCCGGTCAATCATTTTGCGAATAGGGATGCGTTCGCCAACCGCGGTTATACCGGCCAGTCGGTACTGCTTTGAAGAAGACCGTTTGCTTTTTTCCGACACCTCCCCCATGTGGTCGCCATGGAAATGGCTTAAAAGGGCGTAATCGAGGTTGCCACCGGCAGCGTCTGGCAGTACGGTCTTGATGTAGCGAGCTATCCACTCCCCCGGCGTGCGGCGGCTGTTGGGTCGTGGGGAAGTGACTCTGGGCTTGGACCTCAGGGTGTGCCCGGCGTCTACCAGCAGGATAGTGCCGTCAGGAAGGATGAAAAGGGCCGCCTCACCCTTGCCGGTATTGATGTGGTGGATATCCAGAGTGCCGGTGGTCCAAGGGGAGAGGGTTTCACTTACCTCTTGGGCAGAGAGGAGGGTGAAATTGATAAGGAAAAGCAGGCACCCTATCAAAGACCCGATTCGCAGGGATTTTTTATGAAGATTGGTGGTCATTTGTCAGCTCCTCATTGAACTATAGGTATCCTTTTCTCAAAGTTTTCCCCGCCCGGCGCGGAAATGACTATCTCGTCCTCGCGCAGCTCGATAACCCGCCAATTATTCGGATCACTGGCAAAGGCCGCGGTTTCGATCTGGGTGAAGGAATGACCAGCCGGCAGCGGCAGCTCCTCTATGATATTCTTGTGACCATGGCCGGTAAAGGCGGCCACGACGGCAGAATACGAATTAAGAATATCCATAATACCATCACCATCGATTTCACTTTCGAGCCAACCGGCCGGTGGCAGCTTGAAATTAATACTATCCTGGTTGGTATCGCCAATGGGAACAGGAATATGATAGAATAATATCACGACCTCATTCTCCCCGGCGAGCAATTGATTTCGCAGCCAATCCCGCTGTTCCCGGTCCCACAGACCATCCAGGACGCTGTTGGCAATACGGTAGCCGTTATCAAGAAAGATCAGCCGGTATTTTCTCTGCCCTACCCTGTAAGTGCGGGAATAGTAGGTTCCATCCTTGAAACAGGGTATGTTCCTGATCCAGGCAGCCCGGGCTTTTTGTGAATTATTCTGGGTAGCTCTTTTCCCCTCCTCCAAGCCCGACCAGTAGGTCGTGATATCGTGGTTACCGAGGGTCATCAACAGCATGGCTGGTGAGCGTTTATACAGTCGGGAGAATAATTCCACCTGACGGTTGCGCAGGGTTCCATCGTCGGTCTCACCTTCATAGAAATCAATGACATCACCCGTGAGGATAACAGCATCGGCCTGAACTTCTCCCGGCACGGATCGGAAAAACTCTTTCAATGCCCCATAGGTGTGGCTATAATGCTGCCGCCGCTCTGCCAGGGCAGGATGATAACCGTCAAGGTCCATTACGTGCGTATCCGTAATGTGGAGCAGCGTTACCGCCTCCCGGACCGTTTCCTTTTCGCCAGAGGGCGAACAGGCAATCAGCAGAAACAGCAGGCCGAAAACGATTTTACGATCAATCGATCGCAGAGAGCAGTGATACATGATTCACTCCTTCAGATTGTTATGGTCAGCATTATCAGCCGGCAGCCGATAGATTTCCCCCATATCCTTATTCAGACCATCCCGGCAGCGATACCGTTGCCTGATAGTTCGAATAGTTATACAATGGGTTCCTCACTGGCCGGTAGAGCTTGCCGCTCTTGGGGTTGTCATCCTGGGTGTAGACCCAGATCTCCCAGGCGTCCCATACCACGATTTCATCGCGGCAGTCGCCGGTGATATCCAGGACGGCGTTGCACAGGTCGGGATGACCGTCCGCGGGGAGCGACATCACTCGCCGCCCCCTGCCGTCATACAGCCCCCCTTCCTCCACGTTCGCCGATAGGACAAAATATTCTTCGGAGCGGCCGGTCCAATTTATGGGCAGCATCATGCTGCCGTGCTGCACCGGCTCGAAGTCGTGATAGAGGTTGCCCTCGGCGTCGAAGAAGTGGATGATGCCCTGGTTTCCCCAGAAGTTGATGGACACCGTTTCCAGGCCCGGCAGGTCGGCGCGGAAGTCGGCCACCGCCGGGTTCTGCACATGACCAAAGTAGTGATGTTTCAGGATACGGCCTTCCAGGTCGATCAGGATCATCCCCTCATCGGAAGCCGCGTTGAGCAAGCGGGGCCGGGAGCCAGCCGCGCCGCCGAAGCTGACCACCGCAACACCGTCGGCGTGATCCTTGAGGACCTCGTCCAGGGTCCAGAGCAACGTGCCGTCGTCATCGAAGAGGGAATAACCGATGGCCAGTTCGTCCTTCCCGTCGTCGTCCACGTCATAGGCATAGGGGTAGTGGCCGGTGTTGCAGGTGGCCTCCCACATTACCTCCAGGCGGTCGTTCAATGCCCAGAGCTGCCGGTACCGATCCTTGATGATGATGTCCCGGGGATGGCCCGTGCCCCGCAGGTCGCAGAAATAAAGGCAATCACCCAGAATCCGGGGGAAACGATCATATGGCGGTTGTGCCTGCTTATTCACGGGTGTCGGGGCCTTGTACTTAGTCTCTCCGGTGGCACCGTCAGCGACAATGACCTCCATGTTCTTGCAGTATATCACCTCGGTGCGGCCGTCGCCGTCCAGGTCGTGGATCTGGAAGGCCACATCGTTGGTCAGGTGGTCCTTCCAGGCATCGGGCTCGCCGAGCTGCCACAGGACTTCGCCATCGAAGGTCATGGCGGTCAAGGTCCCCACTTCACTATTACGGTCCTTGGGGCCGTGATGGAGCATCTGGCAGATGAGGACGTCTTTCTGGCCGTCACCGTTCAGGTCGCCGAAACGCAGGTTGCGCCCCACGCCGAAGCCATTGGTGCTGGCCTTTTTCCATAGCACCGGTTTGGGATTGGCCGCCTGAAGTCTGGCGGCCTCCTCCTCACGTTGGACCTTCCGGGCCAGGTATCGTTTGTTCTCCTGGCGGGACGTGGTGACCTTCACCGAATAGTAGCTGGTGGGCACGTCCGACAACAGACCGATCCTGCCCTTTGAATAGGTATCATCATCGGCCTCCAGGACGGCGCCGTCGTCCAGCTGGGCGCGGATATGGCTGCCGGTCACCATAACGGTAGCCGTGAGCTCCTGCCCCGGCCGCCAGGAGGTGGTGCTCCGGGCGAGAATCTCCTGATAGGCAGTGCGATAACTGTTGGCGTGGTGCACCATTTTCAGGACCACCTCTGCCCCGTCCACCCCGAAGAAGTAGTAGCAGCGGTCGTTGCGATACCTGAAGATCACTCCGGCCTGGCCCTCATCCGATTCGGGCGTAAAACGCACGGTGACAGTGTAGTCTTGCCAAAGTGTATCGCCGGCAATAATAATCGGATGGGTGTACTGCCGCTCGCTCTCTGATGACCGGTAAGACTGGTACATCACCGAAACGCCGTCCTCGCGCAGGACGCGCCAGGCCCGCTGCGACCCGTTGCTCCGAAAGCAGGAAACCACCCAGTTCCCCCTGGGTGCCACTTCCGGGATGTAGTGGTACTCGGCGTGTGCGCCCACCACGCCGCTGGAGAACATGCCGCTTTTCAGCCCGCTGAAGTCGTCTTCCAGGAGCACGGCGCTGCCGCCAGTTCCGCAGGCCATCAGGATGAACACTCCCAGGCAGCAAAGCAGGAATATGCTTGAAGCCGTATGTCGTATAACCTTTCCCGTCGCCATGATATGCTCCTCTCTATTGATATAGGGCCAATCCGGAGCCCAATCTTACCTCACGGGATCGGTGCCGTTGATAAACTCCTCGATGTTGGTATAGCCGTCGCCGTCACGATCCAGGGCGCTGTCGGCCGCATTCTGGGGGTCCAGGTTGAATTTCTTCTCCCAGGCGTCGGGCATGCCGTCACTGTCGCTGTCACGAGGGGCTTTCCCCCGGCGGTACCTGGGCCAGCTGCCCACATCCTGCTGGGAATCAATGATGGCCCCTTCACCCTTCCTCACCTGCTCGACGATGCGGCTATCAACCGCGTCCCGCCGGGGCAGGGTGGCACCGGCCTCGGCAAGCACCCGCCGGTAAGCTACTCCCGCCGGGTCGGTCTGCACCGGCGCCGCCTGGAGGGGAACCGGTATCCTTACATCATAGATGGTCAAACCTTCCGGCAGTACTATCAGCTGCCAGTTATCGTGGTCCTGCGCCTCATGACCCTCCAGCTCATTCCGGTCAACAAACAAAGTCGTCCGTGGTCCGCCTACCGAAAAGGCATACTCCCTGGACGTGGGAGTAGCGGGACCGGCCTTCAGATAATTGGCCACGTAGTTCATGCTAACCTTGTCGGCGGCGCTGTAACCCGGCTGGGCACCCCAGTTATAGATGACGTTGTTCCTGAAGTCCAGGAACAGCCCCCGGCTCTCGTCGCCGTAGGTGCCGGGCCGTGGGTTGCGGCTCTTATGGGAGGCGTACAGGTTGTGGTGGAAGGTGAGGTTTCCGTCGGCGCGCAGCAGTGAGCCGTAGCCGTGCTCACCCTTAGAATGCACCGAGTTATTCAGGCTTTCGGTGATCAGGCACCACTGCACGGTAATGTTGTCGGCCCCGGCGCCGGTAACCGATAAGGTCTCGTCGGTGCCCCAGCTGGTGCTGCAGTGGTCGATGATGACGTTCTGTGAGACATAGACCGCGAGGACGTCCTGCTCGATCCCCATCCCATCGCCGGGACGGAAACGCAGGTGCCGGATGATAACGTCGTGGGTGTTTCTGACCACGCATTGATAATCCTTGATGCAGATGCCGTCGCCAGGGGCCGTCTGACCGGCAACGGTAATATAGGGTTCGCTGATGACCAGGGTGGATTGCAGCTCAATTATTCCCCCCACCTGGAACACAACGATTCTGGGTCCCTTGGTCTCGCAGGCAGCCCGGAGGCTCCCCGGGCCATCATCGTTCAGGTTTGTTACCAGGATTACCCGCCCGCCGCGCCCGCCCGGCGTATAAGCGCCGAAGCCCTCCGCCCCCGGAAACGCGGGCAGGAGCTGGTCAGCCGCCTGCGGCCCGGCAGCGGCCGAGGTCAAGGCAAATGCAACGAGAAAGAAACGTATCATAATTCGCCAGGTATTCATACCTACTCACTTTCACTACCAATATAAAATGACCAATGCCACCGGCACTGGACCGATGGCATAGATAAAATGGGCACTTGTCCGTTGGCGCTGTTTCTTTGAGTCACAGCTAGCCGGCGATGGACCAGGGTGGCTTCTCAGGCAGCGCCGCCCGGAAATCCGCCAGGAACTTGTTCTCCCATTCCTCGGTGTATCGCCCGTCCAGGAACACGTCTATGATCTCGTCATGGAATCGCTCCCACGATTCTTCCTCTCCGCCGGGGATAATGGGATAGAAGAGGCAGTCGGCGCCCCGCGCGGCCCGCAGGTCGCCCAGGGCGTCACCAATCATGAGGGTACGACCGGGCTGCTCATACTTGCCACCGGTGGTAAACTGGAGGTGCTCCTTCTTGCTACCCAGTTCCTGCCCGGCAATGAGGGAGGTATAGCCGTCGACGTCGTTCTCCTGCCACTCCCGGATCAGCGCCTCCAGGGGAGTAGATGAGACGACGATGATGTCGGCCCTGGGCTGGAGCTTCTCCAGCGATTCCTTCACATACGGGAAGGGCTTCACTCCTTTCACAACCCTGGCCACCGCCTCATTGATGGTCAGGCTCCAATCGAGTACCCTTTTAAGTTCTTCACTGCCGGTCCGCTCGATCTCCTCCTTCAGGGCCGGGTTGCCGAGCTTGGTCTCCCGCTCGGTCCAGGCGCGCAGCTCGGGCAGCTCGGGCGGGAGGACATCCCGCCGGAGAACCTCGGGGCGCTCCCTGAGCAGGTCGAAGGTCTTCAGCAGGGCGAGGAAGCGGTTGCAGCCCCGGTCAACAGAATAGAGGTTCAAGAATTCCCAGATCTCACGGGCGTACTTGGACACGGCGGCCAGGTTCCACTTCTCAATGGTTACCGGGCAGAAACACTCTTTCTGTTTCGGCTCCATGGAGTCGAAAACGCAGCCGTCGGAGTCGATGCCCACGTAGAAGTCGTACCGGGGCTGGAAGTTCTTCAGGTCCTCACGAGTATATACCAATGTGTGCCCCTTTTTTTCTCTACCGGTGAACCCGGGCCGATCCGCCTTTGGCGAATGCTTCCACCTCAGGCAGTTTCGCCATGGTAGTATCACCGGGGAAAGTGGTTAGCAGAGCGCCATGCGCCCAACCGAGGCGCAGGGCTTCTTCAAGGGGCCGGCCGGTGATCATGCCATAAATAAGTCCGGTGGCAAAACCATCGCCACCACCGATGCGGTCGATGACGTTCAACTCGCGAACTGGGCTTATGGCCTTGTCACCGTCACACCAGGTTACAGATCCCCATTGGTGGCGGTTGCTCGATTCCACTTCTCTTAATGTCGTTGCTACCATCTTAACGGCGGGAAACTCGCTAGTAACCTGGCCGATCATCTGGAAAAATACTTTGGTGTCAAGTTTGGACTTCGATTGAACATCGGGACCCTTGATACCCAAACCCATCTGGAGGTCTTCCTCATTCCCCAAAAGAACATCCACGTACTCAGTGATGCGACGGAAGACCTTCTGAGCCTGGTCAAGTCCACCTATTGGCGCCCATAGTTTTGGTCGATAATTCAGATCGAAGGAGGTGATAGCGCCATGCCTTTTCGCTGCCTGCATGGCCTCGATGATCAACTCCGAGGTGGTCTCAGACAGAGCCGCATAAATACCTCCCGAGTGGAACCAGCGAACGCCTCCTGAGAAAATCTCATCCCAGTCGAAATCGCCCGGTTTTAAGAGGGCACCAGCCTCGTTAGAGCGGTTATAGAAAACAACCGGCGGCCGCACGCCGTAGCCCAGGTCACTGTACACGGTAGCGATGTTGGGGCCACGGACGCCATCATGCTTGAACCATTTATAATAAGGCTTAACGCCCATCTCCCGTACTCGCGTCTGAACCAGTTCACCAATGCCGTAGTCCACCATGGCCGTGGCCACACCGGTCTTCAGCCCAAAACAATCCGACAGGCCGGCTGCTACATTATATTCCCCCCCCGATACATGGATGTTGGCCGAGCGCGCTTTACGGAATGGGATAACACCGGGATCAAGGCGATGCACCAGCGATCCCAACGACAGAAAATCCAGTTGGCAGTCATCTTTGCGTACGTTTAATGAACTCATGGTTACTCCTTAAGTTTATTCAATTTTCACTCTTCAATCTGTAGAGCATCTCGCCAGCCTTGGGTACGTAGAGGATGCCTTCATCTTCGCGGTCTTTCCACTCCTCAACTTCTATTGTGGCGGGATCGCGGTAACCAAGGTTGATCTTGCGACAAATTTCTTCAGGTATCCCGGTAGCCAGTACCACATTCACCCTCGGTTTTTCAACACCGTTTTCATAGGTTCCGATACCCTTGACATGGGTTGAGTGGGCCATCACACCACCGGGTATATAGCTGAAGCGGTCCATCTGTTTGACGAAATAGTCACGCACATGATAACCGATCTCTTCTATGATCTTACCATGGGAAGCGGATACTTCAGTGATATGGGGAGCGTAGATAATCAATTCTCCCCCATCGGCCACTACCGGTTCCAGCTTGTACATGCACTTGCCGCCAGTCCATAGATCATCATACATCTCAGGCGATCTTGAAAGTACCCGCTTGAACGGTTTATCTTTGTATATAATATGCAGCTTATCGGATAGATCGGCTGCTGCCTCCCAGGCCTCCTCTGGTGTACCGATATAAAGCCCGGCAAGACCAGCACCTTGTACAACCAGACTGATGCACATGCGTTCCATAGGTAGCAGCGCCGCAGCCTTATCGACTACTTTCCTAACGGGAGTATACTTGGTGCCGATAATCTCGGGATTGGTGATGAGGGCTCCCAGCCAGTGAAACAGATCGATGATCTCCTGACCCGCTATGCCGGGAAACAGGTATTTGTTGCCACCGGAGAAGCCCACTACTTCATGGGGAAAAGTAGGACCCACAATGAGCAGCAGATCGTAATCGAAAACCATTTTGTTGATAGTTACATCGACCTGTTGCCGCATGAGGCCGCCCGAAACATCAGCAATCTCATCAGCGGTGATAGTACCGATATTTCGGAGCTGGTTTGGATCTTTCCAGTGATGGTTGAAGAACCGGGCCTTGGGATATTTGCTTGTTCGCTCCTCATCGGTAATGCCCACCCGGTGGTTGATGGCTTCATCACTCATGGGCGGATGGGTGCCCAAAGCAACGAGGAAATCGAGCAACTCCACCTTGGGCGCCAGCAACTCGTAGAGTACCCGGAACATTACATCGATGGGCGCTGTGCGGGTATGGTCCGGTATAATGACCAGAACCTTCATCCCGTCAAGGGGCTTATTGGCGAAAGCTTCAGTACAAATATCTAGAATCTGCCCCTCGCCAATCGTGGCGCTTTCAGAGCCGAACCCGGTTACCATATGATCAGAACAACCTTAGTGTTGTCAAACATTATATGTTGTCGAGACCGTATCACCGCCGCGGCCGGTCCAGTTGGTGTGGAAGAACTCGCCCCGGGGTTTGTCCACTCGCTCATAAGTATGGGCACCGAAGTAATCCCGCTGGGCTTGCAGCAGGCTGGCCGGCAGCACCGCACTGCGATAACCGTCGAAATAGGCCAAGGCCGAGCTGAAGGCCGGCACTGGTACGCCGTGCTCTACGGCCGTGGCAACGACCTTGCGCCAGGCTAGCTGACTGTTTTCGATAGCGTTCCTGAAGTAGTCGTCCAATAATAGATTCTGCAATCCCGGATCCTTATCAAAGGCCTGCTTGATCTCGCCCAGAAACTGGGCGCGAATAATGCAGCCGCCGCGCCACAAGAGGGCGATATCGCCGTATTTCAGATCCCATTTATACTCTTTAGCCGCTGCCCGCATGAGCTGATAGCCCTGGGCATATGAGCAGATTTTGGAAGCATACAAGGCTTTTTGCAGCATGGTCAGGAACTTGGCTTTATCGCCTGAGAACGTTGCCCCAGGTCCAGCTAATTTTTCTGATGCTACCAGCCGTTCATCCTTGATGGCGCTGAGGGCTCGGGCAAAAACGGCCTCTGCGATGGTCTGCGCCGGTATGCCCAGGTTCAGGGCGGCGAGGCTGGCCCACCTACCGGTACCCTTCTGTCCCGCACGGTCCATAATCACATCCACCATGGGCTTGCCGGTCTCGTCATCATCTTTGGCGAGAATATCTCTGGTTATCTCGATGAGGTAACTGTCCAGTTCGCCCTCATTCCACTCGCTGAATACAGCCGAAATTTCATGCGGTGTCATGCCGAGCACGTTGCGCATTAGCGAGTATGCTTCGCAGATCATCTGCATATCGCCATATTCAATCCCGTTATGCACCATCTTGACGAAGTGCCCGGCGCCATTGTCACCGAGCCATTCGCAGCATGGGACACCACCTTCTACCTTGGCGGAGATGGATTGGAAGATATTTTTTACATGAGGCCAGGCGGCAGCCGATCCGCCAGGCATAATGGATGGGCCCTTCAAGGCGCCCTCTTCACCGCCTGAAACACCCGTACCGATATATAAAAGACCCTTGCTTTCTACATAGGCAGTGCGGCGGATTGTGTCGGGGAAATGACTGTTGCCCCCGTCAATGATGATGTCCCCCTCTTCTAAATGCGGCCACAACATCTCGATGAAATCGTCTACCGGCTGACCTGCTTTAACCAGCATGAATACCTTGCGAGGCCGCTTCAGATTTGCCACCAATTCTTCGATGCTATGACAACCGATGATGTTTTTACCTTTGGCTCGGCCGGCCATGAAGGCATCAACCTTGCTTGTAGTACGGTTAAAGACCGCCACGGTGAATCCATGGCTTTCCATATTCAAGACCAGGTTTTCACCCATTACCGCAAGGCCGATGAGTCCTATGTCATATTGTTTCATAACGGCTCCTGTTTAGTATGAAGATTACAGATTAAGTTTTCTTAATGCCTGTACACGCAGGGATTACCATATCCCTTAACAGCGCGCGATAAAATGAGCGGATAGCGCTTAAAAAGCACTCTCAAAGCCATACAATTTACATTTATCCTTTCTTCATGAACCAGTGAATTTTCCACACCCGTCCGGCCTGTGAGCACTCCTCTCCGGTCGCTGGACCCAGGGGTTGACTCACCTTCAGCAGCTGCCGTAAACTGACCGCCTGTGAAAACTATCATTGCCCTGGATTTTGACGGCGTCATCTGTGACAGCCTGGAGGAATGCCTGGTCACCGCCTACAATGCCTACCACCGGCTGGAAGGCAGCGATCGCTGGGCCAACAGCACCGCTGACATCAAGCCGGAAGTGGCCGACAGCTTCCGGCGCCTGCGGCACTACGCCCGCAACGCCCCGGAGTTATGGCTGATCATGCACTGGTGCCTCACCGACGGTGGAACGCTGGACCAGGCCCGATACGATGAGCTTACATCCCGCTACGCGGCCAGACTGCCGCTCTTCGAGCCGGTCTTTTTCGAGTCACGCCACGTCCTGAGCTCCGCGGGTCTGGACCGCTGGCTGGGCCTGCACCGCATGTATCCCGAGTTCCGCGACGGCTGGGAAAAAATCAGGGGACGCTTACCGGTCCATATCGTCACTACCAAGGACCTGGTCTCGGTCCAGTATTTCAACCGGCACTGGGAGCTGGGGATTTCCGAGGAGAACCTGTGGACCAAGGAGCGGGGCCTGCCTAAAAGCGAGATTGTTCAGCGCATCGCTGTGGAGTCGGGCCAGCCGATACAGAACGTCCTGTTCGTTGACGACCATCCCCGTCTCGTGCGGGAAGTAGCCGCTACCGGAGCCCGCTGCTTCTGGGCTTCGTGGGGCTTCCTGGGGGCCCAGGGAAATGGTCCGGTAGAAGGAGAAAGCGAAGTCTTTACCAGAATCTCCCGGCTGGCCGACCTGAAGCCCTACCTGCATCCCTAGCGCATCACGCCAGGGTCCAGACTAAAGGTCCCTGTCCTTAGCCGCCGTAGATCTCCTCTTCCAGCCTCGCCACCTCCCGGCCCGTGGTACCATCCACCTTCGGGGCACGACCGGTAAGGATCGCCTGGGTGAAATCCTCAATAAGGGGCTGATGGAAATTCGGATGGCATGGGTGGTTCTCGCTGCGCTCACCGGTGGTCGTTTTCACCGTAAGGGCGCCGTCGTTGAGCACTGGCACGTGTACCGAACCTTTGCTGCCGAATAAGTGGAGCGTGTCCTGGGGCTCGAAGGCGCCGTGGGTTACCGACAGCACTGCGTGGGTCCCCTGCTTGAATTGGAAACAGGCTACCGCCGTATCCTCCACCTCCCGCTCCAACAGTACCCGGCCCATCATGCCCCGGACGCTGCTGACCGGCCCCAGGATGTTGAGCAGCACCTCGATGCGGTGACAGCCGAAATCCATCATGGGGCCGCCCCCGCCTTGCTCCCTGGTGAGCAGCCAATAACGCGGTTCGCCCGGCTGGCAATCAAACCACTCAAAGGCGTTGACCTGGGCCATGACGATCCGCCCTACTTCACCGGAGGCGATGATCTCCTTGATCCGCTTCACTACCGGATAGAAGTGGCGGTAGTAGGCGACCCCCAAAGTGACGCCATTGGCCTGGGCTGCCGCTATCATGCGGTCGCACTCGGCCGTATTCAGGGCCATCGGTTTCTCGCACAGAACGTGCTTACCCGCCGCGGCGGCGGCAATGGCCTGCTCGGCGTGGAGGCTGACCGGCGTGGCGATATAGACAACCCCGATCTCGTCGTCGGCGAGGAGCTCCTCCCAGCTGCGATACCACCTGCGGGCACCGAACTGGCGGGCAAAGGCTTCGGCCTGGTCGTATCGGGCGCGGTTGACGGCTACAAAATCGCAGCTGTCCAGGTCGCGGAGGGCCGGCGCCACCCGCTTACGGGCGATGTCCCCGCACCCTATCAGACCCCACCTGAGGAGCTCCATGGTAGTTCCTTCCCGGTGCTACTTATAAAATTTCACAGGGGGTGGCTGCCATTCCCCCTGGTACCCTGCGCCGTATCAGGCCCTCAGCAGCTCTCTGGCCCGATACCGGCGGCCTTATAGATGGCCAGTATCGCGGCCAGGCTGCGGCGGCCTTCAACGCCGTCCAGATAAAAGGGGCGGTCCTCCCGCAGGGCCAGGATGAAATCCCGGAAGATGCCGATATGTCCCGTGGGCTGGATGCCCCTGGGGTCGGCACTGGCCCCAGCTCCGGCCTCACCTACAGCGCCGACTATAGGCGTTACGGCGGCGCTGGCGGGGTCAGCCAGCTCCCAGCGGACAGCCGCTTCCCCCTCGATCTGGATGTAGCCCCGGGTGCCGTAGAGCTCCAGCCGGTGCGGCGCACCGGAAGCGACGCTGGTAGTGGCGGTGATGGTTGCCCTGGCGCCGCCTGCGAAGCAAAGCGTAGCCGCCAGCACGTCTTCCACCTCGATGTCGTGGTGGAGGGTCCCGGCCTGGGCGTGGACCTGCACCGGATCCCCCAGGTACCATACCAGCAGGTCCACCAGGTGAATGCCCTGGTTCATGAGGACGCCGCCGCCGTCCAGGGCCCAGGTACCCCGCCAGGCGGTCTGGTCGTAGTATTCCTGCGGCCGGTAGTAGGGCATGGTGATAGTCCCCAGGGTCAGGTCTCCCAGGTCGCCGGCCTCAATGGCTTGCCGGATATTCTGGAACAGGGGCAGGGCCCGGCGCTGGAGGGTCACGCCCAGCCGCACCCCCGCTCGGTCACAGGCGGCAATTATGGCATCGGCATCGGCTAGATCGATAGCGAGAGGCTTTTCCACCAGCAGGTGCTTGCCCGCTGCGGCGGCAGTAATGGCCTGTTCGGCGTGCTGGCCGCTGGGGGTGCAGATACAGACCACATCCACAGCGGGATGGGCCAGCAGGTCGGCCTCGCTCAGGCAGGGAACGCCGAACCGCTCACTGATCTCGGCGAAGCGCTCTTCGCGGTAGTGTCCCACTGCCACCAGCCGGGCTCCCATCTCGGTATTAGCGGCTACGGCCTGTTGATGGTAATCGGCGACCATTCCCGCGCCGAGAATGGCAAAGCCCACTTCCTGGTTTAGTGCAGTCGTCATCACGCTCCTCTTTAAATGGTGGTTGCGCCCGTACCCGGTTACAGTTTGTAGGTCTCCTTCGCCAGGTCATATGCCAGGGCACGGCTCAGACTTTGTGCTTCATCCATATCAATAATGTGCCTGACCACCAGACCGGCCAGGAAGTTCGAATCGATTCTCCTGGAAAGGTCATGGCGGGCCGGTATTGAGGCGAAGGCCCGCGTATCATCGTTGAACCCTACCGTGTTATAAAAGCCGGCGGTCTCGATAACGCTTTGCCGGAAGCGGGTCATCCCCTCGAGGCTGTCAAGGAACCACCACGGCGGGCCCAGTCTCATGGCCGGATAGTGACCGGCCAGGGGCGCCAGCTCCCGCGAAAAGGTAGTCTCATCCAGCGTGAAGACCACCAGGGTCAGCCGGGGATCATTGCCGTAGCGGTTCAGCAGCTCGTGCAGATTGAAGGTATATTCGGTCTGGATGGGGATGTCTCCACCCTTATCCGGACCGAATTTCTTCACGACCGTTTCGTTATGGTTGCGATAGGAGCCGGGGTGAATCTGCATTACCAGCCCGTCTTCGATACTCATGCGGGCCAGCTCCATGAGCATGTGGGCGGTGAATTGAGATGCATCCTCCTCGCCAGCCCTGCCCTTCAGCGCCCGCTGGAAGATGCCATTGACTTCACCCGACGTCAGCTCATGGGTACATGGGACGAGCACAGCGTGATCGGTCGACGTGGCACCCCTGGACTTGAAGAATTCCCGGCGCTTCTCCAGCGCCCGGATGTAGGCCGTATAGGAGCCGATGTCAATGCCGCTGGCCCTGCCCAGGTCCTTGATATTCTGCCGCCAGATGTCGGTGTGGAGCTGGTTGACAACCCCATCAGGGCGGAAACACGGGACGATCTTCGCGTTCCAGCCCGACTTCCTGATCGTCTCGTGGTGCTCCAGCGTGTCAGCGGCACCATCGGTGGTGGAAATGGCCTCGATATTGAAACGGTCAAATAGGGCTCGTGGCAGGAAATCAGGGCTTTGAAGTTTCTCCTGGATCTGATCGTAGATTCGTTGGGCGCTTTTCCCGTGCAGTTTTTCCTTGACGCCGAATACCTGGGAAAATTCATGGTTCAGCCAGATACCGGTCGGAGTACCCAGGAACAGATAAAAATTATCAGCGAACAGCTGCCAGATTTTTCTGCGATCCTGCCCCACCGGGGAACCGTCCACCGTTGGAATACCCAGGGATTCCAGGCGAATACCCTGGGAATAGAGCATCCGGAAGACGTAATGATCCGGGACAACGATCAGTTCGGTAGGGTCAGGAAACGGCTGGTTCTCGGCGAACCAGCGCGGGTCGGTATGGCCGTGGGGGCTTATGATGGGCAGGTCCTTTACCCTCTCGTACAGCTCGCGGGCGACTTTGCGGATTTTGGGGTCCGGATCAAAGAACCGGTCTTCATTCAGAATGAGCTTATCCGTCCTGTTTCTTTTCCTGTTTATTGGTTTTTCCAGAGCAGGTCTCCTGCGGCCCCGCAGCGGCAAGGCAAGCACCGAGGCACCAAAGGCAAGCAGGGAGCGAAGAAAGTTGGTGCGGTTCATAACAGCCCCGGCGTCGATCTATGATAGTGGGCAGCAGGTGCTAGCCTCCCTCAAGATTGGCCCCCAGCCGCCGGGCCTTCTCGGTGAGTACCTCGTAGCGGTCCTCCGCGATGGCCTTTTTATCCAGCAGGTTAGTACCGATACCCACGCAGCAGGCGCCGGCCTTGATCCACTCGCCCGCATTCTCGACGGTAACCCCGCCGGTGGGACACAGCCTGATCTGGGGCAGGGGACCCCTCAGATCCTTGAAGTACCCCGGGCCCAATACGGTGGCAGGGAACACCTTAACGATATCGGCGCCAGCTCGCCAGGCGGCAACGATCTCGCCGGGGCTGAACGCGCCGGGTATCACCACCTTCTCGTTCTGATGGGCGATCTCGATGACGCCGCGGTCCAGTACGGGACCAACGATGAAATCGGCCCCGGCATTAATGGCCCGGCGTGCCGTCTCAGCATCGAGAATCGTCCCCGCACCTATTAGGGCTTCATCTCCGATGGACTGACTCACATCTCTGATTACATCCACAGCACCTGGCACCGTCATGGTGATTTCAACACACTCAACGCCCCCGGCTCGGATGGCTTCGATCACTCGCATCAGCTTGGCGACATCGGTCATCCGAATGACGGCAATAGCCTTCTTTTCCAGGATGCGCTGGAGAATATCAGTGCGGCTTACCATCGAGTCCCTTTCCGGCACTGAGCGGCTACTATTGTATCCTGCAGAAAGATAGTCCTATTGCAAACGGCTGTAGGGGCGTATTGCAATACGTCCCTACATGAGGATATTACATTAGCAGGAATCAATAGCAGCCACGCATTTTATCAGATGGTCATGGCGGTAAAGCCGCCGTCCACCGGGATCACCGCTCCAGTGACGAAGGAGGCCGCCTGGTCCGAGGCCAGCCACACTACGGTGCCGGCCAGCTCCTCCGGCTCGCCGTACCGGGCCATGGGTGTGTGGCCGAAAATCGATCGCTTGCGTTCCTCGGTGAGTAACTTGCGGTTCTGCTCGGCGGGGAAGAATCCCGGCGCGATGGCGTTCACCCGGATGCCGTGCGGTGCCCACTCCCGGGCCAGGAAGCGGGTCAGGCCGTTAAGGCCGTGCTTGGATATGGAATAGGTGAATACCTTGGACAGGGGCAGGATGGATGAAACGGAGGAGATATTGATGATACTGCCCCCTTCATTCTGGGCTATCATCTGTTCACCGAACACCTGACAGGCCAGGAAAAGCCCTTTGAGGTTGACCGTCATGATCTTGTCCCACTCCTCCTCGGCTATCTCCAATACGGGAGTGGGGGAGTTGACACCCGGAGCGTAGAGGAGAATGTGGACTTTCCCCCATCGGTCAAGGATGGCATCCCTGGCCTTTACAAGATCAGACTTTGAGGAGGCGTCGGTCTTGAGCATCATGCCCTCGCCGCCCGCTTCCTCGATGGCTTTTATGTGATACTCAGCGCCCTTGGTGCTGATATCGAGGATCGCCACCTTCGCCCCTGCTTTCCCCAGAGCGATGGCCATAGCTCCGCCCAGAACACCCTTGCCCCCGAGGACCGCCGCCACTTTGCCATTCAGCTTAAACATCCCTTCAACATAAGACATGGAAATACTCCTTCAGTTCTTCATTATTGCGCTAAAAACTTCTGCCGGACTGATACCGGCACGTCCGGATCTAAACACTAGGCATATCTTCAAATATTGATTCCTGCTAATGTAATGTTCTCATGTAGGGGCGTATTGCAATACGCCCCTACAGCCGTTTGCGATAGGACTATCTTTCTGCAGGATTCAAGAGTACCCTAATTTATTGGATAAACGGCTCAATATGCCGCCGGAAATGACGCCTCAGGCAGTCGTCGTACACCTGTTCGTGTTCCCGCAGGGAGGCCATAATCCGGTCTTTGAAAAGGGTCTTCCCGGCGCTATCCTTCATGGTCAGGACTTTACCGAATGTAACGTGGAGTACCTGCCGGGCATCATCCTGGTCCAGCAGTCCAGGCAGCTGGTCGTCATTCAGGTCGCCGGCCGGTGGCACGCGCTCCAGCTCCGCCGACACGTGGTAGGTTGCTTTTTCGGTTTCGTAGTGCTCCCGCGCAAAGTCGAGGATTTCCCGGAACAGGCCCTGATCAGTGGTGGTAAGAGTCCGCAACGCTTCCAGGTAGCTGGTCCCCGCCGTCTTTACGTGCACGCTGCCCCGCTTCAGCGAGCCGACAGCGCGGTACAGGGAGAACTTGTCACTGCCCGAATGGAAACTGAGCTTGTAGGGTCCAAGTTTCTCCGCGATCTGAAGGTGCTTCACGTATTCCCGCTTGAATAGCTCAAGATCACCCTTGTAATCGATCCCTTTCTCCATTGCCCCTACAAACCGGGGGGCCAGGCTGATCAGTTGTATCCCCAGCCGTTCCAGCTCGCTGGCCACCATGAAATGCTCGAAAGGCGAGGTTACCGATTCGGTCTCATCCACCGAAAGCTCCAGCTCGTATGGATGGTCCGGGTAACGGCTAGTCAGGTGCCGGACCATCCGCACCGTATGAGCAATAACGTCGCCGTATTTGACCAGCGCCCGCCGGATCTCTTCTCTATCCGGCTTAAGGGAGAAATCGGCCGCGACATCGAACTGGATACCGGCATACCTGGCAATAAAGTTATCAAAGGTATCATCCAGCAGGTCCCAGGGGAGGGCGCGGGCTCGCTGGGTCAAATCCTCTACGGCGAGGGTATCGGCCTCGTTGACCACATAGTCCCCGGGGTCGACAGTGAACATGAGGTACCCGGCCTTGACCATGCGGTCGATATCATCGGTTGTCTTCAAGTGATCGGCATCGGCGCCAAAGCCGTCCTTATATCCTTCCTGGAACACCGCCCACGTAGCGGCGTCCATGACTTCTTCAGCCTGGCGTTCGGTACGCTCCAGCTCACGGATGGATTGCTGGGCCAGGACCGGACGCATGTTCGTGCCCACCACGGCCTGCAGGTGACCGGCGTTTGCCACGCCGAGACGGTCGCCCAGGCCGATAGAGTCATGGAGGCCAATCAGCACCGGCCGGGTGAAGTCAAGCAGCTGCCGCAAGGTATCGGCATTAGGATGGTTCAGCGGACAGCGCTTGAGGACGGCACTCTCAACGAGTGAGATGGCACCAACTAGCTCACCTTGGAACCGGTCAACATGCTCGCTTCCTCCAGCCGGGGAGAGCACATACAGGAATTTTTCCAGCCCCTGCCGGCCCAGGAAAAGGATATCATCCCCCAGCTGGTTGACTGATCGGGGATAAATTCCCACTCGTAACGATGGCAGCAGATCCATCTCGACCGGCCGGTTATCAGTCGACGCTGCGGTCATTTTCTGTAGAAATTCAGGTATCATCATGTATTGCCTTTTATTAACCGCAGAGGATGTAGAGAACGCAGAGGGTTTTTATTCATTGTGCCCACTTCTACAGAGATAGCTTTGAAATAGGGTGATATGATCAGATTTCCTTCTCTGCGAACTCTGCGGTCTCTACGGTAGTTCTCATCCGGTTTGACCAGCCGCGCCCCTCATCGTCGAGTCAACGACCGCACTTTCTAGTCATCCAGCAACAAGGCTCCCTCACTTGAACCCGAACAGTCCCGGCAGCCACAAGCTCAGCACGGGAAGGTAGGTCACCAGCAAGAGGGAGACAATCATAGCGGCAAACAGGGGCAGCAGCGGCCGGATCACCTTGGTAATGGACGTATTAGCGATACTGCAACCCACAAACAGCACGTTACCCACAGGCGGAGTGCACAGCCCGATGCAGAGGTTGAGCACGATGACGATGCCGAAATGGATGGGATTCATACCCAGCTGGACGACCACCGGCAGAAAGATGGGCGTGAAAATCAACACCGCCGGGGTGATATCCATGAACGTGCCCACCATGAGCAGGAATACGTTGATGATCAGCAGAATGACGATCTTGTTGTCGGTCAACGAGATCAGGGCCGCGCTGACGTTCTGGGGAATGTTTTCGTAGGACATGATCCACGACATACCCATGGAGGTGCCCACCAGCATCATAACGATAGCCGTCGTTGCGGACGAACTGAGCAGGATCTGCGGGATTTCCCTCCACTTTACCTCCCGGTACACAATTACCGAAAGGACGAAGGTATACAGAACTGCCACCGCCGAGGCTTCCGTGGCGGTGAAGATCCCGGTGACGATACCGCCCATGATGACCACCAGCAGAAAGAGGCTGGGAATGGCATCGAAGAAGCGCCGGATACCTTCCCTGATTCCGAGCCTCTCTCCCGTCGGATACTTATTCTTGTGGGCGAAGTAACCTGAGACGAGCATGAGTGATACCCCGATGATGATGCCGGGGATATAGCCCGCCAGGAACAGTGCGGCAATGGAGACGCCGCCGCTGGCCAGCGAGTACACGATCAGGATATTGCTGGGAGGGATGATCAGCCCCGTGGTGGCGGAGGTGAGATTGACCGCCGCGCTGAAACCCCGGTTGTACTTTTCCGCAACCATAAGGGGCACCATAAAACTACCGATAGCGGCTGCGGCTGCCACGGCTGATCCCGAGATGGCGCCGAACAACATGCAGGCCATGATGGTAACATAGGCTAAGCCGCCCGGCAATTGCCCCACGATCACCTTGGCGAAGTCGATGAGCCGTCGGGCAATACCGCCGCGGTTCATGAGCTGCCCGGAAAGGATAAAGAAGGGGATGGCCAGCAGGGCAAAGCTGTCAACACCGGTGGCGATACGCTGGGATACGGTGGTGAGGGCCGGCAGGGCCTGGATGCTCAGAAGCATGGTGAGCGCGGTAGCGATACCAATACTGAAGGAAATGGGCACGCCAAGCAGGAGCAGTGTAACGAAACTGAGAATAAGTACTAGAACATCTATGATTTCCATAGCAACGAACTTCCGTTTTAATCAAGTGCTTCGGCAATTTTGGCCTCTTCACCAGGACCCGCACCTTTCCCCCGCAGCTGGCGAATGTGCTCCGACATCTGAATCCCTGCGTAGAACATGATGAGAAAACCGCTGAGAGGCAGCACCAGGTACACATAGCCAAGTTTGATTTGTAGGGCAGCGGAGATCTGCTCCAACGTAAAGGTGAGGGTCACCAGGCGAATCCCTCCCACTACCAGGGCAAAGAGGGCAAACACAAAGACGCAGAGATCAATGAAAAGCCTGGAATACAGTTTCGTTTTCCCGGTGAATTTCAAGGTAAAGTAATCGATGGCCAGGTGCAGGCGCTTGCTCACCGCATAACTGGCGCCAAAGAGTGCTACCCAGATAAGCAGGAACCTGGCCAACTCTTCGGTATACGTGCTGGGGTCCTTGATGACAAAGCGGGTGAACACCTGCCACAAGACGTTGATCACCGAGACCCCCATGATCACAACCAGCAGCCATTCCAGGACTTTGTCAACGTAAAAGCGAATACGGTTAAGCATGATTATTCCACCGTCTGAATATCTTGAATTAGTTGGTAGATTTCAGGATTGCTGCTGAATGCTTCGTACATGCCCGCCACCTTTTCGCCAAACAGTGACTTATCCGGGTAAAAGATTTCAACGTCGGCGGCCTTCACTCCTGCCAGGGCTTCTTCGGTAGATTCCTTCCATTTGACCTTCTGATACTCGAACGATTCTATCGCAGCTTCCATGAGCAGATCCTGGTTCTCAGGGGTGAGGCTGTTCCACACAACTGTACTGATAAGCACTACATCGGGCACAGACGTATGTTCGTCCAGGGCATAAAACTTACAGACCTCATAATGCCGGGATAAATAGAAGGAGGGTGGGTTATTCTCGGCGCCATCCACCACCCCCTGCTGGAGCGCCGTGTAGAGCTCACCCCAGGCAATCGGGGTAGGTGATCCACCAAGAGTCCGCACCATCTCCATGGCGGTGGCACTCTCCTGCACGCGTATCTTCATGCCGGTCAGGTCATCCGGCGTCAGGATCGGCTTTTCCATGGTGTAAAAACTCCGGCTGCCGGCATCATAAAAAGTGAGGCCCCTCAGCCGGTACTTTTCGGACCCCAGCAGGAGGCGCTGCCCGATTTCACCCTCCAGAACCTTGAACTTATGTTCCTCATCCCGAAAGAGGTAGGGCAGGCCCAACACTTTGAAGGCAGGGTCAAACTGCTCAATCACACTTGTGGACACCTTGGTCATCCCAAGGCTGCCAATCTGCAGCAGTTCGAGGCATTCCCGCTCGGAGCCCAACTGTTCGCTGGGATAGATGTCAATCCGCATCTTCCCGCCAGATTTCTCGGCGACCCTTTCTGCCATATAGACCATCGCCTTATGGACCGAGTGGGTCACATCCAGCCCGTGACCGAGTTTGATAACGATCACTCTGCTTTCGCGGGCACAACCGAAAGCAGACAAACACACCAGGAACCCCGGCAATACCAGGGTCAGCCAGCGCGCTGGTTTGATGGTCTTCATTGTATTTGTCCTCGCTTCACTTGTAGGCCGTTTACGGCCGGGGAACGGTTTTCACGGGTAAAGCTCCTACTCCCCATTCGTATCTTTTGGCCTCGAAATAATGAATACTTTCTAATCGGGCAAACGATTAGCAGATCGGTAAAATGCTTTTCTCCCGATATCCCTTGCTAACTCAAACGCCTTTTTCGCCTCAGACAAGTCATTACCAATTAAACTTACGCTTCCAGTATGGCTGCCTGCGAACCGTAAAAAGGTTCCGGTTCCCGGTAACGCCTGACCGCCGCGGATGAACACGTTCCTGCACTGCTCAATCTGAATCGTTGCCAGCTCTCCACCTGGCACTGTCTGTCGCCCCTTAAATCCATCCACTACCAGACCTTCAAGGTTAATTCCATAGATGGCGTGCAGTTCATGGGCAGGATGCGGGTCCGCAACCTCAACCTGAAGATTCATCAGCGTCAAACCACGTACGTGTGCAAAGGCGAAGAGAGCGGGCACATACACATAGTCATTGGGCGATAGCGGCATGTTCCTGACACCTCGCGGCTTGTGCCTTTTAGAAAAGTCCTTGGTTGAGGAAACTCGCATTCGAACGTTATCAAAAGTTACACCTTCGATAGGCCTGTCCGGCATTCCCTGGATCAGGCAATTCCATCCTTGAGTGAGGCTACGACGGCAACCAGGACCAGGACTAGTAAAGTCCCTATCTTTGGTCTGATTGTTTCCCTGAAGTTCTCCTTCACTGGCCAACTTAGTATTTCCATCTGGTTTTTCTTCACCAGCGATGATTATCGACCCCAGCCCTCGGGGATCGTGCTCAAAAACGTATTTCGTCACAGAGATATTGACTATTAGGGGTGGAAACTAAGCGACACATTTTGGGATTCCAAGGTTTTGTTCACGCCTCATCTGAATCTTTCTATGCCTGACCAAGGCCCGCCGGGGCTGCCTGGAAAAAGGACTGACGATCCCTGCTGACTCTGATCGGGAGCAGGAGTTCCCCGCACTTGAATGGGAACCGCCATTGTCGCGTCAACGTTTAAATCACCGCCACAACCTACAGATCCCACAATATCCCAGCGGGAAACTTTCTGCTGGATTAGTTAGAACTGTTTACTCTAATTTTTCCCGCCGCATCTGACATATTTAGCACAGGTATGTGAGAACCGTAGCCTACACCCAAATGGTGAAAGGAGACAAAATGAAGAACTGGAAAATGCTATGGCTGTTTTTCGGTTTGGTTTTAGTGTTATCTCAGTGCCAGATCTTTGGCCCAGATGCAAAGATTATCCGAAAGGAGGCACAGCAGCTGTCCGGGGGCAGCCGTTCTATCGACGACGCCCGGGCGGCGGCCATTGCCCTAGCCAAACAAGGAGCACTGGAAGAGGCCCACAGCTACCTGGAGCGCTTCACCAGTTTGTCTATCCTTCCGGTGGCGAAAGACCTGAATCTTGCCATCACCAGCGGTGTTTTCAAGGTGATCGTGATTAAGAAAAAACGTTTTCTGAAGGGAAAGGCAGTTGGGATCCGGGTAGTGGCCCAGGCAAAGACGGACCTTTCTAACCTTGACGAACGGATGCGCAAGCTGTTGATGCAGCGCCAGCACCTGGCACGGCTCTACCAGGCGCAGCAGCGCGCGCAGGAATTGCTGGAAAATCTCGAAGAGCTGAGGGCGCAAAACTCACGGTTGTCCGCTGCTGCCACCATCGCGGAGTGGAAGGCTCTGCAAGCAGCCTTCCGCGTGAACACCAACCAGCTCACCGCCCTGGACTGGATTGACAAAGTCCTGGCCCGCTGGAACGGCAAAGCCTACGTTCCCCTCCAGAGGGCCGTTGACGATTTCACCCAGGCCATCACCCTCGATTCCACTTACGCCTTTGCCTACATCGGCCGGGGACTGGCCTACAAGCATCTTGGGCAGGTCGAACTTGCCATTAGAGACTACGATCAGGCGATACGCCTCGATCCCGACCCGGCCTCCGCCTACAACGACCGGGGCGCTAGTTATGCCGAGATAGGGCAATATCGGCGTGCTATTGAAGATTACGATCAGGCGATCCGCCTTGATCCCGACCTGGCATTTTTCTACAACAACCGGGGCGCCGCCTATGCCGCACTGGAGCAATACCGGCGAGCCATTGAGGACTACAACCAGGCGATCCCTCTTAATCCCCAAAATGCCTTTGTTTACAACAACCGGGGCGTTGCCTACTATAAGCTTGAGCAAATAGAGTACGCAATCAAGGATTATGACCAGGCGATTCGCCTTCAAATCAACTCCGCCTCCGCCTACTTAAACCGGGGACTCGCCTATAACAGCCTGAAGCAAATCGAACGCGCTGTTGAGGACTTTGACCACGCGATCCGCCTTGATCCTGATAATGCTACGGCCTATTTCTTCCGGGGAAACGCATACTACGATCTGGAGCAATTCCAACGTGCCATTGAAGATTGCCAACGTGCGATTCGCCTTGATCCCGACTATGCCGCTCCCTACTACTGTCGGGGCAATGCCTTTTTCCGTCTGGGGGAATATGACCGTGCGCTTGAGGATTATATCCAGACTATTCTGCGTGATCCCAACCTCGCCGCTGCCTACCACGCCAGGGGCCTGGCATACGACATAATGGGAGAAAGGGCGCTGGCCCACCTGGACTGGTTGAAAGCCTGCGAAATGGACTACGAGCCCGCGTGTGAACGAGTGGGGCCGAAGGAATGATGACCGGGCTTGCCACCTGCCGCACGGGATCGGATCGGCCCCGGTTGGATTTTATCGGGGATTCGGAAAGCTGCCCCAGCATACGGCCCTCCTGATCTGTTTCTCAGCGTAAGCCCCAAAGCAAATTGGGACAAGATAGAGCCTTCATCTACGGGCAAAACGTATCCTACCGGTATCCCGTAACATATTTAGCGGATGGAGGTGAAATGAAGGTATGCGATACCTTAAAAAGCGACTATGATGAAGCTCAGAGCTCTTCAGATGAGGCAGAATGAGAATCTTGGAATAGTGTAAAGTTACTCTTAGTTTCTACCCCAAAATTTCCGCATTCTTTTAAAGACATGCAGCCGACATGGCTTCTGGAGGTATAATTATAGTATGAAAATGCTCCATCACCAAGCTCCCAACGGCTGCACGCTGGGATGTCAGATGGCCTTGATGGTAGAAACAATAAGAGAACCTGATCGAACTGCGGGAATGGGTAAGTTATGATAGAACAACAAGTTGTCGTAACCGGGTTAGGCCTTGTAAGCCCTATCGGCATAGGACTTGAAGAGTTCTGGGAAGCGTTGAAGGCCGGACAAAACGGTGTCGCCAGGGTTACTCATTTTGATCCGACCGATTTTCGCTCCCAGATGGCGGCAGAGGTAAAAGATTTTAATCCTGGAGAATGGATCGATGCGAAGTCCATAGATCGCATGGACAGGTTCACCCACCTTGGTATGGCATCGTCAGCGATGGCACTTAGAGATGCCGCTCTGAATACCTTTACCTTTGACAGTAACCGAGCCGGAGTCATTATTGGTTCCGGCATCGGGGGCGCGGATACGATACAAGATGGTTTTTTCAATCTTCACGAGAAGGGTCCGAATTCCTTAAGTCCATTTTTTGTGTCGAAGCTTCTCGTAAATATGACACCATGTATGGTCTCAATCAGATATGGTTTGAAAGGCCCGCTTTCCGCCCCTTCCGTTGCCTGCTCCACTGGGGCGAACGCCATTGGGGATGCGTTCCGGATTATTCAGAGGGGAGACGCTGATATCATGCTGGCGGGGGGTGCCGATGCTTCTGTGAGCCCCCTGCCTTTTGCCGGCTTCTGCGCAGCACGATCGATGTCTCGGAGGAACGATTGTGTCGAGAAGGCAAGCCGGCCCTTTGACCGAAACCGCGATGGTTTCGTGATGGGAGAAGGGGCCGGGATAATCATTCTGGAACGGCTTGAACACGCCCTTGGCCGCGGTGCCCGCATCTACGCTGAACTCGTTGGCTACGGCAATACTGCGGACGCTTTTCACTTCACAGCTCCAGAACCAGATGGTGATGGAATGATCAGGGTTATGAGGGTTGCACTTAAAGACGCAGGCATCGAGCCGCCGGAAGTGGGATATATTAACGCACACGGTACCTCGACAGTTTTAAACGACAAAACTGAAAGTGCGGCCCTTATCCAAGTCTTCGGTGACCACGCAAAAGACCTGAAGGTAAGTTCTATAAAGTCTATGATTGGCCACCTTCTATCCGCTGCCGGAGCGGTGGAATTCGCAGCCACTGTGATGAGTATTCATACCGGCAAGCTGCCTCCAACGATAAACTACGAGGAGCCCGACCCGGAGTGCCCCCTCGATTACGTTACCAACGGAGCCGAGGAGATCGACCTCGATGTAGCTATAAGTAATTCCTTTGGCTTTGGCGGGGGTAACGTCTGCCTAGTAGTCAGAAAATTTGGAGGAGATAATGGAAATCCCTAAACTGGAAATCGGAAACATCACCGCCGACATACCGATCGTGCAGGGGGGTATGGGCGTGAGAGTTTCACTTTCCTCGCTCGTTTCTGCGGTGGCTAATGAAGGGGGAATCGGTACTATCGCCAGCGTAGGCCTGGGGGACCTGCAGGCTTCAGCAGATGAATTTGAAAAGAAATCACGGGAAGCCCTGATAAATGAGATTCACAAAGCAAAGAGCAAGACCAATGGCCATATCGCCGTCAACGTCATGGCCGCGCTCAGCAATGCCGACGACCTGATCAAGGCCGCCGTGAATGAGGGAATCAAGCTGATTGTAGTAGGCGCAGGCCTCCCACTCAGGCTTCCCCGCCTGGTCGAGGACGATTCGGTAAACCTGCTGCCCATCGTCAGCTCCGGCAGGGCAGCTGGCTTAATCCTCAGTGTCTGGGACAAGCGCTATGAAAGGACCGCCGATGGAATAATTCTGGAAGGGCCGCTGGCAGGAGGGCACCTCGGTTTCTCCGCGGAGCAGCTTAAGCAGCCGGAAAAGTATTCCCTCGATATACTCCTGCCTGAGGTCCTGGAGGCAATCAAGGCGTACGAAGATAAATACGGCCGGAAAATTCCCATCATTGTCGCTGGAGGCATCTTTAACGGACAGGACATCGCCCGGATGTTGTCTAAAGGGGCCTCAGGAGTCCAGATGGCCACCCGCTTCGTCTGCACCGAAGAGTGCGGTGTATCCCGAGAATTCAAGCAAGCGTACCTTGACGCCAAAGAAGAGGATATTGTGATCATTAATAGTCCCGTCGGCCTGCCCGGCAGGGCCATTCGGAACAAGTTTCTGCAGGACCTTGAAATCAAGGGAAGGATGAAAATCAGATGTCCTTACAGGTGCCTTTCGGCCTGTAAAGTCGCTGAGGCACGGTACTGTATTGCCCTGGTCCTCCTGAACGCCTACTTCGGTGACGTCGACCACGGCCTCATTTTCGCCGGGGAGAACGCATACCGTATTAATAAGATTATTACTGTAGAAGAGCTCATCTCAGAGCTTCTCGCCGAGCTTGCGGCGGCGTAAGCAGGTTTCGTTGCGTCAGCGGCCGGGTCCTGAATGGTTGCGCTTCAGATGAGGTTTCAGTAAAATCCGGGAGTGCCAAAAGAAAGAAGGGAGCGTGTGCAGGAACAGAAGTAAAGGCTTTCCTGTCCCGTATGGCGTTTCCGGCATAGTACTATAATACTTGATAAATGGGATAGATTTGTTGTAGTATTATGATGATTACCAAACGCAATATAGCCCCATCGAGTTTATCAACTTGGGGTTAATAAACCGCAACAAGGAATGAATCGTGAAGGCAACTAAAGCAGTAGATCGCAGGAGCTTTATCAGAAAATCATTCGCCGGGGCGACGGGACTGGCTTTCCTCGGTACCGCCCGCGCCAGCCGGTACGGCACTGAACCCTCTCTTCAGCAACCTGAGAGAAAGTTTATTTATCGGACGCTCGGTAAAACGGGACTGAGACTGCCGATTATAAGCATGGGCGTCATGAATTCCGACAATCCCGCCCTGATAGCCGCAGCGCTGGATAACGGGATAATCCACCTGGATACGGCACACGGCTACATGCGCGGCCGGAATGAAGAGATAATCGGCGGGGTCATCAAGGATCGGCCCCGGGACTCCTTCGTCATCGCCACGAAGATTCCGGATAACAAGATGGATACGGCCAAAGAGACGGAAAAGGCCTTTGCCGACATGCTTGACCTCAGTCTGAAACGGTTGGGCCTGGATTATGTTGAAATTCTCTATCTACATAGTACGAATAATCGTGCCGATACGCTTCACGAGCCTTTCCTCAATGCTCTGCAAGCGGCCAAGAAATCCGGCAAGGCTCGTTTTGTAGGTGTATCCACCCATAGCGGTCAACCGGAGGTCATTCAGGCCGCCATTGACAGCAAGGTTTACGATGTGGTTCTTGCGGGTTACAACTTCACGGATAATGGTCGCGGGATAGTAAAAGAAGCTATCGCCAAAGGGGCTAAGGCCGGGCTGGGCATCGTAGCCATGAAAACTCTGGGCGGTGGCAGTAGGCGAGGAGTGAACGTGAATCCAAAAGCGGCTCTGAAATGGGTGCTGCAGGATACCAACGTGACCACCACCATCCCCGGCTTCACCGCCTTCGACCAGATGCAAACTGACCTGTCGGTCATGGAAGACCTGGCCTTGACCAAGCAGGAGCAGGAGGATCTCAACTTGCAGAGCTCGATCCCGGGGCTCTATTGCCAGGGATGCGACACCTGTGCCGGCCAATGCCCGAAGGGGCTTCCTATTCCGGACCTGATGCGGGCCTACATGTATACCTACGGCCATCGCAATCTTGGCGCCGCCCAGGATCTAGTGCTGTCCCTGGATGTGCCTTCCAATCCTTGCAGGGACTGCCAGGATTGCCCCGTAAAGTGTGCGAGAGGATTCGATGTGGCCGACCGGATCAGTGATGTCATCCGGCTCAAGGACGTACCATCCTCTTTCATTACTTAACGACGGAGGTCCACTGGAATGAGACATATAATCATGGGGCTGACCATCGCCCGCTTTTACCGCCTGGCCCTCCTATGGGCCGTTGGAGCGTTCTTCTGGTCGGGGTGTGCTTCGCAGACTCCGGCAGACAGAGACCAGATCGCGCTGTTCCCCAGGATCGAGGGTTGGAAGCAGTCGGGCGAAGTACGGGTCTACGCCCCCGGAACCCTTTACGAGTATATCAACGGCGCGGCCGTGGGTTATCTGGCGTATGATTTTCAGGAGCTGCACATAGATGAATATACCCAGAAGCCGCAGGCTTCAGTGCTGGTGGAAATCTATCGCCACCGGACTCCCGCCCACGCCTTCGGCATCTACAGCCAGGAGCGGCCCAGGGAAGGGCCTTTCCTGGATATCGGCGCCCAGGGCTACTGCGAGGCTTTCCTCCTGAACTTCATTGTGGGTGAGTATTATGTGAAACTCAATGGAATGGGGAATCCGCCAGCGGACCAGGCGGTCCTCGAGACTTTTTCCAACGCCCTGGTTGGCACTTTAGGCGGCAGAACCACCCTGCCGCCCGTATTGGCCTGCTTCCCCGAAGAGCTCCAGCAGCCGAACTCCGAAATGTTCGTAGCCAGGAATTTCCTGGGATACGGCTTCCTGCACTCGGGTTATACCGCCGACTACCGGCTGGATGATCAGGACTTCAGATTGTTTATCATCGAAGGCGCCGACCGGCAGGACTGCCTGCAGATGCTCGAGCGCTACGCGGAATTCACGAAGTATACTGACACTTTAGAGGAAGGTCCCCTGCATACGCTGAGTGATCCCTATCACGGCAAGATTACCCTGGCCTGGAAAGGAAACTATATCTGGGGGGCTTTGGACCTGGCTGACAGCCAGCTTTCAGCCCGCTTCCTGTCCCAGGTCGAGGCGGAGTTGGACAGAATTGGGATGGAATAAAAGGTCGCTGCCCTCAGGAATAACAGAAACCGCTAAAGCGGTTCTTGATGCTTCTTAACATTCTATCAGCCCACGACTTAAGTCGTGGGCTGATTAAAGAGATGAATATTCTGGAAAGTCCTGTCCGGACTATTCTGTTCTCGTTTCACGGCTGAATCAGCTATAGGTGAGAGAGCTTGCGTCAGGCAGGCTGATCTCGCCAGGCTCGGCAGGACGGAGAGCCTGTTCCGCGTTGACAACGATACCGGCCTCGCCCGGTAGG
>CAZULW010000008.1:30608-65250 GCA_964621455.1 uncultured bacterium
AAGTAGGCCAGACCCATCGAGGCATTCTGCTTCTGCTCCAGGGTCAAGGGCAGGATGGCTTCGGTTGGGCAGACCTGCCCGCAGAGGTTGCAGCCGTACTCGCAATACCCCTTACGCATATCGGCCACGGGCGCCCACAGGTCAAGCAGGCTGCTGCGAATCCCGTCCGGCTGCAGGCAGGCCCCGTTGGACTGACAGATGCGCACGCATGCCTCACAGCGCATGCATTTATCTAAAAAATCGTCTTCGGGAATGGAACCAGGTGGCCGGATCATCCGGTGATAAGCGTTCTTGCTGCGAATCCCGATACTGAGCAGACCAAGTGCGACAATACTGCTGAAAGAGGTCTGGATAAACTGGCGCCGGGAGTAGTCCACCGGGGTATGGTAAGGCTTCCAGCGCCAGCGATAGGTGATGGCCTTGATCTTCGGAGGGCACGTCTCAGAGCAGGAAAAGCTCTCGATGCATTCCACCTTGCTGGTTTCCCGGACATTATCTTCCGGGATGGCGTTCATCTTGCATTCGGTATTGCACTTGCCGCAGTCGGGGCACGACTTATCCACCAGCCGCTCATAGAAGCGAAACTGGGACAGCAGGCCGAGGAAAGCACCGGTGGGGCAGAGATTCCGGCACCAGAAACGACGGGACAGCTTTTCCAGGCCAAGGATGGTCCCGAAAAAGAGGGCGATCCAGAAAACCTGCTGTGAGTAGGTCTGGGGCTCGGGCATCACCAGGACTTTATACCCATCATAAACAACCATTACCGGCGACTCCAGGAACGGCACGCTGCCAATCCCGACCAGGAATGAGTCCGCCAGAAGGGTGGCCAGGGGATAGACCACTACGGTGAGGGCGCGGTTGAAAATGGAGAGGGGGTCAAACAGGCCCCACAGGTGAATGGAGAAGAGGGCAAGAACTATGGTCGTGAAGAGGAGAACAAACTTGAAAGGACGCCATGACTGCCAGCGCTTCGAATTTTTGTTGTCAGGGGACTTCAGGGCGTGGCTGGCCACGTCTATGGTAGTTCCCAGGGGACATATCCAGCCGCAGAAGAAGCGCCCGAAGAAAAGTGTCGAAACCAGGATGATAAGCCCCGGCCAGAACAGGAGCGAAACCCTGAAATTGTCGATAAAATCAAAAAGGGGAATTAACGGACTGAACCGCAGGAAAAGATCGGAAGGCAGGTCGCCGGAATAAGGATATCGTGCTCGCAAAAAGAGCAGCACGAAAAAGAGAAGGAAACCGACCTGAACCCAGCGCCGGACTCGGGCCATCGTTATCTTCGTTTTTGCCACAGTAGTTAAAGACTGATTTTTTTCATTTTCAAATTGGATACGTCGTACCGATTCAGCCCCCGCCTTAGGGCTTCATTAATATATCCTATTTTACCGGGATCCAACTTGAACAATGAGGCTGCGACGTAGTCGGCCGTAACCGTGCAGGGACTCATGATCAGGGTGCGCGGCTTTTCGACATAGGATAAACTGCCCCCACTGGGCCCATTCGCGGTCATGATCCGGTAGGCGTCAATAATAGTCAGCGTGGGGAGTATTTCGGAGGTGATATCCACCAGTTTGGTTGCAAAGCCGTTATGGATCTCCCCGCGGGGACCGCCCATGACCCCCATCAGGTTCTTCAGACCCAGGGTCACCCGACTCAAGGAGTGATGCTTTGCCACGGGCACGTTGATCACCTTGTCCGCCTCCAGGTAATCCCGGTAAATGGGCCATTCCTTCAGTACGGTCCCTTGTCGGAGACGCACGTTCTTGAAGCGGTGATCGCGGACCTGCAGGACCTTGGCGCCCGCCTTTTTTGCACTGGGTTCGATCTGGCTGTTAAGGTAGCAGCGGAGCGGAGTGTTGATGGTGCGATCAAAGACTTTGACCCTCCTGGCACCGGCATCCAGACAAAGTCTGATGATCTCAGCGACGAGGTCAGGGTTGGTGTTGGCCGCAAATTGAGGGGCCCGGTCCCAGCCTATATTGGGCTTGACGACGACAACGTCACCTTTGGAAATGAAACGGCTCATGCCGCCGAAAGCATCAGCCGCGCTACGAACTAACTGGGCGGGTTCACCGTTCTCGACCCATACGACCTCAGGGGCTGGTTCGTTATCCAGGGCCAGTAGAAGACTGTTGGAGAATAGGGGGGACAGGCTAGCAAGCCCTCCCGTGGTTGCTTTTATGAAATTGAGACGTTTCATGATTAGTCACCCTCGGATTATATAACGATAGCTTAAACAAGGTTACAATGTTTGGACAATACTAATTTAGTTCCAGGACTTCCCCGAAAAAATCAGTGGCGGGGAGTTAGCAAGGATTTGAAGATTCCAGCCAGCGTAAGCGATCTATGCTTGCGTGAGACCCGGGGATCTTTTATTTTAACCCTTGTATTAGCCATCATTCATCAGCATATTTTACCAGGCTAACACTCCATAACCGTATTCAGTGCGAGGCCCATGCGCAAGCTCGCTGCCATCATGTGCATCAATATCGTGGACTCTGTGGAGATAGATCTCGCAGCACCTTCGTCACCGAACCCCGCTAACAGCGGGGCAAGCCCGGCAGGCGCCTAACTGCCCGGTTAACACGGGTGTGTCATTCATTTTTTCCCTTCACAGCCACCTTGGGATCACACCTTCACGGAACCAAGCGGGGTGATAACCAATTGGGATTGGCAGAGAGACTCTACGGTCGCTATTCAGCAATACATCGACACCGAGAACACTCTCCTCGCGTCTGCATCACAGACGCCACTGTAGATCTGGGTTGTCAGCTACGAGTTTTAGAGAGCAAGGATCGTAATGGCATCTACATCCCTTAAGGAGGCAATCATGAAAGAGCAGACATCATTAGGTGTAATCATTGGCAACCGGGGATTTTTCCCAGGTTACCTTTGTGAGACTGGGAGAGAGTCGATAATCAAGGCTCTTGAAAATAGGGGGATAAAAGCGGTCACCCTGGCGACAGAAGATACGAAGTATGGTAGCGTGGAAAGTCTGCAGGATGCAAAAAAATGTGCCGATCTATTTAAGGCGCATCGTGAGGAGATCGATGGTGTAGTGGTTTCGTTGCCCAATTTTGGAGACGAACGGGCCGTGGCCAACGCCTTGCGGTGGGCTGATCTTGATGTGCCGGTCTTGGTTCAGGCATTCCCTGACGACAATTTAAAGATGACCATTTCCGACCGGCGGGATTCCTTCTGTGGCAAGATGTCGGTCTGCAATAACTTGACCCAATATGGAATTAAATACTCACTGACGGAGCAACACACAGTCGATCCCGGGGACGAAGCATTTCAGAAAGACCTGCACCGGTTTGAAAGAATATGTCACATAGTGCGCGGTTTGTCGGAGGTCCGGATCGGTGTTATCGGGGCTCGCCCGGCGGCGTTCAATACCGTGCGGTTCAGTGAAAAGTTGCTGGAAAGGGCCGGGATCAGTACTGAAACAATCGACTTGTCCGAAGTCTTTGGCCTTGCTGACCATCTCAAGGACGGTGACCCCGGTTTAAAGTCCAAGCTGGAAGAAATTCACGATTATGTCCCCACAAACGGTGTTCCGGCGGAATCGTTGGTGAAAATGGCAAAACTCGGCGTCGTGATCGATAACTGGATGCAGGAGCAAAAACTTGTTGCCAGCACAATCCAGTGCTGGACGGCGATGGAGGAGTATTACGGGATCGTACCCTGTGCATTGATGAGCATCATGAGCAACAATTTGCTGCCGAGCGCGTGTGAGACCGACGCTGCCGGTCTGGTCGGTATGTATATATTGATGCTGGCTTCCGGCCAGCCAAGTGCTATTGTAGACTGGAATAACAATTATGGCGATGCCCCGGACAAATGTGTCTTATTCCATTGTTCCAACTTACCCAGAGATGTCTTTGAGGAAGACACCGTCCGGAAAGGTTGTCATGCCTGCAGGATGGACTATCAGGAGATTATCGCTGGAGATGTGGGAAAGGACAATACTTACGGTACGATAATCGGTCGTCTGCAATCCGGGCCATTCACTTATTGTCGTGTATCAACCAATGATTTTGACGGCAAGATTTCGGTTTATGTGGGTGAAGGCGAGTTGACGGATGACCCCTTGGATACTTTCGGAGGGTATGGCGTTGCTCGCATTCCGGGTCTACAGAAGCTGCTCCGTTATATTTGTGAAAACGGATTCGAACATCACGTCGCCATCAATTTATCGCAGACCGCGTCGGCGGTGAATGAGGCCTTGAGTAAATATCTGGGTTGGGAGGTACACCACCATAATGGGGCAGGTTGATACCATGAAAGTGGTCCGCCTACATGGTACAAGAGACTTGCGTCTACATACCGAACCTGACCCCGTACCGGGTCCGGGTGAAACCGTGGTTCGCGTTAGCGCTGTGGCTTTATGTGGCTCAGACCTGAACTGGTTTTCAGAAGCTGGCATTGGCGGCGTAAAGCTTGAAAGTCCGCTCATTCTGGGGCATGAATTTTCTGGTTTTATCGAAGACAGGGAAGGTGGTGTTTTGCGCGTCGCTGTTGATCCAGCGGTGCCATGTGGTCAGTGCCGGCTTTGCAGGGAAGGCCATCCGAATCTTTGCAAAACACTACGTTTTGCCGGTCATGGTGCAGAAGACGGGGCACTGCGCGAAAAAATGGCCTGGCCAAACCAATGTCTTCACCCTCTTCCCGATTCTCTCAATGAAATTGATGGAGCAATGCTTGAGCCACTTGGGGTAGCGATCCATGCTGTTGATCTGGGTCGTCTAAAACCGGGAACGAAGGTTGGTGTTTTCGGCTGCGGCCCCATCGGGTTGATGGTGGTGCAGTTGGCACGCCTCATGGGAGCCACACAAATCATCGCCACCGACAAGCTCTCTCACCGCCTGGAAGCTGCCCGCGCTTTTGGCGCAACAAGCGTGTTCCAGGCAGAGAATGGTGAGGAAAACCGAGAAATCTGGGCTGCATCTGGCGTGGAGGGGGTGGATGTCGCGTTTGAAGTTGCCGGGGAAAATGCTGCCGTTGAGACGGCGGTGGCTTCTGCCTGTCCTGGCGCTACTGTCGTGTTGGTCGGCATTCCTGCCGGTGAAAGAACCACTTTTCAGGCTTCAACAGCACGGCGCAAAGGATTAACCATCAAGTTATGTCGGAGGATGAAACATACCTTTCCACGCGCAATCAGGTTAGTCGAAAAGGGCCTGGTTGACGTACGATCCCTGGTGACCCACCGTTTCTCCATCGACAAATACAGTCAAGCTTTCGCCGTAGCTGAACGGCGGGAGGGTTTGAAGGTCGTCATTGAACCAACCCGATCGGAATGACAAGTAACGAGGTGAACATGAGCAGGAAATACACCATTGGTATAGATTTTGGGACGGAGTCTGGCCGGACGGTGCTGATAGAGGTGGCTACTGGTAAGACGGCTGCGGAGTCGGTTTATCCCTACAAAAACGGTGTCATTAATCGCAGGCTTCCCGTTGAGGGTGAAACGGTTCTGCTTGAACCGGACTGGGCTTTACAGGATCCGGAGGATTACCTTCGTACCTTTCGGAATGCCGTCCCCGATGTTTTAGCAAAAAGCGGAGTTGATCCTGCTGATGTAATTGGTATCGGTATCGACTTTACGGCCTGCACTATGCTACCGGTTACCCGCGATGGCCAACCATTGTGTACCTTGCCTGAGTACCGGTCCAATCCCCACGCTTGGGTCAAGCTCTGGAAACATCACGCTGCGCAGCCTGAGGCGGACAAGATCACTGAGACAGCTCGGATGCGTGGTGAGAAATGGCTTGATCGATATGGTGGAAAAATCTCCTCGGAATGGTTTTTTGCCAAGACCCTCCAAATCCTGGACGAGGCACCGGAAATTTACTTTGCCGCAGACCGGCTCCTTGAGGCAGCCGATTGGGTGGTGTGGCAGCTCATCGGGGAGGAGAAGCGCAATTCGTGCACTGCCGGCTATAAGGCCATGTGGTCAAAAAGGGAGGGATATCCAAAGGATACCTACTTTGCCGCTCTCGACCCGCGGCTGGCACACGTCATTGATGAAAAGATGTCAAGAAACATTTACTCGATTGGTGAGAAGGCCGGCGAGCTAACGCCCCAGGCTGCGGAGTGGACGGGGCTCAGACCTGGTACGGCTGTGGCCATCGCGAATGTGGATGCCCATGTTTCGGTCCCAGCTGTAACCGTCACCGAACCTGGGCGTATGGTGATGATCATGGGTACCAGTATTTGTCATATGGTGCTCGGTGAAGAGGAACGTACCGTTGAAGGCATGTGTGGCGTTGTTGAGGATGGAATTATCCCGGGATTGTTTGGCTATGAGGCCGGTCAATCCGGGGTGGGGGACATTTTTGCCTGGTTTGTGGATAACTGCGTACCAGAATCCTACCAAAAAGAAGCCCGGGAAAGTGGGCTTGATCTCCACCAGTTAGTGGAGAGGAAAGCTGCTTCGCAAAAAGCGGGTGAGCACGGCCTGCTTGCATTGGATTGGTGGAATGGTAATCGGTCGGTGCTCGTTGATGTCGATCTTTCAGGCATGCTGATCGGCGCCAATCTTGGAACAAAGCCTGAAGATATCTACCGGGCATTGATTGAATCTACAGCCTATGGGACGCGGGTGATTATTGACACCTTCGAAAAAAACGGTGTACCTGTAAATGAATTGGTCGCTTGCGGTGGATTGCCGGAGAAGAATAAAATGCTCATACAGATTTACGCCGATGTTACCGGGCGGGAAATCAAAATTTCGGCTTCCAGGCAGGCGCCAGCCCTCGGTTCTGCCATGTTTGGCGCAGTAGCGGCAGGTCGTCTGGCGGGTGGCTACGACACGATTGTTGAAGCCGCAAAAAATATGGCCCACCTGAAAGACGAGACCTTCAAGCCAATACCCGAAAATCGGACGGTGTATGATCAGTTGTATATTGAATATACGCGTTTGTACGACTACTTTGGCCGGGGTGAGAACAACGTCATGAAGATCCTCAGACGCATCCGTAACAAGGTAAGAACCTGTTAAGCACGAGTAATGGTGTAGAGACTTAGAACGAAACATGAGAAAGGTGGGCAATGCTCGAAAACCTGCGGAAAGAACTCCATTGGCTTCATCAGGAGCTACCCAAGAACAATTTAGTTGCGTGGACGAGCGGGAACATCAGCGCTCGTGATCAGGATACCGGTCTGGTCGCAATAAAGCCAAGCGGCGTGCGGTATGAAGATCTGACGCCGGAGAAAATGGTTATTGTTGACCTTGATGGTAACGTTGTCGAAACGGAACTGCAGCCTTCGTCCGATACTGCCACCCATCTGTACATTTACCGCCATCGACCGGACGCAGGCGGCATCGTACATACCCATTCGACTTTCGCCACTGCCTTTGCCGCAGTGGGGCGGCCAATCCTGCCAAATCTAACCGCCATTTGTGATGAGTTCGGCGGGCCGATTCCCGTAGGAGAATTTGCACTAATTGGTGGAGAAGAGATCGGGCGGGAAATCATTCGTGCAATCGGCGACAGTAAAGCGATCTTAATGAAAAATCACGGCGTTTTTACCATCGGTAAAACCGCAGCAGAGGCCCTGAAATCCGCAGTGATGGTGGAAGATGCTGCTCGAACCATGTACTATGCCTTTCAGCTGGGTGATCCCGTGGAAATTGGTCCGCAAGATGTGGCGAAGTTGCATCAAAGATATGTAGAAGAATACGGCCAGAGATGATATTTATGCTGCGCCCATGTTCATCCGCCTCAACCCTCATTATATACAGCGTTCTCTGCTGGCCCAAGGTTCCGATAATATAAGCCCCATTCGGTTCTTGAGGCGATTTACCATTTTTCACTACCTCAGGTGGCTAAACTGGGACTTTTCCATTATCTACTTATAGATTTTTGTTGGTGCTTAAAGACAATATCGCCTGTTTTAACCCCAAGTTCCTGAGCCACAACATTGCACTTGGCTTTCAACAGAAAATATATGTTATAGGGTAAATTACTGCAGGTTTCAAAATTACCATGCCCCTTGGCGAGTATCAAATCCGCAGCTTCAAATACTTTCCGGAATTCATCAATTACGAGGTCAAAATTTACACCGATGTCGTTGGAACCCGTCTCTATCACACGTACTAAATCAGTAATTCCGGCAAATTTTGCGTCCTCTAGCATGGCATCGTTAATGACAGGCCCAGACTTGACACTGAAGGTAACTTCAATTCCTCTCTTTAATAGTTCCTGTATTAACACGCGATCGAAAACAATCTCACCTGAGTTGTCACCTAAAAATAAAAGTTTCCTACCGGATTGCAGTTCTTTCTTGAAGGCCTCGGTGTGATCGATGGTAAATTTTGTGCGCATGATAGCTTGCACGTCATTTTTGAGATCGAACGCATGTCCAATGCCTATATCAATAATATTACCCGCTACTGCCAGATGCAAAGCAGCATCTAAGGGAACATTCGCCCTGGCAACGAGCTTTTCAAGTTCCGGTAACAGACTTAAGGCTTCCACATTGGTTTGATGCTTTAAATCCTTATAGGGATCCTTTACGCCGGTCACCTCTGATACAATATCATAAACCGGTTTAGAAACCAAGGCAGGGGATAACTCCAGATTACTCCGCTGAATCTGTTCGGCCGTTCGATCAAGTACTTCTCTATGAAGAGTTCTATCTTCGGTTGCTATTTTGGCAGTATTTAAAGCTTGTTTCAGCAAGCAGACTAGACACTCCGGATCAGATTTCACTTAGAATCCCTTCTTTAAACGCAAATTCTTTTTAAAACACGTTGCCCTCACTCATCAGTTCCTTTATTTGGCTGCCAATGAAAGTAAGAATTTGGGTAGTCGCTGGAATTTTTCGGTTCTAACTGCTCGTTCAGTGTACCTGCATTAACTCGAGCCGAAACACCCAGGAGGGGGGAAGTAATCTAAGGTTCAAATCAAGGCTCGGCTACGAGCTCGGTCCTTGCCAGCCATACCGCCATCTCACCTTTGCCCCTGTGTGCCCAGGCATAGTAGGGAATCGCGACGAAGTCCTGTTCCGACTTTATCAGAGATTTACCATCATCACCATACTTAACACCAGATGCCTTGCCATGAATGACCTGAACCCCTTCCAGCAGGTCCTCGTAGAACTCGCTCTCTAAAGGCGTGTCATTGTTTAAAACCATGTTGCGAACACGCCCATCCAGGTTATCCGGCCACTCGGCACAGTACACGATTGGACCACGCTCCAACGCTACCTTCCCCTTATCGTACTCAACTTTTTCGTTGGCCAGTACTCGCCGTATCGTTATCGGCAGAGCAAGGTCTATCACATCACCACTTTTCCAGGTGCGCCTGATCCGGGTGAACCCCCTTTCCATATCGAGATCAACCGGATTGCCGTTAACCTTGATCGTCACCTGCTCGTCGCTCTCCTTCAGATAACGATAAAGATCACTTGGTACGGGCTGATTTTGCGTCCAACCAGGAATCCGGACGTAGAGCGCAAATCTCCCCGATCGAGTGGGACTGACCGTCATCCTAACCGCGCCGTCCCACGGATAATCTGTTTTTTGATTAATCCTTACGGTGTTCCCGGCCACCTCAATTGTGGCATCGCCATTTACGAACATATTCACATACAGGATGTCATCCCTCTGCGCATAGACATAGCCGGGGACCGACGCGACAAAACGGGTAATATTTCCAGGGCAGCAGGCGCAGCCGAACCAGGGACTGCGGCTGTGCTGCCCACGCGACTCAAGTGGATTTGGATAGAAAAACAGATTCCCATCCAGCGATACACCCGAAATGAGACCATTGTAGAGTATCCGTTCCATTACGTCGATATATTTGGCGTCACCATACAGCAGGAACAGGCGATGGTTCCAGTAAACATTCCCGATGGCAGCACAGGTCTCGTTATAAGCCCTCATGTTGGGGAGATCATAATTATCTCCGAAAGCCTCGCCCTGGCCCCGCGCTCCTATTCCGCCGGTGAGGTATAGCTTCTTAGAGACCACATTCTCCCATATCCGGTCAATGGCCGCTATATAATCGGCGTTCCCCGCAAGCGCTGCGACGTCCGCCATCCCTGAATACATATAGGTAGCCCGGACCACGTGCCCAACTGCTTCCTCCTGCTCAATCACGGGCCGATGGTCCTGCCAATATTTGCCGTTTTCCCATAGATTGTCGCTTCTCTTATCGTATACTGTTCTGCCTCTCTGATCCAGGAAGAACTGGGCGAGGTCCAGGTATTTTCGCTCGCCGGTTACACGGTACAGTTTTGCTAATCCCATCTCAATGATCTGATGCCCCGGCTTTTCCTCCATTTTCCCATAACCGAATAGATAGTCTACCAGATCGGCATTCTTGAGTGCAATATCCAGAAGGGTACGCTTTCCGGTCGCCTGGTAATGAACGGCGGCAGCTTCGTATAAATGGCCGCTGTTGTACAACTCGTGGCTCGAAGGTAGATTTGACCAGCGGGCAGCACCTGTCCAGCGCCGCCGCCGGTTATCAAGACTGTCTATTCCTATAGTGCGCCAGGTGTACAGATAGCCATCCTCTTCCTGAGCAGCATCAATCTTTTCAATCAGATCATCCAGATAGCGGTCAAGTTCGGGATCCGACTGAACGCTCAATGAGTAAGAAGCGCCTTCGATGATCTTGTAGATGTCGGTGTCATCGAAGGGGTATATGCCCTGGATCTCACCCGGCATCAATGCTCCCGCGACGGCAAAATTGTCGATCCGGCCTGTCGCTTCACACTTATCAAAAGCATACGGGATCGTTACCGCTCGGTTGGTCTCCATCCGTGGCAGCCAGAACTCATCAGTGAAGTGGACTTCGGTGAACGGTACAGGCTTTATCACGTAATCTCTACTCGCCCCAGTGCCACAGGCGTAGATCAAAGCCAGGACAGGCAGCAGGGTAATACCCGCTCTCACAGTATATTTTAACTGCTTCATAATCCCCTCCCGTAAGTCTGTTATGGTACAGATTTCGTGCGCGCTCAACGCAGGCCACTTACGAAACCTACGGACAACTTATCGTGATTTTCCGCCTCATTCAAGTTTCATAACCGTCACCGAATTTGCCGGATGGGTGGCGATTAACTCATTACCCCTCATTTCGATGGCCCCGAAGACTGACATTACCCCTGAAAGTTAGCCCAAGTCTCAGGTTAGAATTCAGGTTCACTTGAATGGAGCAAAGCATATAACCAGAAAGAGATACACACCTGAACAGATCATCCGCAAGTTTCGTGAAACGGATGCACTCGTCATTCAGGGAATACCCGCTGCCAGAGTTGCTCGTCCCTGGCCAGCCATTACCTAAGCCAGCTGTGACACCTTCTGTGGCACATCCACATCCTTGCGGGATTTTAAAGCAATTACTCAAAGATAAAAAATCCCCGCCATTCCTGACGGGGAGAGAGTGGACGCTGCAGGACTCGGAAGCTCGCCGAAGGCCACTCTGGCCGCACTTGGCACGGGGAGGCCGCCGAGGCCCTACGACCTTCGGGTTATTAGCCCAAAGGGATGTTAGTAATAACAACAGCTTAACGGTGCAACTGTGACCAGAATGTGACCTCACTGCTTAAATAGCTGATTATTTGCCAACCTGACAAAAAACTCCACGGGTCAAAAGATCGGTGGGGCATCTAATTCAGTAGCTATCAAGAGTAATTGTTTTTCAGATCATGTACTTTGCGTCGTGAAATACAAAATAAGGCAGGAAAACGGGGTAAATATTTACCCCCTGGTAACCAGTGGTGACAAATGTTGAGTGGCGCCGATATCATCGTTTAACATTTAAGCTAATTATTGTAAACACAGGCGGTATATATTATATTCTCATATAAAGTAAATGTCCACAATGCTTTGACGACGTATGTGATACGAAAAGAGAAAATTTCTTCTTTATACCCCTTCTAAAATTCAATTTTCCCTTCGATTCTTTCAAGAGAACTCGAATGAGCCACAACTTTCCCATCTACATAGATAAATAGACCTTTGCCTTGCCTATATTTCTCGCCGGTTTCATCCCAGATGATTGTCACTATCCTTCCATGATAATAAACCTTATCCAATGCAAACCATTTCCAGGTGTTGGCATGAATAAGTGGATGAACTACAATAACATCATCGCTTCTAGGGCAAAGGCCAACTAAACCAGATATGACTAGATCACAAAAACCGGAATGATTATAATATTGGCTTCGCGGATTGTCTCCTTTCAGCCAGACACCGGTGTTCTCATCATGATATTCGCCTATATACGGCCTGTCATTCTTATGATGAGCTTTTGCGTAAGTTAACAATGCATCAAAATAGTCTCCGGAGGACAGGTAAGATTGGTGATAATTTTGCAGTAAATTTGCCATTCCGACAAGCGTTTGAGTGGTCGCGAATGGCCAGACCGCACCATCCCACTCACAGGTACCCACTCCATGCGATCTGAACTGCGGATGCCGCCTTTCCGCAGTCGTCAAGCCGAACGGAGCTTTAAAACCATCGGGATGAAGCGCCTCAATCCAGGCATCTTCAAAGCCTGAATCGGGCAGGTTGAAATACCAGGGGATATAGCCAATTGCTTCACGGGCATCGGAAAGTACACCGTTATCAAAACGTACCTTAAAAAATTTAGTATCAGTATCCCAAAGATTTTTCTGTACGAGGTCTTTGAGTTTAGCTGCCTTATTATGAAACTGTTCAGAGAGTTCCATCTTGCCAGTCATCTCAGCTATTCTGGAAATAGACTGGGCATTGCCATACATGTAGCTGTTGATGGTAGGCCGGGCATTTTTCGCCTCTCTTGATCCGCTGATCGATTCTTCCATACCGTCGCGAACATCGTATTGCCAGAATAAACCATTATCCAGCAGTCTTTCCTCTTCCCACTGTTGATAATCGCTCACTAAGTCGGGTAATAGATTAAGTAGAAACTCTTTATCGAGATTGATCAGATATCTATTATACAAAGCATCTGTAATCCAATTACTGTATTTATGGAAATGAGGTTGGGGTTCTCCATTATGCCCACGAAACCAAAACAGCACATACTCGTTAAGATACTGTTGATTTCTAAGCCAGCGTCCTTCATATATATGGTGGCCGAGGGCACAGCTGATTGTATTATAGATACCAGCATGTTTCACCGGTGTAATAAATTCAGTGAGAACAAAGCCAACAGGCGTTTTTCTAATATGCTTCCGGTATGTCCACCAACGATAGTAATATATCTCCTCAAAGTCTTTATCCGGGCATTCAAATAATGGAATATTTTCATTCATCCATGACCAGGATGCGGCGTTAGAGATAAAATTAACTACATGTTCATTTTCCATACTGTTAAAATAATCTACATAATGCTTAAAGGCTTCAGCATTCAATGCCGGCCGATTTTGTACAACTTCATCGGTCGTACAGCCACTTACCGCCATGATTAGACTCACAAGCATTAAAATAAACAGGATGGCATCCATTGATTTTTTTACATAGCACATTTTTGATCCGCTGAGTGGCGAGATATTGGCCGAGTATAATATTGATCGCAGGGCCTGTACCCGGCCAACGGGTTCTGTCGATGCTGTTTTCTTTCGGGCTGATGGCGGGTCAGTACGTCTTGACGCGGCCACTTTCCGACCTCAATATGTTTCGCCCATGCGTCCGCCGTGTCACGACGGCGTGAACATCGCCCATGGCCTTCTCTACTGGTGGCCCTCAACGTGTGACTGCCAGCTTACGCTCTATGGTATCACCTGCCTGGGGCCGGCAGGGGATTTTGACTTCAGCCGGAGGGCTATCGAAGAAGAGCGATTGGAGACTGGCACGGCGGATCCGAAAAAGGTCAAAAAGCTGCCGGTATCGTCGGCTGACTGGCCCACCTTTCGCGGAAACAATAAATGCACTGCCACGACGGAAGCGGTAATACCAGATAAAGGCGATCAACTCTGGCAGCTTACCCCAAAGATCGCATTTACTCCGACAGCCCCGGTCACGGCCGGCGGCCTGGTATTTCTCAGTGGTTCCGATGGTATTGTGCGGGCCATAGACGCTGCAAACGGAGAGCAGCGATGGACGGCCTATACGGGAGGTGGAGTTAGAATCCCCCCGACAGTCTGGAACGGCCGCGTTCTGGTAGGTTCCGGCGACGGGTGGGTATACGCCCTGGAGGCGCAAACTGGACAACAGCTCTGGCGTTTCCGAGCAGCCCCGGAAGAACGTAAGATACCCGTTTATGGTGCGCTGCTCTCCACGTGGCCTGTTGCAAGTGGTGTACTTGTTGATGACGGGATAGCCTATTTTGCGGCCGGCATTTCGAATTTTGACGGTACCCACGTTTATGCGCTCGATGCCGAAACCGGCAGGCTCAAGTGGCAGAATAATACTTCCGGTCATCTGAACGCTGAAGCCCGCACCGGGGTGGGCGTGCAGGGCCATCTGCTGCTTAACGGTGGGAAACTTTACATGGCCGGTGGCAACGCAGTCTCCCCGGCAGTCTATGACATCAGGGATGGAAAATGCCTTAACAGTGGGGAGCTCCTCAACATCTGTCAGTCAATATGCCTGCGCGGCTGGGAACTTTTCCTGGTCGGCGATAAGGTCGTGGTTGGCGGCCAGCCTTTCTATGGAGATCCGGATCACCCGGTGGTCGACGTTACTGTCACAGAAAAAGTATTGCACGCCTCAGTAGGGGAAAGAGATATCATCTGGCTGAACAGTGATAAGGTCAGATGCTATGCTCCCATTGAAAAGCAGCTGTTAAGCGACAGCGTGTTCGAACGCAAATACCCCGGGCGGCATATCATCCCATCATGGGGAAAGCTCGATATTCCCGACAAGCCCTTGTGGGACTACGACTGCGAAGGGAGCGTCGCTCTGGCACTGGGCGGGAATGCCGTGGTTATTGCCAAGACATCAGAAATCGTCGCCCTGAGTCTTCAGGATGGCAGGGTCCTATAGGCTCAGCCGGTGCCATCCTCTCCGGTTCCCTGGGGCCTGGCCGTGGACCGCGATGGCCGGGCAATAGTCACGCTTGAAGATGGGCAGGTTCTGTGCTTCGGTCAGGCTGACTGAGCAGTAGAAGTCGATAAGAATTCGATGCTAGGACATATTATTGAATCCTGCAATAAAGATAGTCCTATTACAAACCGACGTAGGGGCGTATTGCGACCTGTCCGGCGGCTTGTCCGGCATCCTGACGGGTCAGACGGATACGCCCCTACAGACCGGCCTGTTTCACAGGGCACGGCGCGCGGCTCAGCCTCCCGACGGAAGAGTCGGGGCCGTGCCCCTACCGCCAGTGGGTGGGGCGACCGGGTGATAGGGGCGACTCGCCGAGGCCTCCCCGTGGCCGGGACGGCCAGGGTCGCCTCTACATGAGGACTTTACTTTGGCAGGAATCAATAACGGGGGTAATTGTTACCTGCGTTGCAAAAGGCCAGATCGTGGGCATAGTAGGCAAACTTGTCCATTGTTAAACAAAGTTTGCGATGATTAACCTATGCAGAACAGCTGCGGTGATTTGCCTGTGGGGTTTTTTCCAGACTCACCCGCTGTTCGCCTGCAGGTATAATGTCCGCGAGACCGGCTTCGTTGACCTGGCCATCAGGCCGTATTATCTCTACTGCTATGTCAGTCAAGATACTCCGGCGGATATTACCTCCAGCTTCAAACAAATATCACGCGCGGTCCTTATGGACAGCAACATCGAGGCTGAAATAATCGATACCGATCAACAAAGAGACCATCCGTCAATGAAATACCTTGACTTAGGGCCGATACGATCTTTCCCCGCCGCGGTTCTGGTCTCACCCGATGGACAGTCGCTTTCCGTTCCCATTACAAAACCTGACCAGCCTTTCAAACTAACGCTGCGATCAGCACTTGACCATCTCGTCTCTTCGCCAAAGCGTGAAGAAATCCTCCAGGAGGTTATTAAAACCTACGGTGTGGTAGTGTTGATTGAAGGAACTGATCCACAGGATAATAAGAAGGCTCAGGAAGCTGTTGCGGAAGCCATTGAGACCATAAGTAGACAAATGGAAATGATGCCTAAGCCAATCGCTCATCCTCCTGTCCTTCTAGTGGTAGATTCGAGATCAATTCCTGGAGAAACAATTCTGCTTTGGAGCCTGGGCTTGAACGTGGAGGAAATAAGCGAGCCGCGTGCGGCGGTGCTTTACGGAAGAGCTCGATGGATCGGACCGCTGATGAAAGGTGAAGAAATAAGTGAAGTCAACCTGACCCGCATCCTTTTCGTTATCGGCGCGGACTGCGAATGCGGACTTGATATGCAGTGGATTCAAGGTACGATGCTGCCCGCCAGATGGGATGCAAAGATGCGAGCTCGGGTAGTAAAAACTTTAGAATTCGATCCCGAAAACCCAATGGTCAAAATGGAAATGAGTCGAATTCTGAGGAGAGGAACTTATTTTTACCCCGGCGTGCCCCTGGGGTACCAGGAGTTAGTGGCCAAATCCGACTCTGCCCTAGCAGAGGGCCAGCTGGACTCCCCAGTCCAATCCCGGAATAGTGCTTCGGCCAGGTCTGCTGCCGCTGATACGGTCTCAGAGAAATCCGCCTTGGCAGTGAGCGGACCGGCCCTGCAAAAGTCATTATACTTCATAGCCGTTATAACCGTTTTAGTCATAGCCGCCGGCTTGTCTATCGTCTTCAGGGCGGGAGGGAGAAGTTCGTGACAGCATTGAGACTTATCTTTAAAGAGACTGTTCAAACGAAGTCTGGAGGAAATAGAATATGAGCCCGATGGATTACACCCGCCGGGATTTTCTGAAAACCATGGCCACCGGTGCGGCAGCCCTGGCCATGCCCGGCCTGCTGCAACCTGGGGAACGTCCCAGGCAGGCAGGCAGCGTCCAGGTCCTCAATCCACAGAACCGGGTGCCGATCAGCTTCATCATCGACGACTCCACGTGCCTGGTGAATATGGCCCATTTCGGCATCCCCCAGTTCCATGAGGTCTTCCCGGACCGCTACCCACAACCTTGGCGAACCCTCCCCCGCGAGATCCCCGATTCCTTCGTCCGCGAGTTTGGCCAGTGGTGCCGGGATCACGGCGTCAAGGGTAAGTACAGCATTGTTCCCTATCCGGCCTGCGTGGGATGGATGGATCGTTTCCTGCCGGGCTGGTCCCGGCAAGAGCTCGGTGAGAGCCTGAAGCTAGTTCGCGAATTCATGGCGCCCGACTGGGATATTCACCCGGAGATGATCAGTCACACCCGGGTCATCGACATCCAGACCGGCCGGCCCTACCCCCAGGCCACGCCGGATTACATGGAGAACTGGGAGTGGAGCCAGACCAGGAGCGCGGACGAACTGGCCGAGTATCTGGCCTACGCCCTGCGTGTGCTTAAAAACGTCGGTTTGCCCTGTGAGGGGATCACGACCCCTGGCGGCTTTGGCAGCCGAAACCGCGAGAACCTTGCCCGAGGCACACTCGAAGCCGTACGTGATGTGTATGGCGCCGAGGTGCCCCACTACTTCCGGGATCTTTTCACCGACCCTGAGCAGAGCGTCGCTCCCCAGGTCTACGAGGCAGCCGACCTGGACGGACCGGACCCCAGATGCGTGGTGTCGATCATCGGCTGCACGGGCGACTGGTTTGGCGGTTGGGACGGCCTCTCCCCGGGCTCAGTGGACCGCTTTATCACTGAAGATCTGCAGAGCGGCCGTATGGTTCAGGTCATTGACAGCGGTGAACCGGCCATCATGGTCTGTCATTGGCCCGGTATCTACTATAATGGTGACCAGCTGGGCTTCAACATTTTCAAAGAGGTTGTCCGCCGCGTCCACGCCCGCTACGATAACCTGATCTGGATGAAGCTCAGCGAAATCGCCCGCTACTGGGCGGCAAAGGAACTGACGCGAATCCGGAGGAAGGATAATGCAGTGACATTTTCAGCCCCATTCGCGGCAGCGCGCTTTACGGTGGACGTGATGACTCGCGCCGAACGTGCCCCGCGCCTGACCATCGGCGGTAAGCCGGTCCCCCTGAAGAAGGTGACCGGGCCACCCGGGCTGGAGACGGGTACGTGGTATCAGCACCCTAAGGGCGTAACGGTTTGTTTTGACCTGCCTAAAGGGAAGCCCAGGCTGGAAGTGTAATCAACCCGCCTGGCCCTGGCCGGGCTCGCCGTTCCAGCTACGCCGAGGCTCCCGGCTACGGGGAGGCCCGCCGGACAGGTGTGACATCCCGGGGGTGTAGGCGTGATGGAGCCGGTCAGCCTCCCCAGTGGCTACGGCCAGGGCCGACGGACGAACGTGGCAGCCTCATTGGCATGTGCCGATGTGCCGATGCTAGCGAGCGAGATCGCCATGCCCCCCGACGCTTCGGTCGGGGGATTCGCGATGACAGGTAGGTGCTGCGGGGAACCACTGCTGGAGGACTGAATCGGGTTTCTATTCTAACTCACCCCCGACACTTCGTGTCTCCCCCTCTCTTACGAAGAGAGGGGGCTTCGTGAAAAGAAGGGGGTGAGTTCTAGTCAGCCCCTAATCCCAAGTCCCTAATCCCCAGCCACCAGCGCCTTAAACCGCGGGTGCTCCCGCAGGGGCTTGCAGTCCGGATCGAGTCGGATCCAATTCAAGTTCATGCCGCTGGGAATGGAGAGCAGCTGTTCCAGCAGATCGAAGGCCCGGTCGTAGTCCCCCAACAGGATATAGATGGGCAGGACTCTAATGAGGGTCTGCGTCCCACGTAAGGCATCTTTCTCTACAGACTTAAGGGTAGTGGCAATATCCACTTGCCGAAGGGCGTCGTCTCGGCGCCCCAGCCCGGCATAGCTTTGCCCCAAATAGGCATGAGCAAAGTGGTCTTTAGCATCCACGGCGACCCGGTTCTCGTAATAAATACGTGCTGAGTCATAGTAGGCGGCTGCCTGTTGGGGCCGCCCCATCAACCGGTACAGGGCGGCAAGCTCAAGCTGCCAATCGGTTACATCATCGTAGGATTGAATCCTGTCCACCGCTTCCTGGTAGTGGCCCGCGTACTTATCTACCCGAAATTCCCAGACTCGCAGATCGGCGCCGTGCCGGGCTCCCTGGGCCAGTACCTGCCGCATCTTTTGAAGATCACCTGATGAGCCTATGATAGAGTAGAGCTTATAATTGTAGCCAAGCCAGGCTTCCGGCTCCAGTTGGATCATAAGGTCAGCATAGTGCTCGGCCTCCCGCCAGCGGCGTAAGTAATAATAGGAAAGGGATAAATGCTCAATCCGCTCAATATGGCGTGGATCTGACTGCAGGGCCGGCTTGAAGAAATCAAGGGCTGTTTCATACTCGCCTAGACGACGGTACGCAATTCCTACGGCACCGAGAATCTCACTATTATTGGGCGCCTTCACCAGGGCCTGCTGGAAATATTCCAATGCCTGGCGATAGTCCTCTGTCCAGTAGTAGTAATAACCGTGGGCCAGGATTACTTCAGGATGTGCCGGATCAAGGGCCAGGGCATGGTCCAGGCTCCTTTGTGCCTGTTCCAGGCGTTCAGGTGTTGGATCGGTGCGCCACCAGGCATAGCTGCGCAAGTGGACCCGGGCCAGGCGGGCCCATGCCAGGGCAAAATTGGGGTCCAGCTTAACGGCTTTTTCATACATTTCCACTGCGTTAACCATGACATGCCGTCCGCTGTAGCCCAGCCACTGACGGTACCAGAAATTGTTCCCCTGGATGTAATAATCATAGGCTTCCAGGTTGTCAGTGGGTTTCTGCTCAATATAACTCTTCTCCTCCGGGGTCAAGGTGGCTTTGAGGGCCTTTGCAATCTGCCGGGCCACGTCGCTTTGGATGGCGAAGATGTCGGTGAGGTCGCGGTCGTAGGTCTCGGCCCAGAGGTGCTCTTCGGTTTCCGCGTCCACCAGCTGGCGGGCATTCACACCCCGTTCCTGGTCCGCCGCAACACCACTATGAAAATGGAGGCCATCCACCAGGATGTGACTCCCCCTGATCTGGATCATGTTGCCATTCAGAACACTCAGATCAGGATTGGTAAAGCTTGGCGCAAGTCCTTTTCCATAGGTCGTCAGAACGATTGGTTTTTCATCAGCTCCTGAATCGGTAATGAGGAGACCACCTGAGAATCTCGAGCCCCGCGCGAAGAAGATGGTGTCACCAGCGGTAAAGGAATGTTGATTAACTCGGCTGAGCGTTTCCCAGGGCAGTTTAAGGGTGGCTGGATTGGTATCATCACCATCGGACATCACGTAGAATTTGGACTGACGAGCAGAATCGCCCTCTGGTGTCGGACCACTGCATAATAGCAGCGTCCACGCCAGAAGTATCAGGAATGTTGGCAAAGTAATCCGCATTGAGGTCCCTCAAAGTTGTCGGCCAATAAACGACGGTTATTGGGATCTATTTGTTGCGAGGGTATAGAACTCCATAGTATTGTAAAAATCATCCATGATGCTATCTTTATCAAAGTTCTCCCACAGGAGTACCTTGCGGGGATTCCCCCTCTGCTCTTTCCAGCCGTTCCCGATCAATTTTGGCGCAGCTATACTTTTACGCTCGGCCCACGATGGATTCTTCAAGATGGCCACCGCAGCCATATCAAATAACGGCCGGGATAGGGGACTGCCCTCAAACTTCTCAAATAACTCGACGGAATAGTCACCAAAATTTGTGAACTGTCCACCGTGTCTGCCCGTAACCGGTTCGGTAATGTGTGGTCCTTTGCCCGGCATAATTCTTCTGATATCCTCGAGATAAGCGACAACGGCCGCCGTCCCCGTGTCCTCGTCATACCGCACGGTAACAATCTCAAGTTCCGCATCCGATTGCAGAACGGGATTGACGGCCGAAGTATCGGCTACCAGATTATATTCACCCGCTGCCGGAAAATTGGACCCCAACCACACAATGCGAACTTTATCCCCGATGGATGGGTCCTTCTTCAGGGCCAACGCAACATTGGTGAGTTTGCCCACGGCCAGCAGCACCAATTTTCTATCGTCCTTCGCATTTGCCTGCCTGATGATGAAGTCAACAGCCTCACTGCCATCAAACCTTTTTTTATCTACATGCCCCGCAATATTCTGATAATCGCCATCAGCGCCATTATATATTTTCATCTGCGGGTATAAATTGCAGAGCTTTACTATTCTCTCCGCCTCGTCGAAATGCTTCGCAATGTCTCCGCCGCCAGAAGTTGCGTTTACCGTAATTCCTTCCACATCAAACAGATCGCCATTAAACAGCAGGTAGGCAATTGCATGCTGGTCATCCAATTCGTTATTGGCATCAGTATCCAGGATTACCCTTATTCTATTGCCTGGCGCATTCACCCTCTCCTGCTTCCCCGATTTACTGCAGGTAAATATTGTGAAGATGATAAATACATATATGATGACACGGAATAGGTTATGCATGGTCAGGTCCTCGTTACTCTTACCGCCAAATTTACATCCTTATTGAGAAACTTTCGCTTCTGTCGTCAACGTTGATACTGCTGGGCCCTATTAGCCGGGCGTCACCTTCGTCACCCACGCCCGGCTGACACCCAATTGCCGGGCTAACTCAGCCCGGGTTCAGCAAAATGCGGGGGCAGCCTTTAGCCGGGTTACTGTCCTAAAAACCACCGTTAATCCAATAGCGTATGATAGTCCGGCAAAGGTTCGTGAGCGGACAACTCGGTGATCGAGGTAAATCGAGTGAAGGCGCTATACCAATGCTCAACTCCTCCCGCTTCCCCACGTATGCGTATAGCCGATGTCACTACTGGCCTGAAGGCAAGCAGATATTCCACAAAGTGAGGTTTATTGAATCGTTCCCCTCCCGGCATCAACGAAGGGCTGATAACCAAATCCTCCACGGATTGCCAGCCGCCTTCTTGGTCACGATACTCCACATTGAGGGAGGTAAACCAGCCGCCGTTTTCCTCTACGGAGCCGGTATGGAAACCAAGTAGACCTAGGTTTTGGGATTCCTTCCACTCATAACCATAGTAATCCGGGTCCTCTTTCGCGGTGCTGGTGATACTGTAATAGGTGGAGCTGTCCCCGAGGCGCTTCCCGTCGCGGATGGCTTCAATGTCATCTGTATAAAGCGAGTGCGCCACAGTCAGCCACATGGCATCACGCCTCTCGACATCAGGTACAGGCACGTTCGTCAGGATCCTGTCAGCCACCGGTGCCAGGTTTCTACCACGCACCACGAGCATGAATTCACGCTGAATCTTCGCACCACCCTGGGAAACCTCAAGCACAACCTGGTATACCCCGGGTGTTGTCGGTGTACCTGACAGAACACCATTATGCAATCGAATTCCATCTGGCAATGAGCCTGATACAACCCGCCATTGATACGGCGGCTTGCCGCCCGAGATATAAAAGGGATACTCCATTTCCTTTCCCACTTCCATATAGGGCATGGGCGCCCCAGGGAACTCAAGGGGAGCAACGAATTCCGCATCAGGATTTATCAGATAGAATGCCTTCCCATTTTCTATGACCTTCCGGCCGCCGTGGTTCAGGATAATCTCTTCGCCCTGAGCGGCCATGCGCGCCGCCATGTCTTTCAGACTGGCATCGGGCATATCGTATCGCGATACGTTTTTATACAGATCGTTAAAAGGCAATTCCCATTCGGATTCGGGCAACGGATGAAGCAGCTCGGGTGGAAGTCCTTTGGTGCCCAGTACCACTCCCAATAACCCACACATTGTAGCTGCCTGATTGTCCGCATCAAAGCCGATTGCGCAGGCCAAATCGAGCGTTTTCTGGAAACTCCCCTCTCCATAGAGCAGCGCAAGGATTCCACAAGCACCATTGAGATTAGCGTTCCAGATAGTCCTGGTCTCCACCGGTTCGTTATGGTAGTACTTCTCCGCCATCTCCTGACGGGCCCGCTTCCAATCGTGGGGGTATTTGCGATGCAAGGCTTTCATGTCCTCGACTGTCTGCACAAAGCGGCTGCCCTGAGGCAGGGCCTGAGTCCCGATATCAATCAATTTGTGAATATCCGACTCGAAGAAAGCCGCCCCATACATCGCACCGTAGTGGATGGTGGGCTCAATGCCCCAGTGGTCATCGGTGATACGGGCCGCCCAGCCGGACTTGTCAGCCGCATAGCGCACCATGCCAGGGGCCGTCACCGCCCAGATCTCATTAACCAACTGTGGATCAATCTGGAACCAGTGGGGATTGATCTCCTTCATGCCGGTTACTGGCGGCGTATATCCATAATGCATGAAAGCGAGTGCCGCCCGGTTAGCCAGCCAGACCCGCTTACGTACATGATGCAACCAATGGTCAGTCAGATCGGCATAGGTGGGTTCGAAGCCCTTCTCTTCCATGGCCAGCAAATACATATACTCGATATCGGTATCATCATCAGAAAAGGCACCGCCGATTTCTTTCAGACGATCAATGTTGCGCCCATAGCCATACGGAAAGGTCGCGGGACCCGGCTCGTCTATATAGGCATTTTCATGCGGCAGGCCATATATGTTGCCTATTATCTGTCCCAGCCAGGAGGCATAAACCTTGTCCTGATATTCTGCAACCGATATTTTTGCCTGTTTGATGCAGCCCGAAAGTAGCAAGCCTATCAATACAATCGTTAGATAGCTCCTGAATGGTTTCATACAGCCTCCACAGGGTGCTTTTCCATTATGATTACTCGAACACGATGGTCCGTGCCACTCTCAACTTGGTCCCCGTCGACTTTGCATTTTTCTTCCCGTTGACAACCATTCGGATGGTATGTTGGCCAGGTGGCAGGTTCAGGATGTGAAAAAGGTGCGCACCATTCAGCCAGTGAAATCCGGCTCCGGTTTCGGTGACCCAATAGTAATTATCGATCTCACGGACGAACTCGTCGTCAACATAGACGTCCGCCTTGCCACCGTCCCGGTCCCACCGTCCCATGATCACAGCACCCGTGCCGCTGAAGGTAAAGATAAACTCCGATCCCTCTTCGTCCGCGATTCTTTGGGTTTCGCTGCTTCCCCATTGACGATGTATAACCTCTTGCCAGTTGCCATTCCATTCCCATGCTGCATCATCCTGGACCGTTGTCCGGTAGGCCGCCTCAAGGTCGGGAAAAGAGACCTCCAGCATAGGTGGCTCGGGTGATTCTTCCTGTATGTAACAGGTATTATCTTCAATGTACCCGCCGTTACGCTGGATCAGCTCCAAGGCATGGTCCAGGGTTCGATCAACCACCGAATTAAACGAATAGGAGGTATGAATGAACGTCTGGTCAGCCATAGCGGGAATATCACGCTTCCAAGTCTCGGGAATCCGCTCATATCCCAGGATTATTCCCAGAACGCCTGCTGCATTCGAGGGATTACAGTCCGAGTCCTGCCCACAGCGTGTACTGATTTCCATCGTTTTCTCAAAATCCCCGCCACCAAATAGAAGGCCCATAGCGATGTAAGCGCCGTTCAGTTTCGCATCGATACTGAAGGGGTCCAGTGCTCCGCAGATATCAACTGTGCCCCACTCATCCTGTAGGGCATGCCAAGTGGCACGCCAGTCTGTATGGTTATTCCGGTACCCCTCTAGCACATCCTCAATTACCTGTGCATAGCCACTCTCGGCGGGTATTGAGGCCAAGGCTGTTCGCACAATGGTCTCGATATCACTTTCAAAATATGCTGCGGCGTATAGCGCACTCACAAACATACCACCGTAGACGCCATCACCATAATTCATGATATGGCCGATCCGGTCACACAACGCATTGGCGCTCTGAGGCATCCCCGGATTCATGAAGCCGATAAAATCAGCCTCGATCTGGAAGTCGATGTCATCTGCGTGCAGATTGTACTGCGGATGACCGGAGAGAGGAGGCATAATCCCATCCCAGACATTCTTCCTGGCTTTCCGGTTGGCGTGGAAGAGCATATAACCAGCATTAGCAAAGTCTTCGGCAAACTTCTCGGCTGGCGCATCGATGCCATATTCATCCATCGTCATCATGAACGTCATCTGTACATAGAGATCATCCTGCCAGATAGCATCCCGGACACTGGCCGGATCCCAGGCGATTTCATCCTCATTGATAATCCCGTTATATTGGAATTCAGTGGGACCGCCATAAGCGACACCGATGATCTTCCCGGCCCATCCGCCGGCAATCTTATTCCGCAGCTCCCCCTTGGTGATCTGGACATACTCGGTCTTCTCCCCCTGGCAACCGATGCAGCAAACCAGAACCCATACAATCAGGAGCAGGGTTTTACACTTCGGCAGTATATTCCTGTGAGATTCACGAGAATACATCATTCTCCCCCATTAGCTTACCAATCCTGAAACCATTGCTCGAGTCAACCGGCGAATTTCTTGATTTCTTTCAACGTCGGCATAGACGGTTGTGCGCCCATCCGGGTGGCCGAGAGAGCCCCAGCTAGATTGGCAAATCGCACAGCTTCTTCTAGGGATTTATCTTCTGCAAGGGCAAATGCCAGTGCGCCATTAAACGCGTCCCCTGCAGCGGTGGTATCAACCGCTTTTACCTCCGCGGACGGTATCTGTTGAGCACCCTCATCGGTGATTACAATCGCACCCTTGGCACCCAGCGTGATGATGACGTTTTCGACGCCCCGCTGCTTGAGCCGCGCTGCAGCTTCCCTGGTGGAGGCATCATCGGTAATGCTTATCCCTGAGAGCAGCTCGGCTTCGGTTTCATTTGGAGTAAGCACCGTGACATTACCTAACAACTCGTCATCCAAGTCCCTCGCTGGCGCAGGATTAAGGATGACTTTCACACCCATTTCCTTGGCTGTCCGGGCGGCATCCTGGACAGTCTCGATAGGCGTTTCCAGCTGCAGGAGTAACACTTTGGCCGCTTCCAATTCTGCCCGCGCAGCTGTCACGTCTTCGATCGATAATTGACCATTGGCACCGGATGCTACCCCGATACTGTTTTCACCTCCCTGATCCACGAAAATGAGGGCTACGCCGGAAGGGCACTGTTCGTCTTGTACGATAAAATCAGTGTGAATTCCTTCCTGCCTGAATCCCTCTATCGCCTGCTGACCAAAGATGTCCTTACCAATTCGAGCAATAAAGGTTACCTCCCCGCCAAGCCGCGCGGCCGCCACGGCCTGGTTAGCTCCTTTACCCCCGGCAGCCATGATGAACTCGCCCCCGATTAGGGTTTCACCCGGACCTGGTAAGCGGTCCATTTTGATAATCATGTCGGTATTCGAGCTTCCAACAACGACTATTTTGAGTTTATTCATCGGTCTTACCCTTTATTAACAAGTAAATAATTATGCTTCTGGCTGAAATATTTTGTCCCTGTGAAGGCAGTCCACGATAGGCAAGAACGTCAGCGATGATGGCAATGAAAACTCAGGTAACCCCTACAAATGAAACGACTACTTTTTCAGCTACCAGTTTCCGTGTATTGACCTGAGAGCACCAACAGATCATGGGTATAACGAGCATGAAGACTACGAAAACATACGACTCTACTATAACCGCATTGCCGTTCTTCCTTCAATTATACTGGATTCAAGCCAGTCGTCTTACTCTATAAAAGCCTAGCTTTTTATCGACGTAAAAACCGTAGCGCTCCTTACATATATGCGCGATCCCGTTGCCTCGGGTTTCTTTTCTCCGGTAACAACAAGTTTTACGGTGTGTTTTCCCGGCGTCAAATTCAATACGTGCCACAAGAAGGCATCATTTTTCCCTTCGCCAGCCCACCAGTAATAGGTATCAACATTGCGGTGCAGCTTGCCATCCACATAGACATCGGCTTTGCCCCCATCCTGGGCCCAATTCCCTTGTAAGACCACGCCAGAGCCGCTAAAGGTGAAGGTCACTTCAGCTCCACGTTCATCCGTGAATTTGGCCAGCGGTACCTCGTTCTCACTTCTCCATTGTCTACCGCGCAGAGTTTCCCAATCACCTTTCCAGTCCCAACCGGGACCATCGAACACGTTCGAACTGTAGATGGGGAACGAGGCGGGAAAAGACACTTCAAGCGGTGGTGCCTTCGGCGCTTCCACCGGAATGGTCACACCGCCGGCAGTCACTTCCCCGCCGTTCTCTTGAATCAACTGTTTGGCATATTTCAGCGTATTCTCGACAACAGAGTTGAATGAATAGTCTGTAAATATGAAGGTCGAATCAGCCAGGGGCGCTATGCCGGCCGTCCATTTTTCTGGTATGTTGCTGTATCCTTTGATAACGCCGACAACGGCGGCCGCATTGGAAGGATTGCAATCCGAGTCCTGCCCGCAACGGGTGGAGATCTCCAACGTTTTACCGAAGTCTCCCTCTCCGTAAAGCAAACCCATGACGATGTAGGCACCGTTTATTGTGGCATCAATGTTGAACGGATCCAGCGCACCACATATATCTACATTGCCCCACTTAGCCTCCAGCTCGGCCCAGGCTGAACGCCAATTCTTGGGGTATTTGGCGTGCAGATCGATGACATCCTGGATCGCCTTGGCGTAACCACTCTCCGCTGGAATGGCACGTAAGGCCTGTTTCACGATGGTTTGAATGTCATCTTCAATATAGGCCTGGGTGTACAATCCAGCTACAAACATGCCACCGTACACGCCGTCACCATAATTCATGATGTGACCGACTTTGTCGGCGAACTTATTGGCGGTTTGCGGCATACCGGGGCACATCAAGCCGATGTAGTCGGCCTCGATCTGGAAATCGATGTCGTCGGCATGCAGGCTGTATTCGGGGCTGCCTGATTCCGGCGGCATGATACCATCCCAGAAGTTCTTTCTGGCCTGTACATTGGCATGCCACAGGCGATAGCCTGCATTGGCAAACGATTCGGCGAACTTTTCCGCCGGGGCATCCATGCCATACCGGTCCATTGTCATCATGAAACTCATCTGGACATACATGTCATCCTGGCGAAGGGAATTTGCCACCCTGCCGGGTTCCCAGGGGAGCTCCTTTTCGTAAGTTTCTCCTCTTGCTCTGAACTCCGTCGGAGCGCCGTAGGATACGCCGATCATTTTGCCGGCCCAACCGCCGGCGATCTTGTCCCGCAACTGCGCCATGCTCAACTGCTTCGTCCCTGCTTGAGCGTAGGACGAAAAAATGGCAGCGGCCAGCACGACTGAACAGGTAATCATAATTATCTTTTTCATTTTGTTTACCTCCGTTATGATAAACGTTTTTGTTATTTCATCTCAAGCGAATATCCCGGCCCACCGAGTGTCCGAATACCCCATCGTAGAATAGAGCACATTAGTCAATGTTCTCAACCTGTGCCCGGTAACACAAGCACGGAAGATTTATTTTTTACTGCGGGGCTAAGGAAAACTGATCGCCACATCCGGGTTGACGGAATTAGAGTAGCACTGGATCAGTATGGATCCATCTGGGGAACATCATCGTCTTGGCTTTTAGTGCTCGATTTACGTCACCCTCGCCGTTATGATGAGAGCTAAACCAACGATGAAAGACGTGAACATGAGCGCAATAAGTCGGTTGGTTCCCGCCGGCGCATCTTTGAACTCCTTCCAGATGAAAACGCCCCAGAAAGCCGCCACCATGGTCGCTCCCTGGCCAAGTCCGTAGGAAATCGCAAATCCAGCAGCGCCCGCCGCGATAATGCTGAAAGACATCCCTATCCCCCAGATAATACCGCCTAGGATACCAATCGAGTGTAAGCGGGCATCTCCCTTGGCGAGGTAGTCACGATATCGTACCGGCTCGCCCACGAAAGGCTTGGCCATCACAAAGCTATTCCAAACGAAGTTGGATACCAGTAAGCCGATAGAGAAAACCACTACCGCCGAATAGGGGCTCATCTTGCCCGCCTCAAGGGTGATGAAATTCTCCGACATTGACGCAGCGACGAAACGATAGAAAAAGCCCATTAATACACCCGCAGCGATGGAGATGATGATGCCCTTGGTGGGGGTTTTCTGACCCTCAGAGGGGAGTCGGCGATATGCCAGGGCATCCGTTATGATCGCCACCACAACCAGGGCCACGCCCAAGAATAAAAACACCGGATTTCCCAATGGCGTAGCGATATAGTTGGTAATCACGCCAAGAACCAAGGCCAAGCCCACACCGATAGGAAAGGCCACCGCCATCCCGGCAATATCAATAGCAGCAACCAGGAGAATATTGGACAAGTTGAAAATCACACCACCCAGAAAAGCCAGCCACAGGGAGTTGAGTGATGCCTGACCAAGATCGGTAAAGAAACCGCGGCCGACGGAACCGAAGCTGCCCAAGGTCAGGGCGAGGATTAAGGATAACAGCAAGACACCGATGGCGTAGTCCCAATAGAAAAGCTGAAAAGGCCACGTCTTAGTCGCCAGCTTCTGCGTATTCGCCCAGGATCCCCAGCATAACATCGTAATAAAACACAATATCAAAGCAAGTGTATAGGATTCAACAGCTACCATTTTTCTCCCTTACTATGTACATCCTGTTTAAAAGATATGTTATATACACTGGACACCGGCCTCAATGCCGACCTGGATCCCGGTAAAAACGGACCCCTTCCCTAACAGTCCATGTTAAGCACTTCACACGGACGTCATCTAAACCTTAGGTAACCGTCTATATTATTCGAATGAGAGGCCCAGGGTGAACATGTGCACAGTACCCAGGCGACCAAATGGAACATAGGCGTAATTAATGCCTGTGCCAAAATCACCGAAACCAATCTGCACACCACCACCGAAGGTGATTGATTCTTCATCATAACCACCACGATATCCACATCGAAGGGCCAACATCTTGTTGTAGTAGTATTCCACTCCAACATTCAACTTTTCTGGCCCATCATTGGGGTGGGAGCCTTCCACTGATACTGTGAGGAAGTGCGGGCTATCTTCAGCATCCAAAAAATCCATAGCTAGCCCCACGCGAAAATCGATAGGCATGCGGATGTCTACCGGTTCAGCCTGGATATCTTCATCCCAGCCAGAAAGAGTCTTGTCCGATCCAAGATTCCTGGCCACCATGGCTAGACGTAAAGAACGCCAACCAGTGTAATAGGTGGTACCAAAATCTACCGATATGTTGCTCATACTCAGCTCAGCAATCGTTTCCTCGACCCAGCGGACGTTGCCGCCCAAGGACAGCCTATCGGTCACTTTTCTGGCGTATGATAAACCGGCAGCCAGATCGCCACCTGTGAACGTATTGCCAGTAATTACAGATTCCGTTACTCCGACACCTGCAACTTCCCGGTTGATTGTTTCCGGGATGTCTCCAACATCGAGTGAAGCGATACTTACAGCTACCACCCCTTTGTCACCAAGGCTTTTCGCCAGGGAAAAGGTCTGATAACTGATATCAGCAAACCAGTTGATTCGGCCTAGCGAAACACCCATGTTGTCCACATCAACGAGGGACGAAGGGTTACCGTAGACCGAGCTGGCATCACCGTGCGAAAGGGCTGTAAAACTGCCCCCCAGTGCTGAATATCTAGCATCGGCGTTGATCTTCAGGAATTGCCATCCTGATAATCCAACTCGTTCAATTTCATAGGGCTCGATACCACTTTGTGCTTTCACACCCGATAGCATTACCAAGCCAACCAATAGTGTATGACAGGCGAGCCTGACAAGTTTATTAAACTGCATATCCATTTCTCCGTTAATGATTGAGTATTTTTTGAAATGGTTCTTCATGAAATTCATCTACCTGATTATGGCAAATTTTCCAACGAAACTCTTGCCATCTGTACCCGTAGCATGGGACTCAACGTGATACACGTAAAAGCCTGGCACTACATACAGCAGCCATTTGTTGGTTTGATAATCCAAGGTTAAGATACTGCCCCATGATTCTGCCCCGCTACCGTCGTCATGATCGATTTCGCGAACCAGATCACCGGCCAGGGTATAGATTCTTATCGTGCACGCAGAGGGCAGCCCTATGAACTCCATGCGGAGTTCTTCACCTGAGCCTAGAAGACCACTGTGCTGCCGGAATGGATTCGGAACAACATGGACTCGTTCGGAAGGGAAGTCTTCATTGGCTGCACGCAGGGGATAGACCGGGAAGCGGTTGGCGTTTACCAGGCCGCTCTCATTTCCGTCAGCATCATAGCTTGATACTGCGTAGTAATAACCTACACCAAGATATAGATCAGTAGATTCATATACAATATAATCTCCCTCGGTCGTGACCTCGGCGAGTGTCAGATCATCCACCAATTCCCAGGGACCAGTTACGAACTCGGTCGACCGGTAAACTCTATAGCCGGCCAGATCATTTGTGCCCAAATCGGGATCGGTGTATGTTGACGGTACAGGAGGCCATGCGACCTCAACACCAAAGTCAATGGGTGTGAGGATTAGACTGCCTTCCCCATCTGTCGGAGTTGGAGGGGGATCGGCCACGTCATATCCGGCGGCATACAATTCACGTGCCGCTGCTACATTGGCAAAGAGGGAATCCCGTGAAGCAGTTGCCATCAAAGCGACATTAGCGTCCCCGCCCTCAATGATCTTGGCCCGATCCATCTCGCCGAGCACTTCAGCAAAAACTACTGTTTCTGACGCCCCAGCGGCAATGCTGAGGGGTCCCACCGAAACCAGCATTTCCGGACTCCGCTCGTATTTGTTGCCACCTTCACCTGCAGGAAGCCCTGCCTTTGCAGCATCCCATGACATGCGTGGTTGCTGGTGGGTCATGACAGTTTTGAAGTACGCTGGAGCATCGGTACCCAATCTTGCCATCAGGTCCTCCGGAGGTCCTTCGCTTGAGGTTCCCTGCCCAAGATATTCGAGAATATTCATATTAACATTTGCCCCGGCGGAATCGAGCACTATTGAGGTAATGTAGGCCGGAGACAGGAGCTCATGATCGCGGGCACCGGATTCTGTAATATCGGCCGGATCACCTATATCGCCAGTAGTCGGACCTGGTCCGAAGAGGAAGGTCACAGGTGTTTCGTCTTCCCATATGAAACTGCGATCATCATAAAAGTAGAAGATATCATGTTCGTCGCTCCACCCATATTTATCATCATAGTCATCGCCAGGTCCAAGCCAATCACCTCTCATTGATGCCCAGATAGCAAGCCTGGTACCAAAGTGAACATTATCTAGCGCCGTAGCACCCGTATTGGTGATGGTGAACTCATGGATCACGAAATCATCGTATTTGGGATAACTCCACACCATGCTCTTATGATCGATGTCAACATCCAGGTCGATAACATGAAGACCGCCAGTCACAATCTCTTCTGCGAGCAGGGCAGGATCTTCCATGTTAAAATTCTGGATCAGGGTGGCGTTTGCAGTTGCAGTCATATACTGTGCCGCTGCGTAAAAACGTCCGTTGATAGTATGGGCCGCTGCTACCCCTCCCCTTTCACCATAGATGGCGTAACCACCGGCATCGATATAGGTTGGCTTATCCGACAGGTCGGAACCGGATGAATGGCCAGGATAATCGAGGGCGTAGAATGGCCAGGGAAGATCGACTTCACCTAAGCGGTATGAATTCGCGATGGTCACCCATACCTTGCCCCGGGTGAGGCTCTCTTTGCCCCACTGAACCTGTCCAAGTAGCTCCTGCCCCAAGCCAAAGAGCATAAACGCCACCAGGAAAATATTTATCAATTTGTGTTGCATACTGCAACCGATTTTTCGAAGATACATTGTTTGCCTCATAATTTTGGGTAACCCATTGTCGGTTAACATTTCAAAGTTCCCTTAGTTGGGTTCATTGCCTTAGATATCAACGCGCAAATTGAAGAACAATTGCCGGGGTGGATTAGTCCACTGATTATATGCACCCCAAACATCTGGTTCGCCGGACAGCCAATGCTTTGGCATTCTAGCTTCATCCAGGGTCAGGCCCTCGGCTTTGTCCTCATCTGAAAGTTCCGTTTTCTCATGGTAATTGATCAGATCATCACCACCGAGCATGTTGAGGTCCTTATTATTGAACAGGTTCCTAACTTCCAATGCCAGTTCCGTTTTAACACCGAATGCATCGAAGGTTCTGGCGATTTTCAAGTTTGTTCTAAAGTGAGGTAACCAGCGCTTGTTATTAGGTTTCGTCGAAGTATCATCAGGCCCGTGGTAGGTATACTGCTGGCCATTCCAATACTCGAAGTAGAGATTAGCATGGAGTTTTTCAAGGGGATGAATTCCAGCAATTGCCGGCCCATAACCCTCGTAGAAATCGAGATTGGCCTGCGCCTTGATTTTGTGGTTGTTGTTCCAGGCTTTCCTTACCATCCCATAGCCATACCGCGAATCAATGCCAGATCCTAATTCGTATAGCGCAGAGTATCCTTGTACTCCACCCGTGCTGAACGATAGATCATAATCGATCTGGAAATTCAGCGGGAAGGCGAAATTGGAGGCCAGGGAAGTCTCAATGCCACGGATATCTGCATAAGCACTATTGGATGCCATCATGGCTACGTTATACTGATTATCATTGGTGTACAGCGTTGTCCATGGATTCGAATCACCCCACCTGGGATCATAAAGGGTAGCTTCCCTGAAGACCGTCTGGCGGCTGGCATCCTTATAATACGCAGTCACGTCCAATCTGAAGATATCAGCTATATTCTGATCGAATCCAAGTTCATACTGTATCGTCCTGGCATAGCCGATTTTGGGGTTGCCAAGGAAGCCCATCCATTGATCCATATAAGTTTCCTGAGCCGCGAAGGGATCGGAAACCGTAGCATCATCATCTGTGAAATTGATGAAGGGGAAGCCAAGCATCTTGTTCCAGGATGGTCGCTGATTGAAATGGCCATACATGAAGTGCAAGACTGTATTTTCGGTAATTGGATGTGAAATACCCAAACGCGGTGACACAGCAACCTGCAGCTCTGTTTTTTCCGTCTCAGGATTGCCAGGCATCCCATCTGTTACATTCCCGGGTGTTGTTGATTCATATGCCAGGGGATCGAACATGTTTTTTGCTACATCGCGGTTCTGGTTAAAGAAACTAAGCCGCAAACCGCCATTAAAAACCATTCCCGAGAACTCGACTTTATCCTGCACGTAGGCTGCACCTTCAAAGGGCTTGCCGGTATACACGTTCATAAGATTCCATCGTTCTCCACCTTCATGGGCCGACATAGCGTGGTCAAAAGCGATATCGTAAGACTTAATTTCAAAGCCTGCTTTAACGAAATTGTTATTGTTCACCTGGCTGGAGATATTACTACCCACACTCAGGACATTGCTGGCAAAGTAATCTTCCCAATGCCTGCCTGTGATTGAATTGCCATCAGCATCTACATTCTGACGCTGGAAGATCCACGGGTCCACCCAAAGGTCCGCGTCAAAGGACCAGGTGTCTTCGTCCGTATAACCCCAACGGTCTCTTTTATCCATCTCATCGGATAGAATATTCCCCCAGACTTCATAGAAAGTACTGGCACTTAACGCATGGGTGAGTTTGAGTGAATAATTACTTACCGTACGCAGTTCAGGCCAAGCTGCCCAAGAACTGATGATTGCATACTTATTCCACGCGTAGGGCTCAGTGATTTGAGGCATTCCGTTCCAAGCCATTTCTTGTGAATTTTCAATAGTGTTGAAATTTGAAGGCGAAGAACCGGACGTCTCGTATCCACCCCACAAGCCACTGAAACTAAGCTTGAGCCGATCGGATAATTTGTAGCTCAAATTCAATTGAATGTTATGCTCTGGATTAATGGTCATCTACTTATTATATGGACATCACCATTACTTTTTAATAAATTCCCTTC
>CAZULW010000009.1:0-56720 GCA_964621455.1 uncultured bacterium
CCACGATGGTTTCCAGCAGCCGGTGCAGGTTTTTTTCGCTGGAGAGGGCGATGCCGATCTGGTGGAGGCGCTCCATGTCCTCCTCCAGGGTCGTCAGGCGGGAGTCGAGGTCAGCCTCTTGAAAATCAGATGTGTTTGGTTCATTTTGGGATGTCATCGGACGCGAAATATAGAACAAGCCTCAGCGGGAATCAATGGAAATGGTCTCGCTCTCCCGGCGCAACAACAGCCCCGCCGCCACTGCCGACAGCAGGAGCAGCCCCATGGCGGCGAAAATAGCGGCCGTGCCCCACTGGTCGCCGATGGCGCCGGCCAGGGTAGCAGCCAGCGTAAGTAGACAGGATACATCAGTTATTAAGTCTAATAGAGCTGGAAGAGCTGCTTAATTGCGGCCTGGGTTTGTGCCCAATCATCAGCTGTCAGTCTACCCAGCCGTCGTTCGATCAAGTCCTTATCAAGCGTAGCCAATTTGTGGACCTGAACCAATGATGGAAGCAGCAAGCCCGCTGACCGCCAATTTACAATTTAGACATCAAAGGCAGAACGCGGGTCTTGACTCGTCACCCGCGCCAGCACAACATCTGCATCCCCCACGTCAAGAAGGATGAGGGCAGGACGTCGTTTCGAGCTACTTGCGTCAGTAAAGGGAAACGCAAGTAAAACGACCTCACCTGGCTGGTAATTATCTATATTTAGCTCCGCTTGCCCTTGTTGTCATAGATCGCATCGGCTTCGCTGTATCCAGCTAAAAATTGCTCTGCTGCCAGGTCTGACCAGGCCGCCTGTTCATTATCTTCTTCAGGTTCGCGAATCAGAATGATCATCCGAACAACCTGCCCGCTCGGCAATATTTCCGTAATCGCTGAAGGAATATCAAGTTTGCCCTCTGCGTTGACTTTAATTGGGAATTCGTAAGCTTTCATTCTTTATCTCCAGATTAAGTTCATCGGGCCGGAACTTATCAATTTATGAAAGGTAGTACCCAGTTCAATGAGAATCAACGGAAACCGCCGTGCTCTCCCGGCGCAACAGCAGCCCCGCCGCCACTGCCGGCAGCAGGAGCAGCCCCATGACGGCGAAAATAGCGGCCGTGCCCCACCGGTCGCCGATGGCGCCGGCCAGGGTGGCCGCCAGGGCCCCCACGCCAAAGGTGAGACCGTGCAGGATGCCGAACAGGGTACCCCGCTGGCGGGGATTGGAGAAGTCGGAGATCAGGGCGTTGGCGATAGGCTGATAGGCGAAGTTCACTACCCCCCATAAGGCGGCCAGCAACACCATGAAATAACCACGCGTCAGGGTCATCAGAATTAGTAGGGGAATGTTCAGAGCCACCACCGTAACCATGATCCGGTGCCGGGGGTAGCGGTCGCCCCAGACACCGCCCAGGGTCTGCCCCAGGATGCCGCAGGCCAGAACCAGGGCCGTCAGGAATCCCCCCACCATCACCGGGGCCAGGATGCCTTCAAACTCCTGGGAAAAGTGCAGGGGCAGGAAATTCAGGGTTCCCCGGTGGGCCAGCCCCATGAAGATGCCGATAAGGTAACAGTAGATAAGCGGGCGGAGTAGGGTGGGCCGCCGTGCCTGGGGATGGGAAGGTGACCGATGGGTCTCATCGCTGGTGGACGAAAGCCAGAGGTAGATACCCGTTATAGCGGCAAAGAAGCCGAACAGCGCAAAGGGGGCCCGCCACCCGAGCCAGCCGGCTACAGCACCCCCCACCAGGGGACCCAGGGTCAGACCCAGGCTGCCGGCGATGCCGTGGATGCCCAGGTGCCGGCTGATGCGGGGCGAATTGTGGCTGATCAGGGTCAGGCCCGAGGGATGATAAAGGGCGCAGAAAAGTCCCAGCAGCGCCAGGCTTACAGCCAGATAGGTCAGACCAGGCACCAGCACCAGGACAACCACCGCAGCCGCCGATCCTAAAAAATAAATAAGGAGAATATTCCGGGCGCCGAGCCGGTCGGTCAGCCAGCCGGCTGGAAACGCGCCCAGGCCATAGAACAAGTAGTGAACCGTGCCCAAAAGCCCCAGGGTAGTCAGGGAGGTCTGGGGATAAAGGGTGGCCAACTGGATCATCACCACCGGGTAGATCAGGGTGAGGCTGTGGTTGAGTAGGTGCCCCAGGAAAGTGATGGTCAGAACGCTGCGGATGTCCATTATTTAAACACCGCGGAGGCATGCCCGTTCGGCTGAGCCCACGACGTAGCCTGAGGCCAACCGAAGGGGCGCAGAGAACGCGGAGGTGGAATTAAATCTTAAGAAAATACGGAAGGGCATTATCGACGCAGTTGTACATTTTCAGCACTCTGCCCCTGAGCTCGATTCATGGATTTAGCAGTGGTTTGTAGCGGAAAAATACTCTGCGCTCTCAGCGCCCCTTCGGCAATCCTTCGCCGAAGATCAGGACAAGGCTCAGGGCAGATCTCTGCGGTGGCTCTTGGGAAATCAGTGGGACAGGTTACCGCCGCTCCTTGATCCGGGCCGCCTTGCCCCGCAGCTGGCGCAGGTAATAAAGCTTGGCACGGCGAACCTTACCCGCACGTATTACCCTGATCTTATTGATATTAGGACTATGGAGTGGAAAGATCCTCTCCACACCGATGCCCCCCGAAATCTTTCGGACGGTAAACGTCCGGTTAACTCCGCTCCCTGACATGGCAATGACGTCGCCCTCGAAAGTCTGAACGCGGGTCCGGTCACCCTCAACCACCCGTACCTCCACTGCCACACGGTCACCGGGGCGAAACCGGGACTGGTTATCGCGCAAGTACTCCTTGGTGACCTCATGCAGCACTTTATCCATCTTCCCGCTCCATAACTTGCCGTTCCGCGGCCTGGAATTGTTCCCACAGATCAGGGCGCCGTTCCCTGGTTTGAGTCCTTCGCTGTTCCTGGCGCCAGCTCTCGATTTCGGCATGATTGCCTGAGAGAAGGATATCCGGTACAGCAAAATCCCGGTATTCCCTGGGGCGGGTATAATAGGGGCCATCAAGCAGTCCGCCACTGGATTGGCCGAAGGAGTCGGTCTCCGCCGATTCCATAGCACTGAGCACCCCTTCTTGAAGCCGCACCACGGCGTCCAGTATAAGGAGAGCCGGCAGCTCTCCGCCTGTCACCACAAAGTCGCCAACGGAGTATTCGTCGGTAACCAGCCGGTCACGAACCCGCTGGTCCATCCCCTTGTAATGGCCGCAGATAATGACCAGATGTTCAGCCCGGGCCAGGGCCCTGGCATCCGCTTGAGTGTAGGGTTTCCCGTCCGGGGTGGGAAAAATCACCCGGGGTGTGGCATCAGGTACCGCTTGCTCCATCACCCGGTCGAAAGCCCGGAACACCGGCTCGGGTTTCATGATCATGCCCGCGCCGCCGCCGTACGGCTCATCGTCAATCTTGTAGTGAGGCGCATCGGCAAACTCAAACAGGTCGTGGAGATGGTAAGACACAATCCCCTTGGCTGCAGCCCGACCCAGAATGCTCGTTGACACCACCACTTCCACCAGCTGTGTGAAAGGGGTCAGGATGTCGATACGCAGTTTCAATCCAACAGTCCTTCCATCGCGGTGATTACCACCCGGCGGCCGTCACGGTCGATCTCCTTTATCACCTCATCGATCAGGGGGATGAGCACCTCCTTGTCATTGCTGATTACCTGGAGTACTTCGTTGGCGGGCAGGTCCCAGACGTCCCGCACCAGCCCGACCACCGTATCATCGTCTAACACAACGGTGCAGCCTACCAGTTCGCCCAGGTAATACTCCCCATCGGCCAGTGGTGGCAGGTTCCCGCGGGCAACGGACAGTTCCACGCCCCGGAGGGCATTGGCACCCGTCCGGTCATCGATACCCTTGAAGCCGAGCAGGACCTTCCCACCATAGGCGTGCACGTGGTCAAGTTCCAGGTTTTCAACCCGGCCATCGGGATAAGTGGCAATAAGGGTATGCAAGCCCTCTAAAATTTCCATGTTGGCTAAAAGGGGGCGGATTTTCACCTCCCCCTTCAGCCCGTGCCCTTTAAGCACGGTGCCTATGGGAAAGGAATTCCTTCCTGGGGTGTTTTGCACCATGACGTCTGCTGCCCATCTCTTGTGATCAACGGCTACCCTTCAGCAGCCTGGTCTGCGTCTTCCGGGGCGGCTTTATCGGCGGGTTCGCCTTCAGGGGACTCGGCTTTCTCTTCGGTTACAGCTTCGTTGGCTACCTTGGGTTCATCTTCGGCTGTCGTCTCGCCCGCGGCAGCTTCTTCAGCGGTTGCCTTGCCAGCAGGGATTTCTTCATGTGCCTCTTCCTGGGCGGCACCTTCAGTCTCCGGCCCGGTCTTCTCCTCTTTTTTCTCCCCTGCTTCGTCGTCCGTTGCTTCCTCCTCTGGGGACTCTTCTTCGGCTGGTGCCTCCTCTGCGGCGGCCTCTTCCGCGATGGCTTTCTCGGCCTGAGGTGCTTCTTTGCCAGCCTTTTCTTCTTCCGCCCCTGCTTCAGATTCTGCTTCTATGCCCGCCTCGGCCTCAGCAGCCTGTGCCTCTTCAGCTTGGGGCTTGGCCGCACGTTTCTTCTGGGCTTCCAGGGCCTCCCTGCGGCGCTGGCGTTCCAGCTGCTGATTGTGCCACTCCTCAACAGCAGCCTCGATCTCTTCCGGGCTCTTGCCGTTCCGCTTCAGGTGCCACCTCAGACCGATCCCCGCCTGTGAGAAGAGGTTTTTCACCGTTTTCGACGGCTGAGCCCCCACCTCCAGCCAATGTAAGATCCGATCCTCATTCAGACGGAATCTCTCATCGGTGCCGGCGAGAGGATCGTACCACCCCAGGCGTTCGATCTCCGCCCCATCCCGGCGGCTGCGAGAGTCAATAGCCACCACCCGGAAAAAGGGGCGCTTGCGCCGCCCCAAACGCTTCAAACGGATTCTAACCGCCAATAGTCATCTCCTTTGGATTCACCATGAAAAGCCCTTGGTGTATCATTCCCAAGTGTGCCAGGGTTCTCCCCGGTTGAGCCGCTTGAGCGGACCTTAACCGGGGGATCGAGTCTTTAGTATTGCTACTCACCACTGCCCACCGGATTAGGCTGAACTGCCAGTATGGCCTTCAGGTACCGCAGCGGATGATGAAACGTCTAAAAGATTGTTTGTCTATAGCCCGTAAAATTAGAAGAATTTTATCTTTTATTGCAAGACAATTGCTACCAGGAGTTGTCAAGCTTACAGAGATGGTTCACACTTTGGGGTAGAATGAAGTTGAGGTTTTTGTATTTGGCATCATCCAGGATTGTTACCGTCCAGAGACATGCTTTTTCAGCCGTTGGTTAGGGATTTGATAGTTGTGGTACGAGTTAGGTCTGAGACGGTTAAAGTAATACTCCCAGGAGGTGGTCTTAGCCACCAGGTTCCCCCGCCTCTGGCGGGGTTCGGACTTGGCCTGTCAGGCGGCTAGACGGGTCTGCCACCGGTCGACTTCCAACAGTTCATACTCGATGATGCCGTTGCTGCTTCCTGTCCGGCGGCCAGACGGGCCACAATCTTTTCATCCTCCGCCAGCTTTCCAATCCAATTCCTTCAGGCTTTTTTAACTCTAAAAACTGTAAACCATGTCTATTCCTTGTCACTTCAATGAGGGAGAGATCGTTTGGAACTCAAACTCTGATGATGATTTGCCCTCTGTTGATCTCGATAGCATCAGGTTCAGGATTATCACTTACTCCGGTTCCCTGGAGGGATACGGCCTATACTGACTATTTCCCTCTGGATAACAACCAGCCCCCTGCGATAGCCCTCTCAGAATTGGAAGGGTATTATAAAGGTGATATCACTATTTCTTATACACTTAGTGATGATGAGGAGGACTCGCTATCTCTGCTAGTCGAATTTAAAAAGAAGACCGCCACTTCCTGGAGTCAGGCAAGTGTTGAGGGCAATTTAACGGGCGTAAAAGTATATGAGGATAGCCTGGTCTGGAACTCGCTAAGCGATCTGCCAGACTATTCGGGACAAGTGCTTTTTCGTGTAATACCATGGGATAATGACCCCGGCCAGCCTGATACAATCGTGTTCTTTGTCAACCAGATTGGGGCACCGGTGGTCGCGGTACATGAAGTGTTTCCAGTTAAAGATTCATTGTGCTATTGGTATGATAAGATAAAGGTGACATTATCAAAGCCGGTGGACTTATCAACTGTTGCTCCCAACGTTAAGGTTCGTGGTAAACATGCTGGTACGGTCACAATAAGCCCGGCTGTGCAGGATACGTTCCTGTTCCTCACTCCCGATTCCCAATTCGCTTCGCTCGATTCTATTACAGTTGAATTGAAAGCGGATATGACTGATCTTCGTGGTTTCTATCTGGATGGCAATAATGATGGTAACCCTGATGGCTCCCCTTATGATGATTATATGTGGAGTTTTTATGTCACGGCCCTTGGTGATTTCAACCTTGATACTCAAATCGATCTCTCCGATTTAATGCTATTCAGAAGTGCATGGTTCAAGCGCCCTCAAGATCTGAGCTATGAGCTGGGACCGTTTCAGGGCGAAATCCCCTATCTGCGGGCGATCCCAGACGCTTCACTCGATTTCGAGGATCTGGTTGTTTTTGCCGGCATGTGGAACTGGTCACAGGCGAACGTGAACCCGATGGTTGATCTGAATGCTTTAGCCAAAGCCAACGAGGGAGAAACCGTCCTGAGATTTGAGCCCGTATACCTTGATAACAACAACTGGGCTGATATCAGTGAACGCAGTTTTGCACTCGAATTGTGGGTGGAAGAAAACGGGTTGCCTATCGGTTTGGGCATCGCGTTGCTTCTAGACCCGGAGGTTATACGGTATAAGGGCTTTGAGCCTTCAGACAGCCTCGGTAAAGAGATGAATGGCTGGTTTATTTTGGATAATTATAATGAGGAATCAGGCCTCTTGGTCTTGAACATGGCCAATTTTTCGACATCCTCAAATAGCGCGAATCGATCCGGCTACATCGGCAGATTGAATGCCGAGGTTCTCCAGGTTGGCGAAATCACAGCACCTTTTAAGTATGATTTGTGGATGATAGGGGCTGATGATTCCGTGTATCAGGGTATAACTGTAACTAATCTCTCCACTGCGCCACTGCTCCCCATAGAGTTCGCCCTCCACCAGAATTACCCCAACCCCTTCAACCCCACCACAACAATCCGCTTTGAGCTCCCTGATGCGGTAGATGTGCATTTGGTAGTATATGATATCCTTGGCCGTGAGATTGTCAGGCTGAAGAATGAACAAATGGAGGCCGGCTATCATCAGGTCCGGTGGAATGGTCGGGATGGTGTCGGCCGATACCTTGCATCGGGAATCTACTTTGCCAGGATGGCAACGCCCGGATATTCCAAAACAGTAAAGATGCTCCTGCTGAAATAAAATAAGCCGCTGCCGGAAAATGCAGTGGTTATGAGCAATGGAGTAATTTGAAGGGCTCATTGATCCAAAGGATGGTATACTAAAAAGTTCTCTTTTGCGGTTCGTACACTTTCAATTCGCAACTCCGGCGGACCACCTCTCGAATAGACACATCCTCAGGCAGGTCCTTCATGGTCCGGGCCTGTACCAGCAGGTTACCCAGCGCTGTTGCTTCGGCCGGACCGGCCACTACCCGGCAGCCACAGGCGTCGGCGGTCAATTGGCACAGCAATTGGTTGAGCGAGCCACCGCCTACAATGTGCAGCACTTCAATTCGATCATTAATCAGCCCCTCCAGGTCCTGGAGCGTGCGTTGGTAGGCCCCGGCCAGGCTCTCCAGAATAACCCGTACGATTTCTCCCCGGGACCGGGCTACGGGAAGCCTTTTCTCCCGGCAGTAGTCCTGCAGCTTCTGCTGCATATTGCCGCGTAGCCTGAAGCGCTGGTCATTCAGATCGATGAATGCTCCGCTGGGCTGCGCCGCCGCGGCTTCGTGTAGTAACGTATCATAATCAAGGTCCTCACCAGCGGCCTTCCACTCCCGTTCGCATTCCTGCAGGACCCACAGCCCCGTGATATTTATCAGGAAACGAATGGTACCATCCAGCCCGGCCTCATTGGTGAAACCGGCCTGCCGGGCGGCTTCAGTAATAAGGGGCTCTGGCAGTTCAGCGCCCAGGCATGACCAGGTGCCCGAGCTCAGGTAAGCCCACCGGGAGCCCTCCTCAGCCGGGACGGCGGCAACCGCGCAGGCGGTATCATGGGAGCAGCTGGCAACTACCTCCACTTCGGTCCCGCCTAGTGACGCTTTGCCCATCCGAGTCCCGGAAGGCACGATCTCCGGCCAGGTCGCCGCCGACATCCCCAGCCGATCCATCATTTCAGCCGACCAGACAAGCTTTCGAGCATCCATGAGTTGGGTTGTGCTGGCCATCGAGACTTCGGCTACGGCGCGGCCGCCAAAGCGGTAGTTGAAATAATCGGCAATCATCAGCCGGTTTGACGTGCGCTCAAAGAGATCGGGTTCCTGCTCCAGGTCGGCATACACCTGATAAAGGGTGTTGAACTCCAGGAACTGGATACCCGTGACGGCGTAAATGTCGCGGGCGGAAATACGCTTGCACACCTTATCCATCATTCCCAGGGTGCGCGGGTCACGATAGCAGTAGGCGTTGCGAACCGGCTTTCCATTATCGTCCAGCGGAACGTAGTCGACCCCCCAGGAATCCACGGCAAGACTACGCAGCCGGGGCGCGGACTGAAGGGCATGCTCAAGGCCCGCACTGAGCCCGCGCCAGAGCCCGTCCAGGTCCCAGTACAACCGCTCGCCAGCCTCGATAATGGGCGTTGTGAAACGATAGATATCTTCCAGGCGCAGGCGGTTTCCTTCGAGGGTACCCAGAATGGCTCGAACGCTGGAGGCGCCCAGGTCAAAAGCGAGATAAGTGTTAGACTGACGGGTCATTTCTGGATGTTTTCCCTCTTTGAGGGGATTCCGGGTTAACCGGCGCGGATCCAACTCGCGTTGTTTGCCAGAGTATAAAAGATGAGAAAAATCACGACGGGCCCGATCTGCCCCGCAGCATCTTCACATTTACCTCACCGCCGTTCACCAGGTATAGCAGCGGCAGGGGCCGATCCGCATCCTCCCTGAAAGCCGGCATCTTCTGCCAGGGCGTGACCGATAGGACGTTGGCCATATCCATCCAGTACTGCAGCCGGGCCGTCGCCAGGTCCCACGCCATGTGAAAATGGTTGGCCGGGGCATACTGCTTATATTCCGCCATGGTGGCGTGCCTGGGCGTTACGAAGGTGTGCGGCCAGGTGGGGTTCGAGGCGTTGCAGACCGCCTCGGCAACTTTCTCCGGCAGGTCAACAGTGACCGCCTCGTCCCAGACCAGGGAAAACATCCCCGAGAGGCTGCTGTAGGTCAGGCGGGCGGCAATCCCCTCAATACCCCCGGGACTGATGAAGGTAACCGAGTTACCCACGCCCGGGAAGTAATACTCGATAGCCAGGGGAAAGGAGATATTTTTCATGAGGTCGGCCTCCTTGGCCCCCGGCCTGCCAGCCCAGTCGAACGAGGCTGAGCCTGAATTGTTGCCGTCTACAATACCCGCTTGTTCCCAGAGGGTATCGCCCGTCAACTTGACCTTGAACTTCCCAGCCAGCTCCTTGAGCTCCCACGGCTCCCAGACCTTTCTGAAGTCCATGAAGAGGGGTGGGTTTCCTCCGGACAGGTACGTCATGAACAGCATGGTAAGCAGGCCCTGTACGTCTGCTTCCGTGGCATAGGGCACCACGGTCTTGGGACCATTATGATCGAAGGTGGAATTAAAAAGCGATTCCATGATGTCCGCCACGGGAAGGGGGATGCCCCTTTGATCGGAACCCCACTCCAGCTGGCCCATGAAGCCGCCGCCGACGGCGTTCAGGTCGCGCATAATGTCCCGTACGATGAGGTACATCGCCAGGCTCTGGTCGAGACGCTCACTGTCCTCGTCGTGCCGCAGCTCAATGCGATCCCCGGCGTTATCATCCAGCCAGCTCCTCAAGGCCTGCAATTCCTTCTCGTCGTAGGCTTTTTTTCGGAGCATATCGGCCAGGAGTTTCATGTCCAGCCGGGTGATCTCCAGGCCAAAGGTGTTGCGGGTCTCCAGCACGTGGGCCAGGGCCGTCTCCATGCCCATGGAATCATGCCCCAGGATAACTACCCTTCTGCCCTTGAGACCCTGGTAGGTCACGGCCCCGTAAGCCCAATCCACCAGGGCTTTCCTGGTCTCCCGGCTCATTTCCGGCTCTTGCCCCGTGTCGGGCCAGTTGCCGACGTTGATATGGATCAGCTGGCCATACTGGGAGACGGCTCCCGCTGCCGCATGGGTGAATACCACACCGGGCTTGGAGGCACTGTTGCCGCAGGTGAGGTTAACAGGTGTGTCTTTCGGGAAATGGCTAAGCAGGGATATCAGGGTCAGCTGGGGGAAGGCCCAGGTATCGGGCACCCCGATCAGGATGTCGACGCCGCTGTCCCTGAACTGCCGGGCCACCGTGTCGGCCTGCACTTCCCCCTCGACGAGCACGTCAGAGTAAACCACCGCGACAGCAGAGCCATCAGGCAGCTTCACATCCAGCGATACCGCATCGGCCACCATCCTGATTATGTTTTTCGTCCGCGTACGTGATGCCTCGTCAATGCGGGGATCGCAGGTCGAGAACACCCCGATCACCGGGCCCCCGGGTCTGGTACGCAGGTCTTGAGATAATTTCGTCGCTGGCATTATGTCCTCCCCGGTTTATTCTGAAAGGATTTTGGATACTATAACTCACCCCCCTTTCTCCCTTCCCTTTGAAGCCTGTCCCGCAGAAAGCGGGGGGAAGGGGGCATCACAAAGTGAAAGGGGGTGGGTTAAGATCGGCTATAGCATGACCCCGGCCAGGAGTTCCCCTGAAATAATCAAAAGAGATTAAAGAACGCACTTATGTTTTGGCGAATTGCTCGTTTTACCTCACCCCTGTCCCGACGCTTCGGTCGGGACAGGGGTGAGGTCATCCCCGTCAATCCTCCGCTACCGCAGAAACGCCTCCTTGAGGCCCCCATCCACCGGGATGACATGGCCGGTGGTGCGGTCGGATCGGGGACTGACCAGGAAATAGCCGGCCTCCACCACATCCCGGGGACGGATGGGACGATGGGTAAGTGTCCGCCGGGCATAAAATCCCGCCAGTTTTTCGATCAGGACTTCTGTTTCCTCGCCTTTATCGAAGGCAATACCGTATTTGTTAAGACTGGCCATGACCCGCTCCCGGAGAAACATGGAACTGCCCTCGATGACCGTCGCCGGGCTGATCCCGTTCACCCGGATCGCGGGGGCATACCGGATAGCCAGTTCCCGGATAAGATGACTTACCGCCGCCTTGCTGACATCATAGGGCTCGCTGCCGACCTTGGGGACCACGGCGTTGGCCGAACTGGTCAGCAGGACCGATCCCTCTGAGTCCTGTTCGCTGATTATCTTCGCGAACTCTTCAACCAGAATGATATTACCGGTCACGTTGGTCTTAAGGGTTGCATCCCAGGTGGCATCCAGGAAGCTGTCGCCCCTGTCGGGAGGGACAAAGACAGCCGCGGTGTTGATAAGGTCATCCACGCCGCCAAAATGCAGCGCCGCTTCTCTCAGGGCCATCGTGACGGTTTCCCGCCGGGTGATATCCAGGGACACGGCCAGACCCACGTCCCCGCTAAAACGCTGCTTCAGATTGTCAGCCGTCCCCTGGGCGGCGTCTTCGTTCCGGTCGGCTACCACCACATGGGCCCCCTCCCGGGCCAGGCGGGCGCAGAACTCCCGGCCAACGCCGCAGCCGCCCCCCACCACTACTGCAACCCGGCGGGCCATTTCCTTTTCCGGCGGCTGGCGCTGCAGCTTGGCTTCCTCCAGGGCCCAGTATTCGATACCAAAGGCTTCCGCTGGAGCGAGGGCCACGTAGTTATTCACCACCCGGTCAGGATCGATACTTTCATCCTTGGTTCCATCCGCCAGGGCCGTAGCCCCCTCCATCACGTGAATAGCGTTAACGTAGAATTCGCCGGTTATGCGAGCTTCTTTTTTACTCTTCCCGAAACTCAACATACCCAACCCCGGGATCAGAACTACCGTGGGATTGGGATCGCGCATACCGGGGGAGTCCGCTGTTTTATGGGCCTCGTAATAGTCGACGTAGTCCTGCCGGTATTGCACGAGGCCGGTCTCTACGGCCTCCTTGAGCGAGTCGAGGTCCCCTTTTTGAGGGTCCCAGTCAACATAAAAGGGGCGCACTTTGGTACGGATGAAATGGTCCGGACAGCTGGTACTCTGATATGCCAAGCGCTGGGCATCACGACTGCAGACAAAACGAAGGACTTCCGGCAGGTCCACCAGCTGCCCGATAAGCCCCCTGGCCTGCCCTGAGCCAGCCGAAGGGGCCTGCCCCACTCGCCCACGCACGAACGGCAGAATGCCGGAGGCAACCTCACGCCGGTCATCACGAGGCCGGCAGCGCGCGCCGCCGAAGAGCTCCTCCCTCCTGGCTTCGATTTTCTCCACCACAAACTGCCCCAGGGCGTCAACGATCTCGATGGTGTTTCGGTAGCATTCATACTGGTCTTCACCCCAGGTCATCAGCCCGTGTGACGCTAGAATAATGCCATCGGCTTGAGGATTGGCCTCCAGGGCTTCAGCCAGCATCACGCCCAGGTGATAGCCCGGACGCCGCCACGGCACCCAGATCAGGTGGTGGTTGAACTGCCTGTTGAACTCCGCCAGCTGCCGCTGGCCATTGGCGGTAGCCGCCAGGGCAATGCCCCAGTCCGGGTGGGTATGATCGATGTGCTTAAAAGGCATAAGACCGTGCAGCGGTGTATCGATGGAGGCCGGGCGGTCGTGCAGGCCAAAGCGGCATAAGGGATAGTAGTCGACTATTTCATCTTCATAATCAATGCCCCGGTACCTGTCCTTCAGGGCGAGGAATTTGTCCATGTACAATCGGGCGAAGCCGTCCCGGCCCATCGAGCCCAGGTCCCCGCCGGACCCCTTGACCCACAACACCTCCACTTCCTGTCCAGTGAGCGGGTCGGTCTGCACGATTTTAGACGAGGTATTGCCGCCGCCGAAATTGGTGATACGCAGGTCCGAGCCGAGCAGGTTGGACCGGTAGCGCAAGGTGTCGGCCTCATCGAGGCTTTCAGCCAGTCTGGAATCCCACTTGTCCTCCAGATACTTTAATGACACACGCTTTTCCTCCAGCCAATTGTTCTATGTTCCCTGATCCGCCAAATCCCTTAACACCCTTCTCTGAAAGAGTCGCCCTGATCTCCGTCGAAGGGGCCTGCCCTGAGCCTTGTCCTGAGCTTCGGCGAAGGATTGCCGAAGGGTGACGGTCCTATCGTCAGCGCCTGGTCATGCTTCGACAAGTCATGCTTCGACAAGTCATGCTTCGACAAGCTCAGCATGACCAGGCTTCTATTACCCTCAGTCCAGGTTAAGCTGTTCCCGGCGGTACTGTTCGTCCAGGCGAGTATGGATCCGGTCCACCTCTTCAGGGGCCATGAACACCACCTCGCCCAGAATATGGGCGCCGTTGAATATTTCCGCGGCCTTTACGGCCATGGCGGTTGTCGCCAGTACCGACTCCGGCGTGGAACCGACGGCGATCATGCCATGGTTTCGCAGCAGGATGAGCTTCGGCGCGAAACCCTGTTCACCCGTGAACTGTTCCCATCCGCTGCGGATTGCCCGGGCCAGTTCCGCACCTGGGTTGATATAGTCGATAAGCAGCGACCTGGGCCCGCAGCAGACGATCTCCTCCGGAAAGAGGCGCCCCCGGGCAAAGGTCTCGGCCTTGTCGGAGCAGAGTATTTTGTTCACCTCCACCGGGTGGGTATGGCCAATGTAATTTACCCCCTCCTGCCGCAGGAGCCAGGCATGAAAGGCTGTCTCCACCGACGGCCTGGGCCCGTCTTGCCCCGACAGAAACGTCGGGGCAAGCCGCCGGACAGGCCCGTCAGGGTCAACCCGGGCCGCCAGCAGGGCCGCCTCCGTGGCCTCCTGGTCCGGCTCCTGATCCAGTAAAGGCAGGATGCCGTCAAATCGAACCATCAGCAGCTGGCGGGGATTTAGGGTGCCCAACTGACTGCCGCTGGCCTTTACTAAGAAGGTATCGTCATCCACAAGTGCCGAGGTGTTTCCCTCGCCAAGTATCGCCAGGCGGTTCCCCGGTTTTCCCAGCTCCAGGGAAAGTTCCAGCAGTCGTTTCCTTATGTGGACGGGATCTGTTTCTGGGGTCATCGCGAAAGCCTTATTCTACTGTGCTAACCCTGGTTTGAAATAATATAAACACAAGCCCAATCAATGGACCCACCCCCATCAGGCCGCTTTCCCGCCGGTCAGGCCAGGTGCCGGTGCCGCAGGCGGTCCACTGCCACGGCGATAATAATCACCACGCCGGTGACGACCTGGGTAACCCAGGTGGGCCAGCCGTTGAGCTGGCTGCCGGTGCGGATCACGGTCATGATAATGGCCCCGACCAGGCTGCCCAGGATGGATCCCTCTCCGCCCGACAAGCTGCCTCCCCCGATGACCACCGCAGCGATGATGTCCAGTTCCATGCCCACCGCGCCGGTCGGATCGCCCTGCTCCTGATACGACATGAGCATGATGCCGGCCAGGCCATAGAAGGTCCCGGCGGCGGCATAGACAAACAGCTTGACCCGTTCAACAGCCACACCGCACAGCCTGGCCGTCTGCTCGTTGGAGCCGACGGCGTAGATATGGCGCCCGAGGGGGGTGTATTTCAGGAATCCGGCAATGACCGCGGCGAGGAATAGCATGAGCCAGCCCCCGGGAGGTATCAGGAGCCACTTCTGATCCGGCGGGAGCGTTGCCAGTAGCTCATTAAGCCAGGTAGGTTCCACATTCACCGGCATGCCCCGGGCCAGTCCCTTGGCAAACCCCCGAACCGCCAGCAGCATACCCAGGGTCGCAATAAAGGGCACCAGCCTGAGGCGGGTGATGAGCGTGCCGTTGATGAGTCCCAACGTGGTGGCCACAAACAAACATCCAAGCACAGCCAGGAGCGGGCTGAGGCCCAGGGACTGGATCAGCAACGCCACCACCACCGAGCTCATGGCGATAATCGACCCCGCCGACAGGTCAATCCCGGCGGAAATGATGACCATGGTCATACCGAGGGCTGCCACGCCCACGATGACAGACTGCTGGATTATGGTCTCCAAAGCAACAAGGGTGGCGATTCTGGCATTCAGAAGGGCGAAAAAGCCGTACACCAGCATCAGGGCCAGCAGGGGACCGAAGCGGTTCAGCCATCTCAGCCGTTTTGCGGACACAGAGTTGCTCCTGTTGCCCATTGTCAGTCTTCTGATCAGGCGTTCAACCTTCACGCAGCACCGCCTTCCACGGTAGCAGCCAGCATCAGCTGGTGTTCATCCAGATCCCTTACCGGCCTGGCCTCGCTGAGCCGGCCGCGATGCATGACCGCCACCCGATCACATACGCCCAGCAGCTCGGGAAAGTAGCTGCTGATCATGAGCACCGCCTTGGGCTTGTGACCATTGGTGTCTGTTCCAGACGCCAACTCATCGATGACCTGGTATATCCTGGCTTTCGCAGCCACGTCAATGCCCCGCGTCGGCTCGTCCAGCAGCAGGATATCTACATCGTGTTGAAGCAAGCGGGCCAGGGTCACCTTCTGCTGGTTGCCCCCCGACAGTTCAATGAGCCGCTGACCCGGGTTCAGGCAACGGATATCAAGCCTCTCGAGCCACCTTTCGGCAGCCAGCTGCTGGCGCCGGGGCAGCACCAGTCCCAAGGGGCCCAGCCCACGCAGCCGGGAGAGGGTAACGTTATCCGCGACACTGAGACTCAGCGCCAACCCCTCTCCCTGACGGTCCTCGCTGAGCATACCCATTCCCTGACGCCAACGGTTCTTCGGGGACGCAGGCCCTGTATATATTCCAACCTTGACCAGCCCCCGCCTGATGGGCTCCAGGCCGAATAAGGCCCGCAGCAGTTCCGTCCGGCCGGCCCCTACCAGACCGAAAATACCCAGCACTTCCCCCCGATGGAGGGTCAGACTGGCGGATTCGGGCAGCTTGATACCACCCAGGTTCTCAATCTCCAGCACGGGTTTGCCGGGCATGTGGGCTGATCGGGGGTAGAGTTCTTCCACTCGCTGCCCCACCATCAGCTGGACGATCTCGCCGGGCGTAACCGCATTGATGTCACAGGTTCTAACCACGGTGCCGTCAAGCAGCACGGTAACGCGGTCGGCAACCCGCTGCACCTCTTCCAGGAAGTGGGAGATGTAGACAATGGACAGCCTCTGTTCCTTGAGCCTATGGATAATTTCAAACAGCCGCTCAATATCGTCGCGAGACAGGCTGCTGGTGGGTTCGTCAAGGATCAGGACCCGGCACCCGACGGCCAGCGCCCGGGCGATCTCCACCAGCTGCCTGGCACTGACAGGAAGGTCCTCCACCCGGCGATAGGGTTCAATTTCACCATGCCCGAACTGGGCCAGAGTCCTTAGCGTGCGCTTGCGGACTTCCTCCCAGCGGATCAGCCCCCATTTATTTGTCGGCTCCATCCCCAGCAGGATATTTTCCTCCACCGTAAGGTGTGGCGCCAGGGACAGCTCCTGATAAATCATGGCGACTTGGTTGCGGCGGGCATCCAGCGGGTTGCGGGGCATAAAGGGTTCGCCGTCGAGGTACATGGTTCCTTCATCGGGCTGGTGGGCGCCGGAGAGAACCTTCATCAGGGTGCTTTTACCCGCGCCGTTCTCTCCCACCAGGGCGTGCACCTCGCCGGGCGCCACCGAGAAATCAACACCTGACAGCGCGACAGTGGCCCCGAACCGCTTCGCGATCCCACGCATCGCCAGGCGCGGGGATTTTGGCGAGGGGAGAGCTACTGCTGGCTCAGCCATTTTGCAATGTCCGGCTTGATCATCTCCTGGATCTCGGGCTTATCAAGGTCATCAGGCCCAACAAATAGCACACCGGTATCAATTCGCTTTTCCACTTCCTTGCCTTGGAGGTGGTCTACCAGCGTCTTAACGCCCAGGTAGCCCATGTTAAAGGGATTTTGAAGCACCAGGCCGTTGATTTCGCCCTGGCGGATGCCTTCAATAAGAGGATCCTCTGCGTCGAAACCGACGTATTTGACGGTCCCCGCCAGGCGCTGCCGCTTGAGGGCCTGATGCATACCATAGGTGGTGGAGGAATTGGGACAGAAAATGCCGTCAATGGTAAGCCTGCCCTGCTCGTCCTTGAAGCGGATGAGTAGATTCTCGGCTGCCTGTTGGGCGGTCGATTGGGTCACGCCGGCATACTGCTCCTGGCTTACGACCTCGATGCCGGGAAATTCCCGGATCGCCTCCAGAAATCCGCCGACCCGATTTTCCGTACTGGCAGACCCCTCGGCGTAACGCAGCGCGATGACCCTGCCCTGCCCTCCGAGCAGCCGCGCCAGCTGCTGGCCCCCGATGCGCCCCCCCTCCCAGTTGTCGGTGGCTACGAAACTGGCATACACATCCTCCGAGTCCTTGAGCCCCGAGTCAATAATCACTACCGGGATTCCATTCTTGACCGCCGATCTCACCGGACGCCGGAGGGCCATTTCGTCCAGGGGAGCCAGAACTATACCGGAAACCTGGTTCACGACCTGGTTATCCACAAGAGCAATCTGCTGCTGGCGATCATCTTCCTTTTCGGGGCCAATCCATAACATTTGGATGCCGAGCTCTCTGGCAGCCTTGATGGCCCCGGCATGGACCGACTGCCAGAAGATATGAGTCGTCCCTTTGGGAATCACCGCAACCGATATCTGCTTCTCGGTCCTTCCGTCACGGCCGCATGAAAGGACTCCAGCTGCCAGAACTAATGCCAAGAGAAATAATATGCGTTTACTCATGAATAAGGTCCTCTACCGCTGTGAACTGAAAATTAAGTACCGGGGTGTGGATAACAATGATCTTCCTGCCCCCAGGAGTTGAACCCATATCTCTCGCCAGGTGTTTAAACAAGGCCGTCACCTATGCAAATAAATCAGACCTCACTGTCGTGGAGGAAAATATGCAATCAATCAGTTACCACGAACCTTAATATAAGCATGATGTGTCCTGATTGCACAGTCGCAAGTGCTGTCTGCATGTCAAGCTTACACAAAAAAGGACTTCCCCTGAAATGAGTTTGATGCATCGTCAGCCTTAGAGACCCATTTTCGGGGGAAGTCCCGGTGGAATTCCGTTGATATTAAGGATTCACTTATCTACTTTTCAGCTGGCATAGGAATTCAATAGAATGACCAGCCCGGCTAGCTGGTAGGTGGCGTAGGTGTCCTATAATTAAAGCGAGACAGCAATTCTTTAATAAGGCGTAATACGATGAAGAAGGTCAGAGTAGTAGTAACCGGGAGAGTACAGGGGATATGGTTCAGGGCCTCTACTTACGATAAGGCTCAACAATTGGGTATTAACGGGTATGTTAGAAATCTGATCAACGGCGATGTAGAATTCGTGGCCGAGGGCGACGATTCTGATGTGGACCGGCTCATTCAATGGGCCAGGCATGGGCCGCCGTTAGCGCGTGTTGATGACATCAAAGTGGAAGTCCTGCAGTATGATAATGAATATACCGATTTCACCGTCAGATATTGAAGCCGCCTGACTGAGATCCCCCAGAGTCAAGACAGTATTCGCTCCAAAACAGGGTTCGTCCCGATCGCCCCATTGGCTGGTCCCACGTCCACCAAGCCCTTCAAGATGCTTTTGTCCCCGACGCTTTGGGTCGGGGGCTGCTGCTGAAGTAGGCCTGAACGTTCACGCCGATCCGAAGGATTCCTTTGGAAAGGCTTGACGAAGGGCCGGGAGTGAGGTAAAAGGCGGCCCCCAACGACCACCTTTCCTTCAGAGGCTCCCTGTGATATTTAAAGACACCTTCCCCCACTTGTCCCGTGAATCGCGAGGTGGGCACACCTAAGGCTCCATGCGAAGGTATTTATGGATTCGCTTTCTCTTTCATTAATATGCTCCGAAGACCCGCCAGGCCATCTTAATTTATCGTCATACCTATAATTGAGACAGGAGCAGGAACGGATTTCCATGACCTCCACCAGACAAAGCGTTGATTCAATCACATCCGCTTCAACCGCCCCATCGGATGACCTGAAGATTCGGCCGGCTGAGTTGGAGGACCTGGAGGCCATCACAACCATTTACAATTACGCCGTCGCCCACACCACCGCCACCTTCGATACCGAGCCTCGTACCAAGTCCCGCCAGCGTACGTGGTTTGACCAGTATGGTGATGCTTATCCTTTACTGGTTGCCCAGGCGCAGGACCGGGTTGTGGTCTGGGCAGCCCTCAGCCCGTGGTCGGACCGCTGCGCTTACAAGACTACTGCCGAAGTATCCATATATATTGAGGCGGATCACCAGGGTCGGGGTACCGAGACCAGGCTCCTGGAGGCCCTGGTGAAAGCAGGCAAGCAAGCCGGGTTGCACTCAGCCGTGGCGCGTATCGTTGAGGGTAATCCCGTCTCCGTTCGACTGCTCGAAAAAGCGGGTTTCCGAACCGTGGGCATTATGTCCCGAAGGGATCCATTTGGACAGGAAGCCGGCTATAAATTCGGCCGATACCTGGATGTGATTATCATGGGAAAACTGCTGGACGGCTCGCGAAAATGAACCGGCCCCCTGTCGTTGGGGTCATGGGCGGTGGAGAAGTGCCGCAGGAAGTGGCCGAGCTGGCCTGTGAGCTTGGTCAGGCCCTTGCCAGAGAGGGCTGGGTGGTGCTGAGCGGAGGTCGGGATTCCGGAGTGATGGCGGCTGTATCCGAGGGAGCGGCCCGAGCCGGCGGGCTGGTGGTGGGTATACTCCCTGACCGTGACCTGAGCCGCGCCTCCCCCCATCTCACCGTCCCCATCCGAACTGGGCTTGGCAATGGCCGGAACATACTTAACATCCTCTCCAGCGACGTGGTAGTGGCCCTGCCGGGAGGAGCCGGCACCCTGTCGGAAATCGCCCTGGCCCTGAAAAACCGCAAGCCCCTCCTCTTGCTGGGCTGGAAGGCGTCTCCGATCAAACATTCAGAATTCGGGCCGGTTATTTCCCTGAGCAGCGTGTCTGACGCAGTTGCACATATCAAGGAGCTGCTCGACGCCGATAAATGAAAGCTCATGCCCACGTCTATGTATCGCGCGGCAGGTTGAACATGATCTGTAGGGGGTGTTGGAAGGGATTTTGAAGGCGGCGGGGGTGAGGCCATGATCGTCAACCCACCCCCCGGTCCCCCCTCCCTTGCAAGGGAAGGGGCCTCGGCGTAGCCGCTGGCTCCGCCTACGGCGAGCCTTCGAATCCCTCAGGGCCCACAGCCGATTTGTCCCGCCATTTCAATCATATCCTTTAGTTGGGGGAGCTCGGCCCACATCCGGGCGGATCAGTCCCAGTTGTCCTTTACCTCCGGGAGGTATAAATTCCCTCAAGTCGAATTGTTGCTACAAGCAATGGAGGAAACCGTGAGAACTCCGTACTGGTGGAGCCATCTTAGTTATCTGATAATCTGGTCAGGACTGGCGGTACTCAGCCTGGCGGTTGGGCTGGGCGCGGCTGAGTTCAAGGCTAGCGACCACCTCCTCTGGTACCGCCAGCCGGCAGAGCAGTGGATTCAGGCCCTGCCGGTGGGCAACGGGCGGTTGGGAGCGATGGTATTCGGCGGCGTGGACCGGGAACGGATACAGCTTAACGAGGATACCATCTGGAGCGGCAGGCCCACTGATCGCGACAAACCCGACGCCTATCAATACCTCGCAGAGGTCCGAAGACTGCTGTTTGAGGGGCAATACGTGGCGGCCGAAGAGCTCGTTTCAGAAAAAATGATGGGCCTGCGTCTTGAAACCGGAACCAATACCTACCAGACCCTGGGCGATCTGGAACTTCTGTTCGAGCACCAGGGAGAGGTATCCAGTTACCGCCGGGAATTGGACCTTGACAAGGCCGTCGCCCAGGTCACCTATCAGGTGGGGTCGGCGACTTTTACCCGTGAGGTGTTCTCCAGTCCGGTGGATCAGGCTATTGTGTTACGCTTGACCTGCGATAGGCCGGGCATGATCACGTTCCAGGCCCGCCTTTCCCGTCCTCAGGACGCCCAGGTCCAGATCATCGGTCCTGACCGCATCTTCATGAGCGGGCATATCAATAACGGCAATGGCGTGGCCTACGAGGCCCAACTCCAGATTATTGCGGAAAGCGGGGAAGTGGCAGAGACTGAGCAGGGCTTGCGGGTAGAGCGTGCCGACGCCGTTACCCTGCTCCTGGTGGCCGCCACCAATTATCGCGGCGGCGATCCACATTCCACGTGCGAAAAACAGCTGCAAGCGGCCGTGAAGAAAAGCTATGCCCAGCTGCGCCAGGTCCATGCGGTCGAACACCAGCGTCTGTTCCGCAGGGTCTTATTGGACCTGGGCACAACCGATGCCGCTGGCCTGCCCACCGACGAGCGGCTGGAAGCGGTGGAAGCCGGCGAGGAGGACCAGCAGCTGATTGCCCTTTATTTTCAGTTTGGCCGTTACCTGTTGATCAGCAGTTCCCGTCCAGGTACCATGGCCGCTAATCTGCAGGGCCTGTGGGCCGACGGTCTGAAGCCCCCCTGGAACTCGGACTATCACATCAATATCAATATTCAGATGAACTACTGGCCGGCCGAGGTGACCAACCTGGCCGAATGTCACGAACCGCTCTTTGACCTGGTCCACGCCCTGCGTCCTCGTGGCCGCGTCACGGCTAAGAGGACCTACCAGGCCAGGGGATTCGTGGCCCACCATACCACCGATGCCTGGCACTTTACCAGCGCCATCGGCAACCCCCAGTACGGCATGTGGCCCATGGGTGCCGCCTGGTGCACCCAACATCTGTGGGAACACTATGCCTTCGGGGGTGATCGCCAGTTCCTGGCCCAGCGGGCCTATCCCGTAATGAAAGAGGCGGCCGAGTTCTTTCTTGATTATCTGGTCAAGCACCCGAAAACCGGCTATCTGGTGTCCGGGCCATCAACTTCGCCGGAAAACCGGTTCCGAACCCCCGATGGCATGGTCGCCCGCTTGACCATGGGACCAACCATGGACATGCAGATCATTTACGATCTCTTTACGAATTGCATAGAGGCGAGCAAAATCCTCAGTATCGACTCGCGGTTCCGCCGGAAACTTGAGCGCACCCGGTCGCGTCTGGCGCCGATGCAGGTCGGTAGCGACGGGCGCCTGATGGAGTGGCCGGAGGAGTTTGAGGAAGTCGAGCCGGGTCATCGGCACATTTCCCACCTCTTTGGACTGCACCCCGGTAAGCAGATCACCGCACGCGGCACGCCCAAGCTCGCCGAGGCGGTCCGGAAGACCCTCGACTACCGTCTGGCCCACGGCGGCGGCCATACCGGCTGGAGCCGGGCGTGGATCATCAACTTCTGGGCCCGGTTGGAAGAGGGTGAACTCGCTTACGAAAATATCCTGGCTTTGCTGGGAAAATCGACGTTGCCTAACCTGTTTGATACCCATCCCCCTTTCCAGATTGACGGCAATTTCGGTGGCACGGCGGGGATCGCGGAGATGCTCTTGCAGAGCCACGCCGGGGAGGTTCACCTGCTGCCGGCCCTGCCATCGGCCTGGCCGCATGGAGAGGTAACCGGCCTGCGGGCCCGGGGCGGCTATGAGGTGGATATCCGGTGGGAAGAAGGCGGTCTGATCCAGGCGGTAATCCAGGCCCGGCAGTCGGGGCCGTGCCGGGTGCGAACCGGAGTGGATGTGGCAGTGACCTCCGGGGGCAAGCGGGTCAGGGTCAAGCGGCCCGAGGATGGGGTCGTTACATTCGATGCGAAGACCGGCAATGTTTATCGCCTTTCAGCCATGTAAGGATCGCCGATAATAGCGGGATCAGATTTTCTGCCTGCATGGCAGGTTGGGTAGATACCCGGGCAGATTTCAGGTTGCCTATGCCTGTCAAGGGGAATGAACTTTGGATGATAGGGATGAGATATCTATTTAAGGGAAAGCTATGAGAATGTGGTGCCTGTGTTTCCGCTGCCATCTGATCGTAAGAGTGGGGCTGCTGGTCCTGGGTGTGGCAGCAGCCTTGGCCGCAGCCAGGGTCCACGCGGCAGACAACCTCCTCTGGTACCGCCAACCGGCGGAGCAGTGGGTTGAAGCCCTGCCGGTGGGCAATGGGCGGCTGGGTGCGATGGTATTTGGCGGTGCTCAACACGAACGGCTGCAGTTCAACGAAGAGACATTGTGGACCGGGCTGCCCCGGGAATATCATAATCCAACGGCGCATGAATACTTGCCCACCGTCCGCAGGCTGCTGTTCGAGGGCAAGCAGGCCGAGGCCGAAGCACTGGCAATGGAGCACATGATGAGCATCCCGCTCCGGCAGGAACGGTACCAGCCCTTCGGCGACCTGCACCTGGAGTTTCCCGGGCACGAAGTAGTCAGCGATTACCGCCGCGAGCTGGACCTTGACGAGGGTGTGGCTAAGGTGCGCTACCGTGTCGGCGACGTCACCTATACCCGCCGGGTGTTCGCCAGCGCGGTGGATCAGGTGATAGTGGTGCGGCTGGAGTGTGATGCCCCAGGGCAGCTGACATTCACCGCCCACATGGACAGCCCCCACCCGCAGGCGCAGACATTGAAGGCGGCTGGGAGTATGCTGGCGCTGCGTGGTCAGCTGGATGAGTATTTACATCGTCGGCTGGGGCAGAAGATGCCCAGCGTATTAAAGTTCGAAGCACTGCTGCAGGTAACGACCGAGGGCGGGAGCGTGATGCTCGATGACCAGGCCGTCCAGGTCAGCGGCGCTGATGCAGCCACCCTGGTCCTGGCGGCGGCTACCAGTTACAGGAATTTCCGTGACGTGAGCGGTGACCCCGCCGCCGCCTGCCGGAAAGTAATCGACGGTTTGGCTGGCAAAAGCTATCAGGCGCTGTATGAGGCCCACGTCAGTGACCACCAGCGGCTGTTTCGCCGGGTGTCGCTTGATCTAGGTGCAACTGAAGCGGAATGGGAACCTACCGACGTGCGCTTGAAGAACTTTCACGATCAACCCAACCCAAGCCTGGTAGCGCTGTTGTTCCAATATGGCCGCTACCTGCTTATTGCCAGCAGCCGACCCGGTACCCAGCCGGCTACCCTGCAGGGAATCTGGAACGACCAAATCGAACCCCCGTGGGACAGCAAATGGACGACGAATATCAACCTGGAGATGAACTACTGGCCGGCAGAGGTGACCAACCTGTCAGAGTGTCATGAACCGCTGTTTGACCTCATCGATGAGGTGGCTGAATCCGGCCGCAGGACCGCGCGGGCCCATTACGACTGCCGCGGCTGGGTCCTGCACCATAATACTGACATCTGGCGCGGAACCGCGCCTATCAACCATGCCAACCACGGCATCTGGGTCACCGGCGGCGCCTGGCTGACGCAGCATCTCCGGGAACATTACCTGTTCAGCGGTGATAAAAAGTTTCTGGCCGAACGCGCCTATCCTGTTATGAAAGAGGCCGCCCTGTTTTTCGTTGACTTCCTTATCGAAGACCCCAAGACCGGCTACCTCATCAGTACGCCGTCCAACTCGCCGGAAAACGGCGGACTCGTGGCAGGGCCGACCATGGACCATCAGATTATCCGCGACCTGTTCGCCAGCTCCATCGAGGCGAGCAGGACCCTTGGTGTAGACAAGGATTTTCGCAAACAGCTGCAGGAGCTGAGAGCTCGCATCGCACCCAATCAGATCGGCAGGCTGGGGCAGCTCCAGGAATGGCTGAAGGATATTGACGATCCCCAGAACCAGCACCGGCACGTCTCTCACCTCTACGGGCTGCATCCGGGCAGGCAAATCACGCGCCGGGGCACGCCGGAGCTCTTTGCGGCAGCCCGCAAGTCGCTCCAGCTCCGGGGCGACGGCGGCACGGGCTGGTCCATGGCCTGGAAAGTCAACTTCTGGGCGCGATTTGCGGACGGCGACCATGCCTATCGGATGATCTCCAATATGCTGACCCTGGTGGACGGCAGTGACACAGAGTACCGCGGGGGCGGGGTCTATCCAAACCTGTTCGACGCCCATCCCCCGTTTCAGATTGACGGCAACTTTGGCGTGACGGCAGGTATCGCGGAGATGCTGCTGCAAAGCCACGCGGGCGAAATCCACCTGCTGCCGGCTCTGCCATCGGCCTGGCCCACAGAGAATGTAACCGGCCTGCGGGCCCGGGGCGGTTACGAGGTGGATATCCATTGGGAGGAGGGTGAGTTGACCCGGACGGTGATTCAGGCCCGGCGGTCGGGGTCGTGCCGGGTGCGAACCGGTATAGACGTGGCGGTGACCTCCAGGGGCAAGCGGGTCAGGGTCAAGCGGCCTGAAACAGGGGTCGTAACCTTCAAGGTGACGGCCGGGAAATCGTACCTGCTTTCAGCATCTAGAGGGAGTATTGAATAACAGGGAGGCTGCGAAATGGAAGAAAAGCCGAAGACTACAGCCGCAGATAATAACCATAAGCAGATCACTCGCCGCCGATTCATCACCAAAGCCGGCGCCGCCGCACTCTCGTTTACGATAATCAAACCAGAGCTTGTCCGTGGTACCGCAGCTAACTCCAAGATCGCTCTGGGAGTAATCGGCTGCGGCGGAAGGGGGACCTGGATTGCCAACCTCTTCAACGAGCATGGCGGATACCGGGTGGTAGCCGCGGCGGACTACTCTCAAGACCGGGTGGATACTTTCGGCGAGAAGTACCATGTGAACCAATCCCGCCGGTTTATCAACCTGTCGTGCTACCGGAAGCTCCTGGAGCAGAAGCTGGACGCGGTGGCAATCATCAGTCCGCCCTATTTTCACCCCGAGCAGGCCGCGGCGGCGGTGGATGCCGGTTGTCACGTGTATATCGCCAAGCCGGTGGCCGTGGATGTACCTGGCTGCCATAGTATTGCCCGGAGCGGCAGGAAAGCTTCGTCAAGCAAACTCTGCTTCCTGGTCGATTTCCAGACCCGGGCCGACCCCCTGTTTCGTGAGGCGATCAGGCGCGTTCACGACGGCGCAATCGGCGAGATAGCCTTCGGCCAGTCATCCTACCACAATGACCGGCTCGCCATCAAGGCCCCGCCCGATGGCACGCCTGAGGCCAACCTGCGCAACTGGGTGTTCGATAAGGCCCTCTCCGGCGACATCATCACCGAACAGAACATCCATGCCCTCGACGTAGCCAGCTGGATTATGAATCAGCCCCCGGTCTACGCCGTCGGTACGGGGGGGAGAAAAGTACGCACTGACGTAGGCAACTGCTGGGACCACTTCGCTTTGCTGTTCCAGTACCTGGACAATGTGGGCATCACGTTCAGTTCCCGGCAGTTTAATGGTCACGGTGCTGTCGGTGGCATCAGGAACCGGGTATTCGGCTCGCTCGGCGTACTCGAAACCGAGTACGGTGGGGAAGTCCTTATCCGCGGCAAGAATTTCTATCGCGGCGGCCGGACCAACCAGATATACCGCAACGGCGCCGTCAACAACATTGCCACCTTCTACGAGAATATCACCGGGGAACACTTCGATAACCCCACGGTGGCCCCCAGCGTGCGCAGCAACCTGGTGACCATCCTCGGGCGCACCGCCGCTTACGAAGGCCGCCTGGTGTACTGGGACAAGCTGATCAAAAGCGAAGAAAGGCTGGAAGCCGATCTCAGGGATTTAAAAGCGTAGGGTAAAAATTTGAAAATGAATTACATTCCGGATAGAGCATTACATAAGGAGTAAAGCGTCATGAGGTCAATTACCAGAAAGAGTTTTCTGTCAAAGTCGGGTAAGGGCCTGGCGGGCACCGCCCTGGGCGGGCTGGCATGGTCCGGGCTGAGTCCGGCCCGGGTGTTGGGGGCTAATGAGCGGGTAAGCGTCGCCCTCATCGGCTGCGGCGGTCGGGGCAAGCTGGTAACGCGGCACTTCATCGATCAGGGCGCCGCAATCACCTACGTCTGCGATCTGCACGAGGAACGCCTCGAAGAGGCCGCCGGGCTCGTGGCCGAGCTCCAGGGCCGCAGACCGAAGAAGACCAAGGACATGCATGAGGTCTTTGATGCCAAAGGCATAGACGCCGTGCTCATCGGAACCCCGGATCACTGGCACGGGCCGATGAGTATCCTGGCCTGCCAGGCCGGCAAGGACGTGTACGTTGAGAAGCCCCACGCCCACAACATCTGGGAAAGCCGCAAGATGGTCGAGGCGGCCCGCAAGTATGAGCGCATTCTCCAGGTGGGCACCCAGAACCGGAGCGCGCCGTATAACCACGCGGCCCGGGAGTATGTCAAGAGCGGCCAGCTCGGTGAGATTCACCTGGTGAAGGTGTACAACCTCAAGAGTGAGAAGACACTCCACCTGGGCCAGACCGACCCGCCCCCCAAGGGCTTCAACTGGGACGCCTGGCTCGGCCCGGCGCCGCAGCGCCCCTACCATTCCAACATCTTCCGCAGCGGCTGGCACCATTTCTGGGACTTCAGCGGCGGCGACCTGGCCGACGACGGCATCCACCAGCTGGACCTGGCCATGATGCTCATGGGCAACCCTGGCCTGCCCGCGGCCGTGTCCTGTTCCGGCGGCCGGCTGCATTACCGGGACGACGACTCCGAGGTGCCCGACGTTCAGATCGCCGCCTTCGACTTCGACGGCCTGATCATGACCCTGGAACACACCAACTACCCGCGCTACATGCGCAAGACCACCGGGACGATCCGCCGGAAAGACGAGTTCCCCTACTGGACCCAGAACGCCACCCGCGTCGAGCTGTACGGGTCGGAGCTGATGATGACCGTCGGGCGGCACGGCGGCGGCTGGCAGGTGGTGACCTCCGGCGGCAAGGTGGTGGAGCAGATGTACGGCCGCCCGGCCGATGCCCCCCACGTGGAGGACTTCCTCGAGTGCGTAAAAAGCCGCCAACGCTCAAACGCCGACATCGAGATCGCCCATCCCGCCGGGACCATGATGCACATGGCCAACATCGCCCATCGCGTGGGCAACGTGAAGCTGAAGGTCGATGCCAGGGCCGAACGCTTTATCGACAATCCCGAGGCGAACCGGCTGGTGAAGCGCACCTACCGGAAGGGATACGAGGTGCCCGAACGGGTGTAATCGCCGGCGGGTTAACGGGGGTTCCCTTTCCGTTTTCTGATGGCTTGATGCTGCGAATAATCGTTTTTCACGAAAGGGAAGAAGACATCATAAGCGCACAAAACCCTGATCCACAATAGGAGGGAATACCGCTATGGAACGCCAGCACTTCATCAATCTTATGGCAGCGGGGGCCGCCGGCCTTGCTGCCGGTATAGTCTCTTCTTTTCCTGGCATCGGGTGTGCCGGCCCGCTGACTGGTGGCGCCGCTGGCAGGAAGCGCCCGAATATCGTACTTATTCTCTGTGATGATTTAGGCTACTCGGATATCGGCTGCTATGGGGGAGAGATTCAAACGCCCAACCTTGACCAATTGGCGGCCGGCGGCATGCGGTTTACGCAGTTCTACAACGGCGCCAGGTGTTGTCCCACGCGGGCATCCCTGCTCACCGGCCTTTACGCCCACCAGACTGGCATCGGCTATATGACTGGAAATGCAGGATTACCCGCCTACCAGGGATATCTCAACCGCCAGTGCGCCACGATAGCGGAACTGCTGAAAAGCGCCGGGTACCAGACCTATATGTCCGGGAAATGGCACGTCGGGGACCAGCGGGAGGTACATCCACAAAGGCGCGGCTTCGACGAATACTTCGGATTGATCCGGGGGGCGTGCAACTATTTCCGCCCGGGTGAGAATGAAATCTGGGATGGCGATCAGCCGTATAAGATTCCCGACAACGGGCAGTTCTATACTACGGATGCCTTTACAGACTATGCGGTGAAGTTCATTGACAGGGCCAACCGCAGCCCGGAGCAGCCCTTTTTCCTCTACCTGGCCTATACGGCGCCGCATTATCCCTTGCAGGCCTGGCCGGAGGATATAAAGAAGTACCGGGGAAGCTACCGGAAGGGCTGGGACCAGCTGCGGCAGGAACGTCATAAGCGGCTGCTCCAACTGGGACTGCTCAATCCTGAATGGGTGCTCTCTGCCCGTGACAGCAGGAACGCGCCCTGGGACTCGCTGGCCGAAGGAGAGCAGGACTGGCGCGACCAGCTCATGGCAACCTATGCTGCCATGGTTGACCGTATGGACCAGGGAATCGGGAGAGTCATCAGTAAGTTGAAGGACGTGGGTGCCGATGATAATACACTTATTCTGTTCTTATCAGACAACGGCGCCTGTCCCTATACGAATATGTGGGGCGACCGGCCCAGGGAAGACGAGGAGGGCAGGATCATCCCTGTGGGCGGCCCGCAAGCCCTGTATGCCTACGGCTGGGAGTGGGCCAATGCCGGTGACACACCTTTCCGGAAGTATAAGCGGTATACCCACGAGGGGGGCATCTCGACGCCCATGATCGCCCGCTGGCCGGGGATTATCGGGCCGGGAAGCATCACCCATCGGGTGGGGCATATCATTGATGTAATGCCCACCTGCCTGGCGGCGGCCGGGGCGGAGTACCCCCCGGCATACCTCAGCGAAGAGATCAAGCCCCTGGAAGGGATGAGTCTCCTGCCAGTACTTCAGGGGAAAACCAGCCGGGAGGACCGGACCCTTTTCTGGGAGCACATGGGCCATCGAGCCGTTAGGAAAGGGCAATGGAAGCTCGTATCCGATCTTGGTGGAGAGTGGGAACTCTACGATCTTCAGGCTGATCGCACGGAAACGAATAACCTGGTAGCTGCGCATCCGGGGAAGGTTAAGGAGTTACTGCACCTTTACGATGAATGGGCCCGTCGCTGCGGCGTAATGCCCTGGCCCCTGAAGAGGGAGTAGGCCTGAATGAAGAATGAAGAATGATGAATGAAAAATGCGAAGACCAAAATGCAAAATAAGAACAGGACTTTGGAAGGCGAACCAAGGGCGCTGCCCAAGGCATAACTACTCATTAAATAAATGATGCCGGGCATGCAGCGTTTATTCAAATTCTGGATTTCTCTTTTATGGAGCATTAACATGGCAGCATCAATCGGTTGCGACCAGCAAGGAGGGCCAAAGGTGACAGTCGCAAAGGAAGTGTTTGGGTATGCAGACGGGGAAAAACCCGTTTCCCTGTATACCCTGAAAAATGCCAATAGATGTGAAGCCAGGATCATTGACTATGGCGGCATTCTGGTGTCATTAACCGTACCCGACCGGACGGGAAAGCCGGGTGACGTGGTCCTGGGATTCAACACCCTGGACGAGTACCTGAAAGGGCATCCCTACTTTGGCGCCCTCATAGGGCGGTATGGCAACCGCATCGCCAAAGGGAGATTTACCCTGGATGGTGTTACTTACACCCTGGCTGCCAACAACAACGAAAACCACCTGCATGGGGGGCTTAAGGGCTTTGACAAGGTGGTTTGGCAGTCTGCGATTATCGAGGCCAAGGATGGTAAAGCTCTGGCTCTCTCCTACCTGAGTAAAGATGGCGAAGAGGGGTATCCCGGGAACCTGTCGGTGAAAGTCGTCTACACGCTGACCAACGAAAACGAGCTCAGGATCGACTACGAGGCCACGACCGATAAGCCCACAGTGGTGAATTTAACCAGCCATTCCTACTTCAACCTGGCCGGGGAGGGTTCGGGTGATATCCTGGGGCACGAAATGATGCTGAGCGCCGACCGCTTTCTCCCGGTTGACGCCGGACTCATTCCTACCGGCAAGCTGTGCCCTGTCAAAGGGACTCCCTTTGACTTTACCCAGCCGGCAGCCATCGGCGCCCGCATTGACCACGACGACGAACAGCTCCGCCTGGGCGGAGGCTATGACCACTGCTTCGTGCTCAGCGATCAGGGCAGTTCCATTACCCTGGGGGCCCGGGTCTACGAACCAACCACCGGGCGGGTCATGGAAATGTATACCGACCAGCCGGGAGTCCAGTTCTATTCGGGGAATTTCCTGGACGGCAGCAATGTGGGTAAGGGGGGCGTGGCGTACGGGCACCGCAGCGGCTTCTGTCTGGAAACGCAGCACTTTCCCGACTCGCCCAATAAGGCCTATTTCCCGTCCACGGTTCTCAGCCCTGGTCAGACCTACTCATCGTACACTATCTATAAGTTTTCGGTTCGTTGAATGTGCTGTTGAACGCAGACCTCCGTTTGCCAAAAAAAGGGTCTATTATGTATAACGTGATTTCCCCCACAGGGAATAAGTCTGTTTTCATGGGGATGATCCCCCTTGTCATCGTTGTGCTTATTACCTGCACAGCAAAAGAAACCCGGATCGACTGGCGTCCTGTGGAAGGCCACATCATGACCCGTTGGGCGCGGGAAGTGTCGCCAGACAACGCACTGCCGGAATATCCCCGCCCCCAGCTGGTCCGCAGGGAATGGCTCAACCTTAACGGGCTGTGGGAGTATGCCATCCTGCCCAGGGACAATCCCCAACCCGAAACCTTTCAGGGTCACGTCCTGGTGCCTTTTCCGGTGGAGTCGGCCCTCTCCGGTGTGATGCAGCCGGTGGGAGCGGATAACCGCCTGTGGTATCGGCGTACCTTTGAGGTCCCCGGCAGATGGGCAGGCCGGCGCGTACTGCTGCACTTTGGCGCTGTGGATTGGGAAACGACCGTATGGGTGAACGCCAGGGAAATGGGAATCCATCGCGGCGGGTATGATCCCTTCACTTTTGAGATTACCGACGCGCTGCGTGATGATGGACCGCAGGTAATCACCCTGTCTGTCTGGGACCCCACCAATGCCGGCACCCAGCCGCGCGGCAAGCAGGTCAGCGAGCCCAGGGGCATCTGGTATACCGCCGTTACGGGTATCTGGCAGCCGGTGTGGCTGGAGCCCGTGCCCCCGGCCTCTATCGAGGGGCTGACCATTGTCCCCGATATCGACAGGGGCGAGGTGAGCGTTACCGTCACGGGGCGGGGCACCGGCAGCGGCCACGAGGTCCGGATAACCGTCAAAGACGGGCGCAAAACCGTGTCCAAGGCTGAAGGCGCTGTCGGCGAGACATTGAGCCTGCCCGTTGAGAACGCCAAGCTATGGTCGCCCGACTCTCCTTTCCTCTACGATCTGGAAGTCGCGCTCCAACAGGGCGGCAAGACCGTAGAGGCGGTGGACAGCTACTTCGGCATGCGGAAAATCTCACTGGGCAAGGTGAACGGGATCACCAAACTTTTCCTCAACAACCGGCCCCTGTTCCAGTACGGCCTGCTGGACCAGGGCTGGTGGCCTGACGGGCTTTATACCGCGCCTACCGATGAGGCCCTGCGCTATGACCTTGAAGTGACCAAGGAGCTGGGCTTTAACATGCTGCGCAAGCACGTGAAGGTGGAGCGCCGGCGTTTTTATTACTGGTGCGACCGGCTTGGCCTGCTGGTCTGGCAGGACATGCCCAACGGCGACCGCCACGTAAAGCGCGACCAGCCCGACATCCAGCGCTCGCCCGAATCGGCCCGGCAGTACGAGCTCGAACTGAAGCGCATGATCGACGCGAACCGCAACCATCCCAGCATTGTGATGTGGGTGCCGTTTAACGAGGGCTGGGGGCAGTTCGACACACCCCGCATCGTGGACCTGATCAAGGATTACGACCCGACGCGGCTGGTCATCAACGCCAGCGGCTGGGCCGACCGCGGTGTGGGCGACGTCCACGATGTTCACCGCTACCCCGGCCCGGCGGCACCACCCAACGAACCCGACCGCGCCGCGGTCCTGGGCGAGTTCGGAGGTCTGGGGCTGCCGCTGGAAGGCCATACCTGGCAGGACGAGAAGAACTGGGGATATCGCAGCTATGAAAGCGCGGAGGAACTAACGGCGGCGTACCTGGACCTGCTGCAGCAGCTGCGGCCTATGATGAGTGAAGGGCTGTCAGCCGCGGTTTATACGCAGACCACCGACGTTGAGATTGAGGTCAACGGGCAACTGACCTACGATCGGGCGGTGATTAAAATGGACCTGGAGAAGGTTTCCGCGGCCAATGGGGAGCTGTATCTGCCATAGATGGGTAGTTCAATTGTGCCTATCACCGGCACGGGAAGGACGGGGGAGGCAGGTTACGGCGAGTCCGGCGATCTGCGCCTCGTCAAAGGAATCCCCTTTAACTTTACTCAGCCGGTAGCCATCGGTGCCCGCATTGACTACGACGACGAAGAGCTCCGTCTTAGTAAAGGCTACGAGAAAGCGAGTGGGTCCAATTCTTGGATTATTTCTGCTTAAAGCATTTTCAAGAATTTATTTCTTTAGCTAGATGCCGTACACCTCATCCGCATATGCATATTCGAATTTATCACGCCTCCCGGGATAGCAGTTCGCAATTAGTTTCCATGTGCAATAAGCGTCAAACCGGCTTTTTATTCGACATTTGTACTTACTTGATGCCAGTCCTACGAGATATACTTCCTTGGGGTGGTATCTCTCACTGGCCTTAATCATCATTCTAGCAATATCCAAATAGTTGATTTGTTTGTTAGTAAAGCCTTCATGTGCCTTGGCCTCGATGATGACCATGCTGCTGTCTGATAGCCACAGAACCAGATCGAAGGTCTGTTTGATAAAATTAAGGGAGTCAACGTTGATACGTTGTTTATTGTCGAATTTCTTTTCTATTTCCGTCTTAGATTTATTTAAAAGATCCTTATAGGGTTCTATAATTCCTGGCTGTCCCGCCCTCCCCTTAGAGCCATCTCGGAAAAAGCATACCTCATATCCAACGTCCACGACGGCTGCGTTATCTCCACACTTCAGGTCACGAGCCTTCAGGAGTTGCAGGAAGGATGTGGGATTCTTCCGTATATCATGAAAGAGAAAGGATGTGAAGTAGCGTTCTTCGCGGGTGATTTCCGCCCATTGCGGTTTATCTTGTTGGATCATATCTCTCCTTTTCTGTATTTCTGACATTGCGCTGTTAGATACTTGTGTATCTCCACCATCCCCAGAGTATCCTGCCCGCAGTAGGCCAATAGATCTTTCCGTAGCTTGTTCTTCCCTGGCCCATCGCCTACCCGAATCATAGTATTCCATGCCACCTGGGCTTCAGTCCCCTCACTCACTGCCAATCTGGCGTAATCCATGGAGGGCACGAGCATCGGCAGAACACTCTTCAGGCTGTTGGAGCCTTTGAAGCGGTAGTCCCGGTAGTGCCGGCGAAAGATGGCCAGCTGATCCCAGAGCCGGCCTGCAATCGCTTCGATCCGACTGGCCCGATCGGGAAAGGTTCCCGCCAGCTTCTGCAGAATCCTCTTTTCAAAACTGGCGTTATACACTACCACACTACCTGCTTCCCCCAACCCTTCGAGAAGGGCCTCCGTAAGGGGCTCACGAGGGTCGGTTATGTCTTCATGCAGGTACTCATAATGCTTGAGGGTGCCACCTTCAAGCAGAATATGGCAACTAAACTGGAATGGAAACTGCTCGTATGGGTGCATACCTACAAGCCTGGGCACTGCGGGACCAACCGTCTCGAAATCAAGGAAATAGAGTGGGTATTCAAGGACGTCCAGCTCAGCACGGATGGCCTCCCAATCAACCTGGACCTCCCTGTTTTTATGAAAATTCACGTACTCCCATTGCTTGTTGGTCAGGGGGTAATCTTCTGGGATATCCTCAAGAGCTGTGATGTCTTTCCCTGCTAATTCTATCAACTTCTTTTCGTATAAGCGGGGAATGGAGTACATAGACACTGGGGGGATGCCCTCCCAACAGGATGCTGAAAAAGGACAATTATATGGACTGCTACAATATCTACCAACACCGATACCCGGTGCTTCTGACATATCCACTACCTGCCGAAAATCCGCCACTCTAGTAGCCAAAGCTGGCATCAGCACGTTTACTTGATCGCTGATATCCTCCAAGGTGAATAGGTTGGATAGATCCGGGTAGGTACACTCCCGATTTAGATGCATCAGGGATGTCTTACCTACCTTGATCTCGGCCCCTCCCAATACGTAGGCCTGAATGGCCACATCATGTATATGCTCGTCTTTGACCCTGGTAGTTGACTTCACTTCAATCAGGTGCCATGAGCCATTATCCAGCCGGTCCAGGATATCCACACGCACCAGCACGTCGTCGAACTCAAAGGCAGGCTCTAAGAGGATCTTGGTCCCTTTTGCCATGGCAAGGCGTGTATCTTCTAGCGCATCGGGAATATGCAGGTGATCGGCTGCAATCAGTACACCGCCGATAAACCCCTCTTGGGCCAGTTCACCTACCTCGTGCCCCTGGTCGAAGATGCGCTGCTGTGATGGTGATGGAGGTGGAGCCAGCTCTGGTTCATGCACCTCTAGCCATAGCCGCTTAGGGCATTGGTGGCCAGCGATGAACTTAGATTTGGAGAGAGTAGGCAGCGTGTCCTTGCTTATTCTGGCTCAGCTCTGACCGCCGGTACCTGTCCCGCCAATCCCGCCATAGGCGGGGCCGCACCCCCCGCGCCAGGACTTTCGCGCACCACGCGAACGACAAACCGCCACTGCTTGCTTATATTCTGACGCTATGATGATGCAGCTCCCATATCGCCCCCCGAATGCTCCCGCCACTGGTTTTGGGGCGGAAATGTTTTTAAACAGGGAGATTTACGCCTCTCGACGGTACCCCCCCCTTAAAATGCGGAATTTTGTAGGGATTTTGTTGAATTTTGCACCGAAGGGGTTCCTCCCCCAAAGGGGACCCTGCGGGTCGGGACATTCTGCACTGTCACACATAGTGCCCGCCAGAAAACTAAACACCACCTCAACAGTGCCTCGTCGGGGAATACCCCAAAAAAAACGAATTCTGTAGGGGTTTTGTTGAATTTTGCGCCGGTCCCTGCTTCCCCGTCTGCTCCCGGCGGTTCCCTCTCTTTTCCCTGCCAACTGCCAGGCTCGCCGTAGGCTACCTGTCCGTAGCGCAGCGAGGACGCCGAGGCCTGCTACTGGCTCCAATCGGCCCTCGCTCCTCGCTCTTCGCTCTACGCTCTTGGTATTCGCCCTTCGCGTCCCTTCGGCCCGCCTATCGGCTGGCTCAGGCTTCGTCGTGAGCTCAGCCGAACGGGCGGGCTTGGAGGTTCATTTCCCTCTTTCCCACCAGTCACCTATCACCAGTTACCAGTTACCAGCCCCCGGCAGCGTAACCCTGACCGCCGGCACCAGACGCACCGGACCCAGCAAGCCGGCGTCCATCAGCGGCCAGCCGGAGGCGTCAAACTTCCGGTAGTTGATGTTGACGAAGTTGATGTCATAGAATTTCCGCCAGGGCACCTCGCGCCGGTCCAGATCGGCGATCCGGTTGGCCGTCAGGTTCGTAACCTCCACCTCCAGCACGTTCTCTCCCTCCTGAAGGTACTCACCCACCGGCATCCGGGAAGGCAGGCTCCACAGGGTACCCGCATAGCGGCCATTGACCCTGATCCGGGCGCTTTCACAGACGCGGCCCAGATCGAGGACCCACTCATCCACGCTGCCGGTGGGCCGGTTGAAAGTGGTGGTATAGCAGGCCGTTCCGGCAAAGACCTGGGCCACAGTATCGCCAAGCTCGGTCCAGGAAGCCAGCAGGTCGGTCTCAAACCCGGCTGGCAGCCTGGGAGCTCCCTCAACAAACGTCACCCGCCACGGTCCCTGCAGCTCGGCCGGTGCACCGCGGCCCACGCGCAGGTAGCTCCACTGTGGGCCACTCACCCGCCGCTTTGAGAACGTGCGCAGGATGAGCGATTCACCTGGCAGCAGCTGGAGATAGACCTGCGTCTCGCCCCTTTCCCCCCGGCGCAGGGCCGCCACCCCCCGCTCGGAGGACCGGGGATCAAAGATAACCGCCGATTTCGCCGCTGTGCCCAGGGGAACCCAGCCCTCCACGGCCCGGGGACCCAGGTTCGCCAGGAAATAGTGGTAGCCCTGCCCGTGGGTGCGGCGGATAAACCGGAGGCCGGCGTCCACCAGCGGCTCACGGTTCACACCGGCCAGCTGGAGCAGCTGCTCCAGGTCCTCACCCACCAGAAGCCGCCCCTTGCCAACAGCCGCTTGACGAACCCCACTTGAGCCGGTGTCTTCCAACTGTAAAGCAGAGAGGGACTGGTTGAACTGCACCCGGCGCTGCGCCAGTTCGCCGAAGCCGGGGACATCGCCAGGCAGTTCGCCGTGTACAGCGATGGTGGCACCCGCATCGGCCAGGTCCAGCAGTTTCGCAAGCGTGTTAAGGGGCATGAAGCGGCATTGGGGTACCACAATCACACGGTATGACGCGTCCCCTGAACGAAGTTGTCCCCTCGAATATCGAATACCGTCCAGGAGCCGGTCGGACACGTAATCAAAGGTGTAGCCACGATCCCATAGGGTCCTGGCTGACTGGTGGAAGGAACTGCCGTAGAGCCAGCGGTCGAGGTTATGGATTTGCAGGCGCTGGACCGTCCCGTCCCCGTGGTGCCAGATATCGTGGATCGGGAAGTAGAGCAGGACATCGTTGGCCGGTTGGCCCGCCTGCAGGATCGACTGGCAGCGGGTGATGTAGGCGTTCAGTTCCGGCAGGTCCCGCCAGAAGCTGTTGGTGGGGGCGAAGTTGGTGGAGGCGTAGAAGAGCCAGCCGGGCCAGGGTTCCTCAGGTGGAGAATAGGCGGTGCCGTGGTAGATCACGTGGTTGATCCCCGCCACCAGCAGCTGGTCGATCTCGGGCTTGACCTGGGAAAGGGCCACCTTGAAGTGTTCGCCCAGCCAGGTAGCCGACTCGGACGAGACCAGCCTCTTGCCCGCTACATGGGCCGCCGAGGAAGCGAACTTGAGCACGAGGACGTCCGGAGGTACGTTGCTGAAATCGGGGTCCACCCGCAGGCCGGGGATTTCAAAGCCACTGGATCCGAAAATCTCGGTCTCGGGTATATCTACGGCGGCGTAGAGATCGAGCAGGTTTCCCGGTGAACCGTGGGCCTGATTGCGGGCGAGGCTCCCCCTTTTGTGGGACCACGCTACCCAGGGGACGGTGAATCTTTCCAGCAGCAGGTCGGCAATGGTCTCGCGGTAATCGGACTTGACGCGGGCCACCGTGTCTGGCGGTCCCTGGCCCGCCAGGGCTGGCAGCTGCCGCCGCAGGTCATAGCCCCGGCGGGACTGGAATTCGGCAAACAGATCGTCCGTCCAATCGGCGCCGTATACCTCGAAGGAGTCATTGAAAAAGGCCCGTACCGGGCCGCCGCGATAGCCGGCGAAAGCGGTGTCGAACCCTGCCAGGTAGTTTGACAGGGCAGCGGCGGAGAAATGGTCCAGCACGCTGCCTTCACCCCCCGGTGCGGCCCGCTTCACCCGTTGGCCCGTCCCGACCTGGGAGACGGCATACAGCTCCCACCTGCCTGCCGGCGCCACCCAGTCGAGAACGCCGGCTTCGCCTACCTTCGCGGTGAGATCAACGACCCGGCCATCATCGCCGTACGCCATGAGGGCCTGCAGGGCGTTTTGATCGAGCATTGTGTCAAGGCGGGCATTCGTCTCCAGGGTATCGGTCTGAATCGTGACCCTGGCTGCCGCGTCTTCCGCTCCGACCTGGGGACCGCCAAAGGGCCAGCCGGTGCCGGTAGCCATGTCCACCCCCAAGCCCAATCGCTCCGCTTCCTCCACCGTGTGACGGAGCATCTCCATCCACTGCGGCGACAGGTAGTCTATGAAGCGATCTTCACAACCCTTAACGCCGTAAATGGGCGTGATTTCCACCCCGCCCAGCCCTACCTCACGGTACTGCTGCAGAAGCAGAGTCAGACCGGCTTTGTTGACGGCGCTGCCCATCCACCACCAGCGGGTCCAGGGCCGGTGATCCCTGCTCACAGCCGGCCAGTCCAGCGCCGCTGGCTTCTCCCCGCATCCCCACACCAGGAGCGCAGCGGCAGAGATCAGCATAATCAACAAGGCTGAAGATTTTGGTACGCTTTGTTTGGCCCCACGCTTCAGCATGTAAAATACCCCTATATCATAACCGGTTTGCCGCTTACCGGTCCTTTTTCCGATGTTAGCAGCCAGCCAATGGACCTGAGATGACCCGCAGGACAATCCTGCTGCGCCCGCGCCAGGGTGCAGCCGATCTCCGAGCCGGGAGCTACCCTGTCTCGAACTCCAGCACCACCACCGAAGCCACCGGGTCGGGGGCCTCAGGCGGCAGCGATACGGTGACGCCGGCCTCGGCCTGTTCCACCTCAAGGGTCTGGGGCCCGGCGGCGGTTAACAGGGTGGCCTTCGTCACTTTGCCCTCAAGGGGCGGGATGGACAGCTCGCCGCTTTCCGGCCACTCGAACACGTGGGCATAGAGCTGCCCGGGTTTCCGGGTGAAGCGCCCCCACTCGGGCTGTTCGAACGGGCTGGCCTGGGTCCCGTAGATCGCTTCGCCGTTGACTTTCATCCACCGGCCCATCTCTTCGAGGCGCTCCACGCTGGGCTGCGGGATCAGCCCCTCGGCGGTGGGGCCGACGTTCAGCAGGTAGTTGCCGCCCTTGGAGGCAATGTCGATCAGGTTGCGCACCAGCGTCCCGGTGGACTTCCAGTTGTGGTCGAAGGACTTGAAGCCCCAGGTATCGTTCATGGTCATGCAGCTTTCCCAGTCCATACCGGGGAGTCCGGTAGCGGGGATCCGCTGCTCGGGCGTGCCGAAGTCGCCGGCGGCTTCCTCACCTTCACTCATTCCGGCCATGCCCCGGCGACCTTTGCCTACCCGGTTGTTGATGATGATGTCGGGCTTGAGAGAACGCACGTAGTTGTACAGGTCCTTGCCGTCCTCTGGCATCCACCACTCGACCCATTCACCGTCGAACCACAGCACCGACGGATCATAACGGGTGATAAGCTCCTTCAGCTGCCCTTTCATGTAGGTGACGTATTCGGCCTTGCGGTCTTCGTGAATTTTGTTGCGGGAGTGCCCCCTGCGCGGGTTTTCCGCCTCAGGGTCAACGTACTGGGCCGGGTGGTGCCAGTCCAGGATGGAATGATAGAAACACATCTCCACCCCCTGCCGTTTGCACTCACGGCTCAAGGGCCCCAGCACGTCCTGGCCGTAGGGGGTGCGGTCCACGATGTCGTAGTCGGAAACCTGCGAGTCCCACAAACTGAAACCGTCATGGTGTTTGGAGGTAATGACCATGTACTTCATGCCGGCATCTTTAGCTAAGCTTACCCACTCGGCAGCGTCGAACTTCACCGGGTTGAACTGCTTCGCCAGCGGCTCGTACTCGGCGACGGGAATGTTGGCAGTAGCCATGATCCATTCGCCGATGCCCCGTGTCTCCTCACCTTTCCATATGCCGGCGGGTACGGCATACAGGCCCCAGTGGATGAACATGCCGAAGCGCGCCTCGCGCCACCACGCCATGCGAGTATCGCGTTCCTGCTGGGATTCCTGCAAGTAGTCCTTGGGGATAGACTTCCCGGTGCAGGTGAGCTGGACCATGAGACCGGTCACCAGCAATCCAGCCAGAATCACGGTACGAAGGCTGTATATGCTGCGATCTCTCAGGCTCAAATTTGGTTTGATCATTTTAAATTCCTCCGTGTTTTTTCCTCCAATATTGATCTGACCCCGGCCCCATAACCCGAAGGTTGCAGGCCTGTCTGCCGCACAACAATTCGGACGGGTACACCGGTCAGGTTCTCCGGTAGGAACCCCGGCGGGGGAGTCCTGGGCCTGGCACGAAGTTTAGGCCCTGTTACTTCATAAAAGCAGGGACTTTTTAATTCTGCCGATCTGCGGATGGGGCGGTCAGGGATAGAGGATAGGATCACCGCGTTCTCAGCGGTTCCTGCCGATCAAAATCTGATGTTAACCGTATGGAATTCGGACCGCGTCCCGTCGACAAATGAAAAAATGTTAAAGAATCGGGTCCAGAGGCCGATAGGGTATGCAGAAAGCAAAAGGAAATCAGCGCTGCCGCAATCGCGCTGGTGAACTTGAGCGAGAGCATCGGAGTGAAAGAGCGATAGAACCGGTGCTCGGACAACAACAAGAAGCCGCTGGGCAGGGATGCCCACGCTCATGAAACAAGGAGGATATCATGAGCTTCACACGAATCAACGCTAACCTGTCAGCGTTAGCATCCTACAATGAACTACTCAAAACAAATCGTGCGGTCAGTCAAGGACTGCTGCGACTGTCTTCGGGCAAGCGGATAAACTCGGTGGGTGATGACCCGGCGGGTTTTTCACTGGCCCGATCCATCGAGTCACGTCGGCGTTCACTTTCACAAGCCCTGAGAAACGTGGAGACTGCCAAGAACGTCCTCAGCATTGCCGAGGGTGGTTACCTGGCGATCGCCGGTATTCTCCAGGTGATCAAAGAGAAGACCGTACAGGCTGCGGATGACTCCTACAACCTCGATCAGAAAACCGCGATCCAGGCTCAGATCGATGCCCTGATTGAGGAGATCGACGACATAGTGGAGGAAACCGAGTTCCAGGGAACGATGCTGATTGACGGCTCCTTCTCCGCTGCCGTGTTCCAGACCGGCGCCGCGGCTGGTGACGTTTTCGGCGTCGCCTTAGGCGATGCGGATTCTTCCGCGTTATCGGTCAACAACATAGTGGTTTCCGATGCTATCACCGCTTCTGCAGCCATCGCCGCGGTAGATATTGCCATCAATACACTCAATATCTCCGCCCAGAAGGTAGGCGAGTATATGCTCCGGCTGAGCAGCAAGGTGGAAACCCTGGCCAGCGCCGTTACCAACATCGAGGCCACCCGCAGCCGGATTGAGGATACTGACTTCGCGCGAGAGCAGATGGACCTTATACGGTCCCAGATCATTCAGCAATCGGGATTTGCAGCATTCGGACAGGCTAATGCGGCACCCCAGCTGGTCCTATCGCTCTTCGCATAAGCACCAGCACAACCAGTTGGGGCTCCTCCAGAGGAAACCCGGCCACCGCGCCGGGTTTCCTTGTTTTTTGGAGGATAATCGCAGTGTCAGGACAGCCGGTGGAGGCGAGGGCGTATTCCTGTCAGACGCCGCGCTTGTCCGGCCCCCAGATTACCTTGTGCAGCTGCAGCTGGAGGCGCGCCCTGAGCCGATCGGCCAGGAGCCACTCGGCCAGCTCCCGGGGTTCCAGCTTCCCGAATACGGTTGAAAAAAGGATCGTGTGACGCTGGGTTAGGCCGTGTTCCTCTATACGGGCCCGGGCCCAGTCGTAGTCATTCCGGTCGCCGATGACGAACTTGATCTCGTCGTGGAGCGCCAGGTCGGCCAGGATGGACCACCGGTTCTTTTTCATCATGCCGGAGGAGGGGGTCTTGAAGTCCACGATTTTGATGACCTGCCGGGGAACCTTGCTTACGGGCAGGGAACCGCCGGTCTCCAGCATCACCTGGTACCCTTCCGCCAGCAGCCGCTCCATCAGGTCGATGGCCTCCGCCTGCATGAGGGGCTCGCCGCCGGTGACTTCCACCAGGCCGCAGCCATAGGCCGCCACCCGCTCCATTATCTGATCTATCGTCATATCCTCGCCCTCGTAGAAGGCGTACTCGGTGTCGCACCACGCGCACCTCAGATTGCAGCCTGTCAGGCGCACGAAGACGCACGGCCGCCCGGCGTGGGTCGACTCCCCTTGAATACTGTGGAAGATTTCGTTTACCTTCAGCATGGTATGTGTGCGGAATTTAGGGTATTTCCCGTCTCAGAGGAACCCTATCGCGGCTGGACAGATAAACCGCAAAGACGCCAAGGACGCAAAGGAATTGAAGAAATTAAAAAGCCGAGACCTAGAACTAAGCACTGCCCCCTCCCAGGAAGCCTGCCGGGAAGAACTGGCGGAGGTATTGGAGGAGTGGATTCTATTTAGGGTGTCCAAAGGCCTAACGCTGCCTGCGATTAATGGGATCGAGCTAGATATTAAGGAAATGGTGTAGTGCTTAATGAATCTATCACTTTTCAAATTCTTTTCAAGAACGATCCAAACTTTACCGCTATAAATGTGAATAACAACTTTAACAGACATTTTTATCGTGGAGATTCGCTATGTTAACTAAGGTATTTATAAGAAATTTCAAACTTTTTAAAGAGGAAGAAATAGAACTCGGGGAAAGGGTAGTGTTCATCGGACCCAATAATTCGGGTAAGACTTCAGTTCTCCAAGCTCTTGCTCTTTGGGATATTGGACTTAAACGATGGATCGAGAAGCGTGGAACTGGTAAGCTGCCCAAGAAACGTCCCGGAGTAACTATTAACCGTCGGGATCTCATTACTGTGCCAGTACCCGATGCTAACCTATTGTGGCGTAACTTGCATGTAAGAGAAGTAAGTAAAGAAAAAGGGAAAATGCGTACGCATAATATTCGTATTGATATACTTGTCGAAGGCGTATCTGATGGTGTGAATTGGAAGAGCGGGCTAGAATTTGATTATGCCAATGAAGAATCTATCTATTGTCGTCCTCTGAGACTTAGTAATGATAAAGATCCAGACCGTATGGATATTCCTGAGCAGGCTAGCAACATTAAGCTTGCCTTTTTACCACCTATGTCGGGCCTGGCAGCTAATGAAACGAGGCTGGACCCTGGAGCAATAAATGTCCGTCTAGGGGAGGGACGTACTGCAGAAGTCCTGCGTAACCTTTGTTATAAAATATTAGAACCTCCGAATGAGCCAGATAAATGGCTCTGGATTGTCGAACGAATTAAAAATCTATTTGGTGACGATCTTGAAAAACCAAAGTATATCCCAGAGCGGGGTGAAATAGTTATGTCCTATTTGACACACAGTGAGGGCATAAGGCTTGACATTTCATCAACCGGTCGTGGGCTGCAGCAGACCCTATTACTTTTAACACATATGATGGTCAATCCGAGGTCGATACTGTTGCTTGATGAGCCGGATGCACATCTTGAAATTCTCCGACAGCGACAAATCTATCAGCTATTGACAGATACGGCACGTGAACATAATAGCCAGATTGTTGCAGCCAGTCACTCGGAGATCATCTTAAACGAAGCAGCGGACCGTGACATGGTGATTGCATTTGTTGGCCATCCCCATCGAATTGATGATCGTGGGAGCCAAGTGCTCAAATCGTTAAGAGAAATTGGATACGAGCAATATTACCAAGCAGAAGAAACAGGATGGGTTTTATATCTTGAAGGCTCAACTGATCTAGCTATTTTACGTGTTTTTGCTGAGATCCTTGAACACCCCGCCCAAGAGTTCCTGGAAAGACCCTTCGTTTGGTATGTTCAAAATCTTCCACGAAAGGCAAAAGCTCATTTTTATGGTCTACGGGAAGCTAAACCAGACCTGGTTGGGATAGCACTTTATGATTACCTTGAAAAAGGGCTTGATCCAGACCCCACTTTGGATCAGCACATGTGGAAAAAGCGTGAGATCGAGAACTATCTATGCACCAGAGACGTGCTCTTAGCTTGGGCAGAAGATGCTGGGCATATGCAGAATGGGGGCCCGTTATTTGCCCAATCTTGGCGGGAGAGCATGGAACAAACAATGAATGATATCGAAAAAGCAATGCTTAAGCTTCGCAAAGCATCACCATGGGATCCTATAACCAAGGTCACAGATGATTTTCTAAACCCACTCTTCGAGGATTTCTTTGAAAAACTCAAATTACCAAATCTAATGTGGAAGACAGGTTATCACGAGCTTGCTCGGTATTTAAAGAAGAATCAAATAGAGCCAGAAGTTAGTGAAAAGCTTGACGCTATCGTACAGGTAGCAAACAAGGCTAAGCCACGCATAATATGATCCATTTCAATAAAGCATGACCCACAAAGTCAGCACGGTCATCGAGAAGGACGAGCACGGCTTCTATGCCTATTGCCCGGAGCTGCCCGGCTGCCAGAGCCAGGGGGATACTCTAGAGGAGGCTATTGCAAATATCAAAGAGGCGATAGAGTTGTACTTCGAGACCCTAAAGGCTGACCGCTGACCACTGAATGCCAACTGCCAACTGCCTACTGCTACTGACTATTATGACTAATCCCCTCCCCCTCAGTCCCTGGACCATCCACCCGCTGCGCTCCGGCACCTTCGGGCTGGACGGGGGGGCCATGTTCGGGTCGGTGCCCAAGGCGCTGTGGGAGCGCACCAATCCCGCCGACGAGGCCAACCGCATCGAGCTGGCCTGCCGCCACCTGCTTATTGAGGATGGCTCCCCCGCCGATGGCGGGGCAGGAAGGCGCATCCTGGTGGACACCGGCCTGGGCCACAAGTGGACCGAGAAAGAGGCGCGTATCTTCCGCATCCAGCAGCCGGAGGATGCCCTGGATGCCGCTCTACAGGCTGCAGGTTTCAGCCGCGAAGGGGTCACCGACGTGATCCTCACCCACCTGCACTTCGACCACGCCGGCGGGGCTACCATGGCCGATGGCCTGCCCGGTCAGGGCAGCGAGATCGTGCCGGCCTTCCCCAACGCTACCTACTACACCCAGTGTACCCAGTGGGAACGGGCCAACAATCCCAGCCGCAAGGATCGGGCCAGTTTCATCCCGGAAGACTTCGTTCCCCTGGAGCGCCACGGCCGGCTGGATATCCTCGACGGCCCCGGGGAGATCGCCCCCGGCGTGGAAATCCTGGTGGGCAATGGCCACACCGACGGCCACCAGATGGTGAAGATCACCGGCGGGGGGGAGACGGCGGTCTTCCTGGGGGATACTATTCCCACCACCACTCACCTGCGCCTGCCCTTCATCATGGGCTATGACCTGCGTCCGCTGGACACGCTGGCGGAGAAACAGGCCCTCCTGGCCCGGGCCGCCGAGGAGAACTGGTGGCTGTTCTTCGACCACGACCCCGACGTGCCGGGCGTGAGGGTTAGACCGGGGGCCAAAGACGTGGAGATCACCGAGCGGTATGGGGAATCCTGAGCAATTCATCAGGGTCTGAATGGCCGCTAAATAGTTCATGCCGCGGGAAAGCAAAGCGCACCCCGACCCTGGAGGGGTGCCCTTCGGGAAAGGGATCCATCTGGATAAAAGCAAACGTGCCGTCGAGATCAACCGGCGGCTTACCCTGGAGTATCCCGAAGCCGCTTGTGCCCTGGTGCATGAGAACGCCTACCAGCTGCTGGTAGCCACCATCCTCTCGGCCCAGTGCACCGATAAGCGGGTGAACATGGTCACCCCTGCCTTTTTCGCCGCCTACCCCGATCCCCGGGCCCTGGCCGAAGCACCCCTGGAGGACATCGGCGAGGCCATCCGCTCCACCGGATTTTATAATGCCAAAGCCAGGAGCCTTAAGGGGATGGCCGAGGCGGTTGCGAAAGATCACGGCGGCGAAATCCCCCGCACCATGGACGAGCTTACCCGGCTGCCCGGCGTAGGGCGCAAGACGGCCAATGTCGTTTTGGGTAACGCCTTCAATGTTCCCGGCCTGGTGGTGGACACCCACATGATCCGTCTGGCCAACCTACTCGACCTTGCCCAGGGAAAGGACGCTGTGAAGGTTGAATACGCCCTCACGGAGCTCCTGCCGCAGGAGGAGTGGACCATGTTCAGCCACCGGATCAGCGAGCATGGGCGCCAGGTATGCGTCGCCCGGCGGCCCCGGTGCGGCGAGTGCGTCCTTCGTGAGTTGTGTCCCTCGGCAAGAGAGCCCGAAAGCGGAAACAGCTGACACCCGGCGAACATCCCGGAATAAAGGCCATGGCCGGAAACTGGTTCCGGCGGTAAGTTTTCAACCTTAAAATAATACAAGTATTATGGCTGCGTTGACGAAACAATCTATATTCAGCACCACCGGTCGCTACTATAATCATTGTAAGTGAATCTCGCCAGCGCCCCAATATAAGGACTCATAGAATTATGAACGATAATGCCAGGGATAGCATCCAGGACTTGATATACCGGCTCCTGCGCGAGATTGGCGAGGACCCGGACCGGGATGGCCTCGTGCGCACCCCCGAGCGAGTAGCCCTGGCTTGGGAGTACTTTGCCAGGGGCTACGACCTGCGGTTGGAGGACGTCGTGGGCCAGGCCTGCTTCAATGAGAAGTACGATGAGATGGTCACGGTCAAGGACATCGATTTTTTCTCTATTTGTGAGCACCATTTGCTCCCCTTTTTCGGCAAGGTCCACGTGGGCTACCTCCCGGACGGCAGGTTGATCGGCCTCTCGAAAATTCCCCGGATCGTGGAAATGTACGCCCGCCGGCTGCAGGTCCAGGAGCGCATGACTGTGCAGATCGCTGATGCCCTGATGGAAGTCCTGAAGCCCAAAGGCGTTGCGGTAGTGGTGGAGGGGGTGCATCTGTGCATGCAGATGCGGGGGGTCGAAAAGCAGAACAGCTTTGTCACTACCTCCCACCTGGTAGGGGCGTTCAGAACCGACCAGAAAACCAGGGGAGAGTTCTTCAGGATCATAGCCATGAGGAAGCCGTAGTGGCGTTACTTGGCGCCCACATTTCAACAGCCGGGGGCACGGAGAACGCCCCCGGACGAGGCCGGGCTATCGGAGCGGATGCTATCCAGATATTCACGGCGAATCAGAACCAATGGAAAGCCAATCCGCTTACCGAGGCCAATATCGAGGGGTTCCGCCGGGGGATGTCCCGGGGGCAGCCGCGGGTGAGCATCACCCACGACAGCTACCTTATTAACCTGTGCGCGGCGAAAGGGTGGCAGCTCAAACGGGCGGTAGACGCCTTCATCGCGGAAATGGACCGCAGCGAGTCCCTGGGTATTGATTACATCGTCTTCCATCCGGGTGCCCACATGGAAGCCGGTGTTGAGCAGGGGTGCGCAGCCGTGGCCCGGAGCTTGAACACCGCCCTGGACGCCCGCCCGGATCACAAGGTGAAGCTGCTGGTGGAGATCACCGCCGGCCAGGGCACCAACGTAGGATATACCTTTGAGCAGATCGCCGATATCCTTAGGCAGGTGACCTCGCCCGAGCGCATGGGCGCCTGCTTTGACACCCAGCACGCCTTCGCCGCCGGCTACGATATCCGTACTCCCGGGGACTGGGAGAGTACCCTGCAGGAATTCGACCGCATCATCGGCCTGGACCAGCTGCTGGTCATGCACCTTAACGACAGCAAGCGGGATCTGGGCAGCCGGGTGGACCGTCATGAGAAAATAGGCAAGGGCATTCTGGGGCTGGTGCCTTTCTGGTGCCTGGTGAATGATGAGCGCTTCGCCGATACTCCCGCCGTGCTGGAGACCCCCGTGCAGGACGATTCGGAATACGGCGAGGAGCTGGAGCTGCTGCGGTCACTCATAGGTGCGCCGGAGCCGGAAACGGCAGCCTGAGCGGTGGAAGGGTTGAAGTGAGCATGGCCGAAAAGTATGACGTGGTGGTCATCGGCGGCGGGCCCGGCGGCTACACTGCGGGAATCCGGGCCGCCCAGCTAGGCAAGAACACCGCCGTGGTGGAATCCGCTCATCTGGGCGGCGTCTGCCTGAACTGGGGCTGCATACCCACCAAGGCCCTGCTGCACACCGCCGGGTTGTATGAGGATATCCGCCGCGCCGGTGACTTCGGGCTGAAGGTAGATGAGGTATCCGTGGATTGGAAGGCGGTCGTCAAGCGCAGCCGGGATGTGGCCAGCAGGCTGTCCAGAGGCATCGAATCCCTCTTCAAGAAGTACGGCGTCACCTACTATTCGGGCAGGGGCCGGCTGACCGATGCCACGACCGTGGAGGTTACCCCGCAGGATGGCAAACCTTTCCAGCTCCGGGCGGAGAACATCGTCATCGCCACCGGCGCCCGGTCCAGAACGTTCCCCGGAATGGAGCCGGACGGCCAGCGGGTGATCACTTACAGGGAGGCCATGGTTCTGCCCGAAGTGCCCAAGCGGTTGGTCGTTATTGGCGCCGGGGCCATCGGCGTGGAGTTCGCCTACCTCTACAACGTCTTTGGCGCCGAAGTAACCCTTATTGAGATGCTGCGCCAGGTCCTGCCCCTGGAGGACGAGGAGGTCGCCAGGGAGCTGGCCCGCACCTTTAAAAAACGTAAAATTTCGATGCTCACAGGGACAAAAGTAGACCACATCGACCGGCAGAAGACCGAGGTGGAAGTCCACACTTCGGGCCGGTGCCAGGAGGTCATCACCGCCGACCTGGCCCTGGTGGCGGTGGGGGTGCAGGGGAACGTGGAAGACCTGGGTCTGGAAAAGCTGGGTATTGCTGTAGAGCAGGGAGCCATCAAGGTGGATAAGTTCTACAGCACCGGCGTGGCCAATATCTATGCCATCGGGGATGTGATCGGTCCGCCACTGCTGGCCCACGCCGCCTCAGCGGAAGGCATCACTGCCGTGGAGCACCTGGCCGGTGTCAGTCCCGAACCCTTGGATTACGGGAACATTCCCACCTGTGTCTACTGCCATCCCCAGGTTGCCTCAGTAGGCCTGACGGAGAAAGGGGCCCGGGAAGCGGGTTGCGAAGTTAAGGTTGGCAAATTCCCTTTCAGGGCCTTGGGGAAATCGCAGGCCGCGGGCAAAATCGACGGATTTGTCAAAGTGATTTACGACGCCAGCGATGGTAGGTTGTTGGGCACCCACATTATCGGAGACGGCGCAACCGACCTGATCTCAGAGGCAGTCGTGGCCCGCAAACTGAAGGCCACCTACCGTGAATTTCTGAAAACGGTCCACTCCCATCCCACCCTATCGGAGGCCATCGCAGAGGCTACCGCTCTGGCCTATGGGGAGTCGGTCAACTATTAATCGACCTTAATATGGGTTGTATGGTCGGATCGACTCAGTTGCCAGAGGTGGTAGGCCGTCAGGAGGACTACGGCGGCAGCGAGGAACAGGGCCAGGGCGATAAGGAATGCTACCAGCCGGGGGAATGTGAGGACCAGGATGCCGGCCAGGACCAACCCGAGCCCCACAGCCAGGATCCTGGGCCACGATTTACCGAACCAGGCTTCCAACTGTGGTGAGATCTCGGTGTAAATAATTCGTGTGACCATGAGAGCACCTCGTTTCGTTTGTGGTCAATGGATAATGTATCAAGGATCGTGCCGCATGCCGGGAACCTGCCGGGATGTAGGTACGTGCGACATTTTGACAGGATTATCTGCCTTTTACCTGCGATGCCAAGATTGGGCGGTAGAAGGGAGCGCTCCCGATATAGAAGTAACCACGGGAGATCTCGCATAAGTAAAGGAGGTTAATCAGAGTAATGAAGAGAACGGCTTCTTTCTTTGGATTCGCCCTGACAACACTGGCCTTGGTAGGGTGTGCCGCCCACCGTGCCGTCATCACTGATGCGCAGGACAGGCTATCCGCGGACCGGTTGGCTGCGGATATCGCCACCCTTGCGTCCGATGAGTTTGAGGGCCGCAGACCCGGCACCTCCGGAGGGGAAAAGACTATCGCTTTTCTTAAGCAGCGGTTTAGAGAGCTGGGTCTTGAACCGGGTAATGGCGACAGCTACGTTCAGGATGTGCCGCTGGTGAAAGTGACTATTGATACCAGTTCTCTCATGGTTGTGAAAAGTAACGGTGCAGAACAGAGGCTGCGCTTCGGGCGCGATTTTGCGGCGTCGTATTCTCCCATGAGGGAGAAATTCAGCCTGGAGAATGCGGAGCTGGTCTTTGTGGGTTACGGGGCGGCAGATACCACCTATGGATGGGACGATTATGCCGAGATCGACGTGGAGGGGGAAGTGGTAGTTATCCTTTGGAACGACCCAGGTTTCATAGGCGAGGATACTACCTTTTTCCGGGGGAGGCGGAGCACGCGCAGCGCCTCCACCCAGACGAAATACAGGGTGGCCGCCGAACATGGCGCGGCCGGGGCGCTGGTGATTGTTGACACCGCCATGTCCACTCCCACAAACAACTGGGAAAGGCTGAGCCGCCGAATGGTTCGCCCCCGCACCTCCCTGCTGCCGGAAGAGGCTGATACCTCGCGCTCAGTCATGAACGGCTATCTGGAAGTGAACGCCGGTCGTGCCCTGCTGACCCAGGCGGGCTACAGTTATGATTCCCTGCTAGTGGCGGCCACGAAGCGGGGATTTAAGCCCTTCTCTTTGGGATTCTCATCAACCACCTTGCAGAAGCATATCAACCCTTTCACTTCCTGCAACGTGCTGGGTATCCTGCCGGGCAGCAAGCGCCCCGATGAAGTGGTCATCTACACCGCCCATTGGGACCACCTGGGGCGGGATACCACCAGGGAAGGCGACCAGATTTACAATGGCGCGGCAGATAATGCTACCGGAGTAGCTTCCATCCTCTCCTTTGCTGAAACCTTCAGCAGCCTTGAGAAGCGTCCGGAGCGGTCGTTATTGTTTGTAGCCCTTACTGCTGAGGAGAGTGGTTTATTGGGCTCACGCTACTACGTCGAACACCCGGTATACCACCTCACGAAAACGGCAGCGGTTATCAACATCGATATGCCCCTGGCCTTCGGCAAGAGCCGGGACGTGGTAGTCATCGGTTACGGCAGATCCCAGCTGGATGACTACGCCGAGCGAGCGGCTGAACGACTGGGCATGTACGTCCAGCCTGATCCCTGGCCTGAACGGAATTTCTATAACCGTTCGGACCATATAAATTTTGCCAGGAAGGGCGTACCATCCATGTTCCTCTGGCCGGGAGTGGATCATGTCATCTATGGCCAGGACTCGACCATGAACCGGTTTCAGCAGTACATGGATGAGACGTACCACACCCCGGGCGAAGAATTCGATGACACGTGGGACCTTGCCGGCATTATGGACTACTTGCAGATTTTGTTCGATATTGGCTACACTATCAGCAACCAGCGCAGGTTCCCCAATTGGTACAAGGGGGACGAGTTCAGACCTGTTCGGGAAGCAGCCGTGAAAGCGGCTCGGAACCAAGGGAATAATTCACGATAAGGATGCACGACACATGGTAAAACGCAAGCATATTGTTTATCTGGTACTCCTCGTGGCCGGGTCTGTCCTGCTGGGTGGATGCTGGAACGGCGGTAACGCCGCCGCCAAGCGCAGTATCACCACCGGAGATCTGGCGGAGGATATCGCAGTCCTGGCCTCCGATGAGTTCGAGGGTCGGGCTCCCGCTTCAAAGGGAGAGGAGTTGACCATTCAGTTTCTGAAGGAGGAGTTCGAGAAGCTGGGACTTGCGCCCGGCAACCGGGACAGCTATTTCCAGGAGGTGCCCCTTGTTGAGATGACCCCGGACCCGGGATCAGGTCTGGTGATCTGGGGCGATGCCACCACCACCCGCCTCATCTACCGCCGGGAGTACGTGGCCTGGACCAAGCGGGTGGTCACGAAGACCTCCCTGGATCGCTCCGATCTGGTATTCGCGGGCTATGGTGTAGTTGCCCCCGAGTATGACTGGAACGACTACGAAGGTTTAGATGTCCGGGGCAAAACCGTGGCGCTGCTGGTAAATGACCCCGGCTACGCCACCGGGGACAGCACCCTGTTCAACGGCCGCACCATGACCTACTACGGTCGGTGGACCTACAAGTTTGAGGAGGCGGCCCGGCAGGGCGCGGAAGGAGCTGTCATCATCCACGAAACCGGTCCCGCCGGCTATCCCTGGGAGGTGGTACGCAACTCCTGGACCGGTCCCCAGTTCGACCTGGTGGTCGAGGATAACAACCTTTCAAGCTGCGCAGTGGAGGGGTGGATTACCGAGGAGATTGCCCGGGACTTGTTCAGCCGCGGGGGGCACGATTTTAACACCCTGAAAGCCCAGGCCGCCGCCCGGGATTTCCAGCCGGTCCCGCTCAACCTGGGAATTTCTCTGACCCTTACCAACACTATCCGCCGCTCCACTTCCAATAATGTCCTGGCGCTGCTGCCTGGCAGAAACCGGTCTGATGAGGTAGTGATTTACACGGCCCATTGGGATCACCTGGGCATAGATCCATCGCTCAGGGGGGACCAGATTTACAACGGCGCCCTGGACAACGCCACCGGCGTAGCGGGTCTGCTGGAGCTGGCCGAGGCCTTTTCCGGGCTGAGGAGACGCCCCGCCCGCTCCGTCCTGTTCCTGGCCGTGACAGCCGAGGAGCAGGGTCTGCTGGGTTCCCGGTATTATGCCACCCACCCGGTTTTTCCCCTGGAGAAGACTGTTGCCGTTATGAACATGGACGGCCTGAATGTCTTTGGCCCCATGAAGGACGTGACCATCATCGGCTACGGAAACTCGGAGCTGGACAATTACGTGGTTGCCGCCGCCCGTCGAAAGCGCCGGAAAGTGCGCCCGGATCCCGAACCGGAGAAGGGCTCTTTCTACCGCTCAGATCACTTCAGCTTCGCCAGGGAAGGGGTACCAGCCCTTTATCTTGACAGCGGCATCGATCACGTAGAGCACGGGGAGGCGTGGACCCGGGAACAGATGGACAAATACACAGCCGAGCGCTACCACAAGGTCTCCGACGAATTCGACCCCGCCTGGGACCTCTCCGGCGCAGTGGACGACCTGCGGTTGCTCTTCACTATCGGCCACCGCCTCAGCAGGAGAAAAGTCTTCCCCAACTGGCGGGAGGGCAACGAGTTTCGGGCCATCAGGGAAGCCCAGATGAAGGGGAATCAGTAAAGGGCCATGCCGTCCCTGGCCGAACCGCAGGCGCAACCGACATTTCCGGACGTTGGAAAAAGTATCCATTTCATCGGTGTCTCAAATCTGGCAACGGATATCAACCCGGTAGCCCGGGAAATCGGTCGGGCTGCGCGGGGGTTGTGGCTGCCCGTCTTCTACCTGGGACGCCAGCCCTACCGGCCCGTGTGGGAGCTCCAGAGACAGCTGCACGCCTGGCGGGCGGCCGGGGAGGTTCCCGACCTAGCCCTCCTGCTGGAGCACGAGCCGGTCTACACCCTGGGCAAGAACGCCGATGAGGCCCACCTCCTTGCACGAAGGCCCGCTGATGCCGAGGTAGTGACTACGGACCGGGGCGGCGACGTGACCTTCCACGGCCCCGGCCAACTGGTAGGCTACCCCATCATCGACCTGCGTGCGCACCGGCCCAGCGTCACCTGGTACGTGCGGGGGCTGGAGGAGGTGATCATTCAGACCCTTTCCGCGCTGGGTCTGAAGGGCGAGCGGATGGAAGGCTGTCCGGGGGTCTGGGTCGGGCAGCGCAAAGTGGCTGCCCTGGGGGTGCGCCTGGCGCGGTGGACGACCATGCACGGCTTCGCTCTCAACGTCTGCGTACCACAACGTTACTTCAACGGCATGATCCCCTGCGGTATCCTGGAATATGGGGTGGCCAACCTCAACGACCTGCTGCCGGAGCCCACCGATGTCCGGGAGGTTGCCCGACGCCTGGTTCCCATGCTGCGAGGTTTCCTGGGAAGGGAATATGGCCAGGTTCCACCAGCGAACCAGGCCCCGGCAGCTTGATTTCTACCGCAGATATCCTGGTTCGAGGAGGCGCTGGATGGTGTGCTCAACTTCTAGATATATTCAATAGTGGTAAGAGAAGGATCGATGGATAATAGTATACGAGTTCTACAGATCGGCCTGGGCTATATCGGCCTGGCCGTTACTCAGATTCTCGCCGAGCGGGAGGGCTATGAGCTCGTCGGGGCGGCAGACATCGACCCCGCCCTGGCCGGGAGCGACCTGGGCCAGCTGGCGAGCCTGCCTGGCGGCCTGGGAATACCGGTTAGCGGTTCCATATCGGAAGCCTTATCCATAACTCGGGCGGATGTCGCGGTACTTACCTCCTCCTCGCGTATGGAGGAGATCACCCCCCAGGTGCTGGAGCTGGTAGGGCACGGGCTGCCGGTCGTATCCACTTGCGAGGAGCTGGTGTATCCCTGGCGGAGCCGCCCTGACCTGGCTGAGCGGATTGACAGGGCCGCCCGGGAGCTTGGCGTCGCTGTCCTTTCCACCGGCGTGAATCCGGGCTTTCTCATGGACTTCCTGCCGCTGGTGCTGACGCGCATCACCCGCCGCGTGGACGCCGTTGCAGTGGAGCGGGTGCAGGACGCGGGAACCCGCCGGGAGGCCTTCCAGCGGAAGGTGGGTGCCGGGCTGACGGTGGCCCGGTTCAATGAGCAGGTGGCGGCCGGCGGCTTCGGACACGTCGGGCTCGTCGCCTCGGTGGAGCTGCTGGCGGCGGGCCTGGGCTGGCAGCTGGACGAGGTTACCGAGACCATCGAGCCGATTATCGCCGAAAGCCCCCAGCGTACAGAATTTGTTGATATCGAAGCCGGGCGGGTGGGCGGCGTTTACCAGGTTGGCAGAGGCATTAAAGGCGGCCAGGAAGTCATCACCCTCACATTCCGCGCGGCGGTAGGCGAACCCGAGCCCTACGACCGCGTCCGCATCGAAGGATCGCCTCCCCTGGAATCCACCTTTCCCGGCGGCGTTCCGGGGGACGCGGCCACGGGGGCCATTACGGCGAACGCCATACCGCTGGTTATACAATCTCCAGCGGGTCTGCGCACTATGGCCGACCTGTGGCCGGCGGGCTTTGGCACAGGGAAATAGTGGCAGTGGGCAGGACATGGAGCATAGAGCGAAGGAGAAAATATTGCTGTGGGGTTTCATGGTAGATGATTGTCCTGGTATTATCATTTGGATTACTATAAGTTATACTATTAAAAATAAAAAAGGTATAAACCATGGCAACCGTTAAGACAGCGATTTCGATTCCTGAGCGCTTGTTTGAAGAGCTCGAAACCGCAGCTAAAGAAATGCAGGTCCCACGGAGCCAGGTCTTTGCGCTGGCGGTGAAAGAATTCCTGCGGGAGCGTGAAAACCGGCGTATCCTTGAGCAGCTGAACCGGGTGTACGGGGAAGAGCCGGATGAAGAAGAACCGGAATACCTCGCGAGGATGAAGGCGCGTTACAGAAAAATCATAGAGGGGGAGTGGTGATCCGGCAGGGAGACATCTACTGCCTGGACCTCCGGGTGCCCAGGGGCTCCGCACCAGGTTACCGTCACCCGCATGTAGTTGTCCAGAACAACCTGCTTAATCAAAGCCGCATCAATACGGCCATCGTCTGTGCGATCACCTCGGATCTCAGGCGCGCGCGCATTGCAGGAAATGTTCTGCTTAATAAGGGAGAGGCCAACCTCCCTAAACCAAGCGTTGTGAGCGTTACCCAGATAATGACTGTAGACAAATCTGACCTGGCGGAAAAGATCGGCACCCTATCTTCTGCACGCGTCCTTGAAATCCTCGGCGGTATCCAGTTGGTCTTGCAGCCCCGTGAGATACGAGCAGGAGAGGAGTAGCAGCTTGCCCGGCGTAGTGCGCCAGCTGGCGGATGTAGCCGGGTGGCAGTAGCAGTTTGCAGGGAAGAGCGAGAAGCGAGTGGCGAAGGGCGAGGTGCTAGGAGCAAAGATGAAGATTAACCGCCAAGCCCGCCCTGAGCCAGCCACAAGGCGGGCCGAAGGGACGCCAAGGACGCAAAGTACGGCTATAGTAAGAAGTAATTGTCACCCTGAGGCTCTCGAAGGGTGAGATTATCGAAGCAGGAGCTTGTCGTTGCATGACCGATGTCAAGCGAATAGGAGGAAATGATCCCGGGTTTCCGCCCCTGTCTCCGGCGATGGCTGTGGAGGCCGTTCGGTGTTAACCTCTCCGATGAGTTGGGTCGGAGAAGTGCTATGATCGTTGATATGGCTATGCTTGGAATGTGCGAATCGATCATAGAGGTAACCATCCCGGAATGGATGCTGGGCCTCAGATAAAAGTCCTTTCACGGGTTAACGGCCGCCGCCCGCCCTGGATGAAGGTCAGAATCCGCACCGGCGAGAACTACCGCCAGCTCCGCAACCTGGTTCGGGACCAGCGGCTCCACACGGTGTGCCAGGAGGCCCGCTGCCCCAACATCTACGAGTGCTG
>CAZULW010000010.1:0-56253 GCA_964621455.1 uncultured bacterium
AACATTACCAAGCCAATTTAAGACTTGGTCCGGAAAATAACCAATTACCTTATTTAAAGTACCCTTACTCTTGCCATCCCACAGCATGAATCCATAATCTGCTTGTTTACTCATCTCTTTGTCTTTTGCTGCGTAATAGCTAAAATCTTTTCTGTTACTATTTGATATAACAGTTATAATCTGCCAGTTTCCCAGATTATTTCGACAAGTATCGCCCGTGCAATAAACGATAACGTTCTTATAGCCTTGCTCGGCTAGATACTTCTGCATCATTTTGTCGGCGCCATTAGCGTCACCAATAAGCACCTCATAATCTTTGGCAACTATGTTATCCGCACGTTCCCTAATTGCCTGATTCAGTCGGCTCAGTTGGCGAGAACCTCCAAAAAACACCTTCTTCATCGCTTACTCCGTGTCATAGTCAAGTTGAGTGCGTACACGTTGTTTACCTTACCCTCCTGCTGTAAAATTCTCGTAACTGCATTGAGTGTCGCTCCGGAACGATAAAGATCATCAAATAACAGGACACTACGTCCGGCAGCGGCCGTATCATGGATTTCGAAAGCATCTTTTAGTATACGAAGACGCTCATCGAAATCAAATATATTCTTAAGTTCCGCAGTTTCTTTAGCCTTTACAACACAGTTTGCACAAAAATCGACACCCAAGGCATTTGCTATTCCCTCAGCCAGAAGCGGAACTGGTTGGAAGGCACGGCCCTTACGAGATTGGGGAGTGGGACAATTATATCTACTGGCCAATTTGTGGACTTGATGAACTCGCTTGCAGTATTGATGATGTCGCCCAACACGGATTTATCTTCTTTGTATTTCAGCCTATACAACAACTCACCGATCTCACTACGAGTTGTATCGAATTGCGGACGTCCATATTCGTCATCACCAATATATTCGCTACTGAGACTGTGGAAATCCAACGCGAATCCTTCCGTCCAGTTTCCACTGATTCTCTCAGGATTGATCTGAACCATACGCTTCTAATACGTTATGCCTAGCGACAAAGCTCACCCACCGCTGTCTCACGTCCGGTGCAGTGGTGCTTGGCATCCCCCATCTTGGAAGGACGAGCGATATACTGATGCCCATGCCAGGCGCTCCTGATGCCCCGGGAAAAAACCCGCCTGCCAGGAATGCGCTTTTGCAGCTATACGGACACTAGCGGGTGCGTGCGGCGTGCTGCACAGCCGGCTTTAACCTATTCCTTTACCTGCCTCAATGGAAAGGTATACTACAGGGATTACTCCTCGCCCTGCCCCATAGGCGGGATGACACCGAGCTGCTGCAGCATACCCAAAGCGTCCCAGTTGATCCAGGCTTCCACGAACTTACCGCCAGCGATGCGGCCGATGGTGATGCCCGTAACAGTCGACTTCAAGCCGGTAGGGGGGATGCCCATCAGTTCACCTTTGTGTGTGCCGCTAGCTGTCCAGCGGGTTACTACCTTATCCCCTTCGGTTATCTGATCCTCAATCGTGAATTGGTTATCGGGGAAGGCGGTGAGTTGCATGGTGACGAATTGTTTGAAGCCCTCGGTGCCTTGAAGGTCGGGGCTGCCGGGCATGTGGCCGACATAGTCGATGGCGTAAATCTCGTCTATTACGTCCAGGTTCCCTTGGTTCCAGACCTCCTCAAAGACACGGAGGGCGATTGCCTTGTTCTTTTCTGTTTTTTTCGCACATCCAGCCATAAATACCATTATGACCGCAAAGGTAATGACCGGGATTAAAAAACTGAACTTTTGTGCGATTTTACGCATATTACACTTCCTTTCATTGTGCAATGTATGATTCACTGCATGTCTGGGTTTTCTGGTATTGCTTATTACCGCGGTTTCGCCTGACTAGGGTTATACGGCATTTATGCAGTATATCTGCGAACTCTCCCGTCGAATCTTGCTTTGCTATACTGCCTGGCATTCCCATAGGAATGCCATTGTAAGGTAAAGCTCCAGGTCAACGACCTTCAAGTGAATTATGCCTGTGGCTTTAGGTGCCCCTATCCGGGTGTCCTTTCCTGCAGGACGGCTGCTCCCGCCAACCGTCCCGTCATAAATCCCGCCGCAGGCGGGGCAGAATGTGAAATCCCGCTCCTAGTCCCGCCAACGGCGGGGCAGTAAGCGGGGCGGGGCCTGTCCGGCGTAGCAGAGCGTAGCCGGGCCGTCGGCGGGGCCTGGCGTACCCTCCTACTACTATGCACGGCAGACAGGCTTGTCCGGCGTAATGTAGTGTAGCCGGGTAACACAGCCTGTCCCGCGCTTGTCCGGCGTAATGTAGTGTAGCCGGGTCGCGAAGCATAGTGGGGCGTAGACGGATGGCTGACTGCTCAACACTTGGAGCTCACCCCGATTATGGAGCTCTACCAAATTATCGGCACTGCCGATCAGTGCGCCCTTTACCGGGAATTGAGGGGTGTGTGCTGCTTATCGCCGTCCTGAATCCTGGCCGGCACCTGAAAGGCGGGCACAGGCGAACGTGCCGGCTCCCCGCTCCATTTTTGGGATGGCAGCGAAATGGGTTGTATGCTTCAGAGAACGCCAATACCGCCGATAAGTGTAGCCGACGGCGCCCCCAGCTGTGATGACGACCGGAGGGAAAGAGAACAAATCCTTCCAGGAATGATCCTTTACAAAGCGGAAATTTATCATTAGAATTGACCTCTGTTTTTCATCTCACTGGGGGCTTTTTGAGCGGTAAAGGTGCCAATCGGTGAGAAGGGCTGTTTTCCATTGTTCGTGTCGATGGGAACAATTCGCCCTTTTATGAAGTTCAGGCATCGGTCTGTCGAATGAAAATGTGGAAAGTAGACCGGCGCCTACATTACAAAAGGAAGGAGTGATCTAGAGACATCCATGGGAAGTGATTCCAATCGCGCTCTCGGAAATTACCTGGCCGAGATCAGCAAATATGAACCCCTCAAGCCCCAGAAGGAGATTGAGCTCACCCAGCAGATAAAGAAGGGGGACCGGCGCGCTTCGCGGGAACTGATCGTGTCCAATCTGCGTTTTGTCGTGAGTGTGGCCAAGAAGTTTCAGGGTCAGGGTCGTCCGCTGGAAGACCTGATCAGCGAAGGGAACCTGGGTCTCATCAAGGCGGCGGAGCGGTTTGACGAGACCCGGGGGTTCAAGTTCATCTCCTATGCTGTGTGGTGGGTACGTCAGTCCATTCTCCAGTCCCTGTCCGAGCATTCCCGCATGGTACGGGTGCCGCTTAACCGGCAGGGCGATATTACCAAGATTGTGAAGGCTGCCGAGGAGTTGGAGCACCAGTACGAACGCCCGGCCTTGATTGAGGAAATTGCCAAGCACGTGGATAAGGAACCCCACGAGGTGGCCCACACTATTCAGATCAGCCGGCGGCATCAGTCCCTGGACATGCCCTTCTCCGATACCGACTCCAATTCGCTCATGGATGTCATCCCCGATCCCGAGTCACCGGAGCCGGACACGACCCTCATCCACGATTCCCTGAGGGAGGAAATCAAGGCGGCCCTGGCTACGCTCAAGGATCGCGAGCGCGACGTTATCAAGATGTACTTCGGGATCGAGCAGGATTACGCCCTGACGCTAAACGAGATCGGGGAGGAATTCAGCCTCACGCGGGAGCGGGTGCGGCAGATCAAGGAGAAGGCTATCCGCCGCCTGCAGCACAAGTCCCGCAGCATCTTCCTGCGGCCTTACCTGTAAGAGCAGTCAGCGGTCAGCAGCATGTAGGGATGACTCGCTGAGTCGCCCCAACGATTTTTATCCCCTTCGACCCTTCGCCTCTGCTCAGGGAGACACCAAAATCAAGTCACGCTGAGCTACGTCGAAGCATGACCATCCTGCAGCTTACACCGGAGATATCAAGCTCGTTCTGCTGAGGTAGGGGCGTATCGCGATACGCCCCTACGGGCCGACCGCTAATTGCTGACCGCTGATTACTCCCCCTTCTGCTCCAGGGGCCTGCCCTGAGCCTGTCGAAGGGTATGGGGGCAGTCCTTACCCTTAAAGGCATCGGGGTCGTTTAGCTCCTCCTCGCTGAAAAACCAGACGCACTGGGGGCAGGTCCACGGCTTGCCGTTGTAGCCGGGGCGCTGCTCGTTCAGCTGCAGGGAAATGCCCGAAAAGGGACAGTTGCGCTCGGTGCCCGGCTCGGGCCAGGCATAGTTGCTGTACAAGAAATCATAGGTGGGTTCTCCCACGGGATCCCTTCGGGACTGGTTTTCCACGGCGTCTCCTTCACATATCAAGCCAGGGGCAAAGTTTACGATCCTCCCTGCACCGGATCAATTATCCCGTTCGTATAGGTAGACGCAGTCTTCCAGGCGGGCGCCTTTCCGGTCGGCCACGGCGAACCTGGCCGGCCCCCACATGGTGACCCCGGCATACGAGCCGTCCTTGCCGAGGACGTAGAATTTCAGGCCGAAATCCGGCCGCCCCTTTTCGTCCAGCAGTCGTGCTTCCCGCGTATGGCTTGCCACCCGGCGCAGGACCTCCAGGCCCGCGTCCTTGGGCGACATTCCCCCGCGCATCAGCTCCACAGCGTGAAAGCTGCACAGGTTCTGGAGGTTGGCCTCGCCCCGGCCGGTGCTGCCGCAGGAACCCACGTCATTGTCCACGTACAGACCGGCGCCGATAATGGGCGAGTCCCCCACGCGGCCCGGAATTTTATAGGCCAGGCCGCTGGTGGATGTGACGCACGAGATGTCCCCGCTGCGGTTCATGGCGGCACAGTGAATGGTACCGGTCCGTATGGATCCCTGCGGGATGGGCCTGTCGAACAGGCGGGCCGACCCTGTTTTCTGGTCATCCTCGGGGGGAGACAGCCAATCATCCTTGGGAGAAAGGGACTGTTTCCACTTCAGCCAGGTTTTCCGCGCTCTCTCGGTAAGCAGGTCCTGCTCCTTGAACCCGTGGGCGCGGGCAAACCGCAGGGCACCCTCCCCAACCAGCAGGACGTGGTCGGTGGTCTCCATGACCAGCCGGGCCACACTGGATGGGTTCCTGATATTCCGCAGGGCGGCCACCGCCCCGGCCTTGTGGCTGGGTCCGTGCATTACCGCCGCGTCCAGCTCCACCACGCCGTCCTCGTTTGGCAGGCCGCCGTAGCCCACCGAGGTATCCTCCGGATCGTCTTCCACGAGGTTGACCCCGGCGATGACCGCATCGAGAGGGTCGCTTCCCTTGGCTATGAGCTCGTAGGCCCGCTGAACGGCCCCAAGACCGTTACGCGAGGCAATGGCCAGAATGGGGTACTCCCCGTTTCGCTGGCGTATCGCGGGAGATCCGGCCCCCAGGCGTGAGGCGAAAGGCAGTCCGGCCAGCAGACCGGCGGCGCTCGCCAGGAAATGGCGACGATCGATTTGTTTTGGTGACATGGTCAGCTCCTGCAAATTTTCCGAGGGATAATATAACGGCGAAATTAGTTGAGAAAGGGCTGGAAGGCTAGGGGGACGCGAAGGCGAATCCATCCGTCAGCCTAGCCCGTGGCTCCTGCCAGGGCAGCCGGACAGGTAAATGAATTCGCTTAATCAAAAAAAGACGGTTATAAATCCCGCAGAATGCCGGGCTGAGGCTCGCCGTAGGCGGCCTCGCCCGTTGGCTACCCTGGCCGTACCCGTCCACGGGGAGGCCGGCCAGAGGGCTACGCCGAGGCAGCCGCCTGTTAGGGCCAGACAGCCGCCTTTAGGCGGGTTTCTTCGATTAAGCGAGGTGGTTTACCACATCGGGTAATGTCGGAATGCCTGTGGCAATCTTACAGGGGCGAGATCGCCACGCGGAGTTTATACTGAGCGGAGCGAAAGTGCCCTCGATGACAGGTAAGTGTTGCGGGAAGACGCCGCTGGAGACCTCACCCCCGGCAGCGGCCACCTTCGGCTGCATTCTTTAATCTTCATTCTTCAATTTTCAATAGTCAATTTCCCCTTTGCGCCCCTTCGGCCCGCCTTGTGGCTGGCTCAGGGCGGGCTTTGCGGTTATTTCTTCCCTGTTCTCTTCTACTGCCACTTCTTCTCAGTATATCCTGTAAATCCTGTTATCCTGTCAAATTCTTCAATCGACAATCGACAATGTCCCTAACCCCAAGTCATTAATCCCCCATAACCAGACTTCCCCCTTTGCTTATGACAGCGGGTCGGCTTAACTTTTTTAATAGATGATCGAATCCAAACTCACGACACCCCAGCCCACCGAAGAAGATATTGTCGCCGAGAAGTCCCTGCGCCCGTCCCGGCTGACGGAGTTCATCGGGCAGGAGGGGACGGTGGCCAATCTCAAGGTCTACATCGAATCTGCCCGGCGGCGCAGCGAGAACCTGGATCACGTGCTCCTGTTCGGTCCTCCGGGCCTTGGAAAGACCACCCTGGCCTACATCATCGCCCACGAGCTGAGCGTCAATATCAAGACCTCCTCCGGGCCGGTGCTGGAACGCGCCGCCGATCTGGCTGGTATACTCACTAATCTCGCTGAGCGGGACGTGTTTTTCGTGGACGAGATTCACCGGATCAACGCCACGGTGGAGGAATATCTCTATGCGGCCATGGAGGACTACCGCATTGACATCATGCTGGACAAGGGGCCCAGCTCCCGGTCGATCCAGCTGGCGCTGGCCCCTTTCACGCTCATCGGCGCCACCACCCGCCTGGGCAACCTTACCTCGCCGTTCCGGGAACGGTTCGGGGTCATCCTCCGCCTCGATTTCTACTCCGCCGAGGAGCTCCAGCAGGTGATAGTGCGGTCGGCGGAGCTGCTGGAGATTGCCTTGGACCTTGACGCCGCCCAGGAAATCGCCCGGCGTTCGCGGGGCACACCGCGACTGGCCAACCGCATCCTGCGCCGGGCACGGGACTTCGCCGAAGTGGATGGCACCGGCCACCTGAGCCTGGATATGGCCCGCAACGCGCTCCAGCGGCTCGGCATCGACGAAATCGGGCTGGATGAGATGGACCGCCGCATTCTCACCACGCTGGTGAAAAACTACCGGGGGGGACCGGTTGGCGTTGAGACGCTGTCGGTGGCGCTGCACGAATCCCCCCGCACCATCGAGGAGGTCTATGAACCCTTCCTGATCAAGGAGGGTTTCCTGCAGCGAACCCCCCGGGGCCGCGTGGCGCTGGAGCGGGTTTACGCCTACCTTGATCTGGAGCCGCCCGCCGGAGGGAAGCAGCAGCAGCCCCTGTTTTGACCCTCAGCCGCGATATGGATACCACCACCAGTGAAGAGACTCCTCGCCTGTCAGACTTCGCTCTGGAGATCCCCGCACGGCTCATCGCCCAGTTCCCCGCTTCCCGCCGCGATCGTTCCCGTCTGATTGTCCTGGACCGGGCCAACGAAGCCATCGGCCATCACCACTTTTACGAGCTTCCCGAATTCCTTGACCAGGGGGATGTCCTGGTATTGAACGACACCCGGGTGTTCCCGGCGCGGCTGTATGCCACCAAGGACCGAACCGCGGCGCGGATCGAGGTCTTCCTGCTCCGGGAGCTGGAGGACGACCGCTGGGAGGTCCTGGTCAAGCCGGCTCGCAAGGTGCGCGTAGAAGACAAGCTGGTTTTCAACGAAGAAGTGCACTGTCAGGTCGTTGATGTCACTGCTGCCGGAGGGCGGGTGGTCAGCTTCCACTATCCCGGCGACTCCTTCTATAGCTTCCTGGACAAGCACGGTAAATCCCCACTGCCGCCCTACATCCGCCGGGAACCGGAGTTGCAGGATAGGAACGCCTACCAGACGGTATATGCCCGCCACCGGGGGGCGGTTGCCGCTCCCACGGCCGGCCTGCACTTTACTGAGACTCTTCTCGATGAACTGCTCGCAAAGGGGGTGAAGATCGCCAATCTCACCCTGCACATCGGGCTGGGCACCTTCCGGCCGGTGCAGGTGGAAGACGTTACCCAGCACCGAATGGATGCCGAGTTTTACAGCGTGAGCGAGGAAACCGCGGTAATCGTTAACCAAGCCTTGGTAGAGGGAAAGCGGGTGGTGGCCGTGGGCACTTCCACCGCCCGGGCCCTGGAAACCGTCGCTGTCTCCCGCTACCAGATCACCAACGGTGAGGGCTGGACGGATAAGTTCATCTATCCCCCCTACGCGTTCAAAATCATGAGCGGTCTGCTCACCAACTTCCATCAGCCCAAGTCGACCCTGATCATGCTGGTGTCGGCCTTTGCGGGCAAGTCGTTCCTTTTCCGGGGCTACCGGCAGGCGGTCCGCGAGGAATACCGATTCTACAGCTATGGCGACGCCATGCTTATTCTGTAGCGATTCCGGGTAAAGGGCACCCTGAAGTGACGAATTTGGACTATCCCCTGGTGGCAGCCGTCATCCCCGCGGCGGGAGCGAGCACCCGCTCTCCCGGCGAGATCGGAAAGCAGTTCCGCGTGCTGGGAACGAAACCCCTGCTGGTGCATACCCTGGAGCGTGTGTGGCTAGCCGAAGCAGTCGGGATGGTGGCAGTGGCGGTACCCGAAGAGAATCTGGCTTACGCCCGCGAGCTGCTGCTGCCCCTGGCTCCAGAGGACGTTGGACTGATGGTAGTGGTGGGGGGTGAAACCCGGCAGGCCTCGGTGGCCGCCGGTCTTGAGGCCCTCCCGCAGGATATTGAGGTAGTGACGGTTCATGACGCCGTACGTCCCTTTTTTGAGCCCCGGTGGATCAGGGACACCGTGGCCCTGTGCCGCGATTTCGACGGTGCCATCGTGGCCGTCCCCGCCACCGACACCCTGAAAGAGGTGGAGGCGGTGTCAGCGACCACAGCCGGGAGCTGTGGCACGATCAGCCGCACTATCCCCCGGGCGTCCGTCTGGCAGGCCCAGACACCCCAGACCTTCCGGGCGGGCATCCTGCGCCAGGCCCTGCGCCACGCAGAGGAAACGGGTCTGGAGGGCACTGACGAGGCGTCCCTGGTGGAGGCTGTCGGCGGGCGCATTGCCGTGGTGGAAGGTTCGCCCCACAATATCAAGGTGACCACACCCGACGATTGGCGCTACCTGGAATGGAGGTTGCACAATGGTTAAGACCGGTATTGGAGTCGATGCTCACGCCTTCACGAAAGGTGAGGGCCTCACCCTGGGCGGCGTCAATATACCTTGCGACAAGTCTATTGCCGGGCACAGCGACGGGGACGTGGTGATCCACGCCATCGTGGACGCTCTGCTGGGGGCCGTCGCCGGGGGAGACATCGGCAAGCATTTCCCCTCGTCCGACGCCCGCTGGAAGGGGGCCAGCAGCCGGCTCTTTCTGCAGCGGGCCAGGGAGATCGTGGCGGAGGCAGACGTGCAGATCAGCCACGTGGACTGCACGGTGATCCTCCAGGAACCGGCCATTGCGCCATATATCCCCGAGATGCGCCGCCTCATCGCCGCCGACCTTGCCATTGACTACGGACAGGTCAGCATCAAGGCCACCACCAGCGACCACCTGGGCTTCACCGGACGGGGCGAGGGGATTGCGGCAATGGCCGTGGCGACCATCACCACCAGGGAAGAATAGGTCACAGGCGCGGGGGTGGGCCGCTGTGCAGAGCAGATGAAGGCAGAATGAAAAATGCAAAATGCAAAATGAAAGATGTAAGAAATGATCTTTCAGAACGGCTGCTGGACTTTGCTGTAGAGCAGATGAAGGCAGAATGAAAAATGAAAAATGCAAAGTGAAAATTGTCCCGACCCGAAGGCTTCCCTTCGGGATAGGGACTCCTTCGGAGAAAAATCGAAGATAATGGATTGCTGCCAGAGTGCTGCCTGCCGGACCCCTAAAATTCCACAAAACCCCTACAATATTTCGTTTTTTTAGGGGTGCCCCCCGACGAGAGGCATAAATCGCCCTGTTGAAATATATTTCCGCCCCAAAGCCAGCGGCCCCGCCGTCGGCGGGATTTAAGACGGGAGCAGAAACGGGGCGATAGCCTCGGCGTAGCCGCCTACGGCGAGCCTGGCGACAGCAGCATCATAGCGCCGGAATATAGGCCATTGGAGGCGGCCAGTCGTTCGCGTGGTGCGTCTACGCCGGGCTACCCGGCTTAAACTACGTTACCCCGCCGTTGGCGGGACTAAAGGCGCCGGACAAGCGCCGCACAAGTGCGCTAAAGGGGGCTTGTGGTCTGAGGCTGGGGACTTGTCCCGGAGGGACCCCTTCGGGGAGGCTTGGGAAGAATTGGCAGTAAGCGGGCCTCGGCGTCCTCGCTGCGCTAGCCTCGGCGAAGCCCTGGCCGTAAACGGCACGGGGAGGCCCGCCTACGGCGAGTCCGGACAGGTAATCCTCTGGCCGTAGCCAACGGGCGAGGCCTACGGCGAGTCGGCTTCACGGCTTGTCCGGCGCCTGCCTGGCGTGCCCACCAGCTAGCATCCACGGCAGACAGGTAGCGAAGCGAAGACGGAAGTGAAAGGGGTGAGTGTGGACCGCTTGGGCTCCACCCACCTGCGGGCGGCCGGTATTTGATTACTGAGCGAAAAATGAAGTTCTCGTTTTTGATCTTTCATTTTGCAATTTGATATTTGCATTTTGCACTTAATGTCAGAAATAAGAGCGTCCGCGTACGATTCGCCTCCAGCCCTCCTTAACTTCCCCCATGACCCTGACCTGCACTGCTTGCGAAGCCACTTTCTCCCCTCACCAGCTCCAGACAGTCTGCCGCCAGTGTGGTCAGCCGCTGAGGGCCGATTATTTTTTCGCTCCAGACCAATTTACCCCTGATGATCTTGAGGATATCCCCAGCCTATGGCGGTACCATCCCTTCTTCCCATCCATCGCGGAGGTGCACCGCATATCCCTCGGCGAGGCAAATACACCGCTGGTAGAGCATGATTACCAGGGACGCAAGGTATACCTCAAGGACGAGACCGTCAACCCCACCGGTTCCTTCAAAGACCGCGGCCTGTGTCTGGCATTATCCGTGGCGCGGGCACTGGGCGTTAAACGGGTGGCTTTGCCATCAGCGGGAAACGCCGCTGTCTCCGCCGCCACCTACGCCTTGGCGGGGGGGCTGATTTGCCGGGTCTACTTGCCGGAAATAATATCTGAAGTCTTCGGCAAGGAGATAGTTGATACCGGTGCCGAGGTCATCCTGGCCGGCCAGACCATTGCCGAGGCGGGTGCGGCCATGGCCGATCAGCTGTCCGACAGGATTCCTTCGGGAGATGACGCTTGGTTCAACGTCTCCACCCTCAAGGAGCCTTACCGGGTGGAAGGCAAAAAGACCATGGGCCTGGAGATCGCCGAGCAGCTAGAGTGGGATTTCCCCGATGTGGTGGTCTACCCCACCGGCGGCGGCACCGGCCTTATCGGCATCTGGAAAGCATTCCAAGAGCTGCAGAGTCTCGACTGGGTTCGCAGGCCCCTGCCGCAAATGGTGGCGGTACAGACCGAGGGCTGCGCGCCAGTGGTGCGGGCCTTCCTTGCGGGCGCAAAAACTACCTCGCCGTGGCCTGACCCGCACACCCGCGCCCTGGGCCTGAACGTGCCGTCACCCCTGGGCGGGGCCTGGATGCTGTCGGTCCTGCGGGCAAGTAGGGGCACAGCGCTTGCTGTGCCCGAAGCTGATATAATCGCCGCCCAAAAGCGGCTGGCGGAAATTTCCGGTATCCCCGCCGGTCCTGAAGCGGCCGTGGCCTGGAGAGGGATGGAGCTGTTGATGGAACGAGGATGGATAAGTAAAGGTGAGCGGGTGGTAGTGTTAATTACGGGGGATGACCGGCGCTACTGCTGAGGCCGGTCCCCGAACAGTGCCCGCCCGATGCGCACGTGGGTAGCCCCCTCCTCTACTGCCAGCTCAAAGTCATCCGTCATGCCCATGGACAGATCGACGCAGGTAGGCACCTGTGCCCGCAGGGCATCCCGAACCTGCCGCGCAGTGCGGAAGCAGTCCCGCAGGCGCTGCTCATCGCTGGTGAGGGCGGCAATGGTCATCACCCCAGCAATACGAAGGTGCTGAACGCCAGCCACTTCGCCAGTCAAGCCGAGCAGGTCATCGGCGTCGAAGCCGAACTTGGCCTCATCGTGGCCGGCGTTGACCTGGAGGTAGACGGGAAGCGCTTTCTTGCCCTCCTCCCCGGCAATGTTATCCAGGCGGCGGAGCAGTTTCAGTGAATCCACCGATTCGATGAGATCGAAAAGCTGCACCGCCGTCCGGGCCTTGTTAGACTGGAGGTGCCCGATCAGGCGCACCTCGCATTCCCTACGATGGGGAAACCTGGGCAGCTTGGCAGCGGCTTCTTGCACCCGGCTCTCACCGAAGACGCGCAGGCCCCCTTCGTAGCCCGAGACCAGGGTCTGTACCGGGAAAGCCTTGGTCACCGCCACGAGGGTCACCTCGGGTGCAGCGTTGGGGCTGCGGGCCCGGGCGGCGGCGATGCGGGCCTGGACGTCCGCCAGGGTCTGGGGATCAAGAATACCCGTCTGTGCTGTAACCTGGTTCACAAGGGGAATTTAAGGCCAATATGAGCCGTCAAGGCGGAATTGGTCGTAAGGTCAACAGATCGGTATAATCAGCAGGGGCGTCGGCGAGGAAAAGCGAATCTCAGGCGCACCAAGCTATCAACCAGACAGTTGCGGAGCCGGTAAAGCCGGGTAATGGTGGCAATTATTAGTATTCAAATATATATTTGATTATGCTAGGATTGCTGGGATAAAAATCATTCCACCGAGGAGAAATGATCATTCACGATCGGCCATCCGTCATTCGTCTTGCGATATTAGTATTCAATATTATTTTTGATTATGCCTTGGCTATCGAGATAAAAATCATTCCAGCTAGGAGGTATGATCATGCACAAACCGCCAGGGGCCTATCGATTGGTGCTCATGGCGTCCCTTCCCCCGCCATCGGCGGGGTTCAGCATGGCTCGAAGGAGGCCCTGCGATGTAGTTTTCGGGGCAGGCTTGGTGGCTATAAGAGAGAAGACTACCTGCTTGTTGGGCCGCCAGCCACCTCCATCAGTAGAAATAGGCCAGCCCCTTGGGCCTGGTGAACTCCAATTTGCCCGACGTCGGGTCCAGCTTCAGGCCGATGGACTCCAGTGTCTCCACACCGATCACGGTCTGAGCCCCGTCAAAGGTAATTGCGATACAGGGCATCTCTCGGACCCTTCAATCTTAATGGTGACCCCATAAGCCTTAGCCTTGACTTTCTCCCTGTTTCCTAAGGTTACTTCGAATTCTCCTGGCAGCCTGCCAGCCCCCATTTCCTCCAAGACCTCCCCTGGCAAAACAGTATAGGTGGGCTCCAGTATCAATCAAGACGTTCTTTAACTCTACGGCAGCTTTGGCCCCTCTTACCGTCATATCTGTGTGTAGATGCCCCATTTTGTAGATGCCCCATTTGAATCACCTCTCAATGATCTTTGCTTTCAGCTTCTTAAAAAGGCTTTTTATCGGATCCAGGGAGCCGCGAACATCCTCCCCGGTTATACCGCTCTTTAAAACCAGGGGATACCGCTCAACGAAGTAAAAAGCGGTAGCCTTTTGGCACACACGCCGAAAGTCCTCAAGGGTTGGATCGTAAGTGATTGCATCATCAAGCAGTGTGTCCAGGTTATAAGTCCGCCGCAGTTGCCATCCCTGGGACAGGAGAAAGGCTTTCAGCAACTTTTCCGCCCCCTGCTGCAGGCAGAATCCTGCTAGCTCCGGATCATCCTCAAGAAGATATTCCGCACGGTTTAAATCCTTCTCGGCAATGCGCAACCAGTCGGCAGGGTAGAGAAGAGAGATTCCTCAGGATGCATATAAGACCTTGCCTTTATCAAGAATCTCGATAATGAACTGGTCGCCAACCGCCCGGCGGCTTTCAATCTCTAGAGGCGTCATCACAAGCGTTTCCACCGGAAGGGAGCGATGAGTACCGGTGAGGATGCGCTGAACCGTTACCCAGCGGTCAAGGAAACGATCAGATGTTTCCTTTATAATCAGTAAGTCAATATCACTATCCGGGTCCGGGTCGCCATAAGCGTAAGAACCAAACAGAATAACCTTTTCGGGTGTATACTCCGCAATCAGCTTGCGCAATATATTCTGAATAACTGTGCTCTTTTCCCCGGTCACTGTCATCGCAACAAGTACTTAAATAACATGACTATGTACACAAAAAACCCAGCTCTGGCTATCAGGCAGCTATTCACCCTCGTCTTCCACTGTTTCATCGACGCCCTCTTTCTCCTCCTCCTCCATCACCCTCGAGATAGAGGCAATCCGCGCGCCCTCGTCCAGGCGGATGACCCGCACGCCCTGGGTATTGCGCCCGATGCTGCGGATATCCTGCACCGGCAGGCGGATCATGACCCCCTTGTCGGTGACGATCATCAGGTCATCGGTATCCACCACCTCCATGAGCGAGACCATCGGGCCCACCTTCTCGGTAGTTCTCAGGGTGATGATCCCTTTTCCGCCCCGGCGCTGGACGCGGTACTGCAACACGTCGGTGCGCTTGCCATAGCCGTTTTCTGCAACGACCAGCACCGTCCCTTCACGGCGGACTACCATCATACCCACCACGTGGTCGACCGAGACGGCCTGTCCCGCCTCTGGCGGGGCCAGCCTGACACCAATGACACCCCTGGTCCTCCGACCAGTAGGACGGACATCGCTCTCGTGGAAGCGGATGGCTTTCCCTTTGCGGGTACCCAGGATAATATCGTTATCACCGAGGGAGATCTTGGCCTCGATAAGCTCGTCGCCTTCCTGGATGTCGATGGCATAGATGCCCTTGCGTCGAGGATTGCCGTAGGCGGACAGGGCGGTGCGGTTGATCAGACCCTGCCTGGTGGCCATGACAATGTACTGATCACCGGGGAAATCCCGCACGGCCACGAAGGCGCGCACCTTCTCGCCCGATTCGCAATCGATGAGATTGACGATGGCCCGGCCCCGGGAAAGGCGCCCCACCTGGGGAATCTGGTGAACCTTGCGCCAGTAACACTTGCCCCGGTCGGTGAAGAAGAGGATGTAGTCGTGGCTGGAGGCGATGAACAGGTGCTCTACGAAATCGTCTTCCCTGGTGGTGGCCCCTTGGACGCCCCGCCCGCCGCGGCGCTGGCGGCGCCACTGGCTGCTGGCTGAGCGCTTGATGAACCCGTTGTGGCTGATAGTAATCACCATATCCTCTTCAGCGACCATGTCCTCCACCGAAAAATCGGCTTCTGCGGGAATGATTTCGGTGCGGCGCTCATCACCGTAACGCTCGCGGATCTCCTCCAGCTCCTCCTTGATGATAGCCATGCGCAGGCCCCAGTTTCCCAGGATGGTCTTGTGCTTCTCAATAAGCTTGGTAGTCTCCCGATATTCAGCCACTACCTTCTCCACTTCCAGGGAAGTGAGACGGTGCAACCGCATATCCAGGATGGCCTGGGCCTGGCGCTCCGAGAGATCAAAGGTTTTCATTAACCCCTGGCGGGCCACGTTCTGATCGGCGGACCCCCGGATGAGGATAATGACCGCATCGATATTGTCCAGTGCAATCTTGAGTCCCTCAAGGATGTGGGCCCTGTCCTCAGCCTGGCGCAGCTCATACTGGGTGCGGCGGACCACCACGTCGTGGCGGAAATCAATAAAGTGGGTCAGCATCTGTTTCAGGTTGAGAACCTTTGGCTGGCCATTTACCAGCGCCAGCAGGATGATGCCGTAGGTATCCTGGAGCTGGGTATGCTTGTAGAGATTATTCAGAACTACCTCAGGGACCGCGTCACGCTTCACTTCAATAACCAGACGGATGCCGTCCTTGTCCGATTCATCCCTGACATCGCTGATGCCTTCAAGTTTTTTCGCACGTACCAGCTCGGCGATGCGCTCAATGATCAGTGACTTGTTGGTCTGGTAGGGTATTTCCGTAATAACAATCTGCTCGCGCCCGCTGCGGACCTCCTCCACCGAGGCCCGGGCCCTCATGATTACTTTTCCCCTGCCCGTTGTGTAGGCCTCCCGGATGCCCTCGCCACCTAATATGTAGGCGCCGGTAGGGAAGTCCGGGCCGGTGATATCGGCCATAAGGTTATAAACGGTGAAGTCAGCGTTATCATGATTATCGATCAGGGCGATCAGGCCGTTGATGATCTCCTTAAGGTTGTGTGGTGGAATCTTGGTGGCCATGCCCACAGCAATACCATCCGACCCGTTGACCAAGAGACTGGGTACCAGAGTAGGAAGGACCGAAGGTTCCTGGAGAGTGTCATCAAAGTTTGGAACGAAATCAACGGTTTCCTTGTCCAGATCGCGGAGGAGTTCGGAGGCAAAACGACTCATACGGGCCTCGGTGTATCTCATGGCCGCCGCACTGTCACCGTCAATGGAGCCGAAGTTGCCCTGGCCATCTACCAGGGGATAGCGCAGGGACCAGGGCTGGGCCAGACGCACCAGAGCATCATAGACCGAGGCGTCGCCGTGAGGGTGATACTTGCCCAGCACATCGCCAACGATACGGGCGCATTTCTTTTTGGGCCGATTGTAAGCCACTCCCAGCTCCGACATGCCATAGAGCACCCTTCGATGAACCGGCTTGAGCCCGTCACGCACGTCCGGCAGGGCCCGGCTGACTATGACCGACATGGAGTAGTTGAGATAAGACTCGGATATCTCTTCTACGATTTCGCGCGGTTCTGTCTTGCCTCGGGCTATGTCCACAAAGCATTATCCTTATATAACGAGAAAAACGTTAATACAATCAAACAGACGCAATACTTGAAACAGAGACGCCGGGAAATGAAATCAGATATCCAGAAAAGTCACGTTTCTGGCGTTGGCTTCAATGAATTCACGGCGTGCCGTACGCAGGTCATCATCGATCCGCGCCTTTCACCTGCGTCTGGGCCCATCTGACAACCCGTTCAGCCAGGGTCACGGCCCTTTTGTACTCCTCGTGAGTGATAGGATTAGCTATTCCCGGGTATCTTGTGTCAAGCGCGTAGTCCGTCAAGATGACCGCTTCCAGTATCTGCTCCGGAATGCTCAAGCCCTTCGCTTGAAGATCAGTGAACAACTCCTCCAGATCATGGATATATCGGAAGGTCCAGCCACGGGAGAGGTATACCGCCTTCAAGGCCTTCTCAGCCGCCTGCTGGGCGTGGAAGCAGAGATCCTCATAGAATCCGCCTTCGGGTAGCGGGACGCGGGCCAGGGCCAGGTCTCCTCTCGCACGGGTAAGCCAGTCAGCAGGCGAGCCGGGAATGGGCCTACTCTGGGGCACGGTACAGCTCCTTCCCTTCCCGAAGAGCTGGAAAAAGCACCAGGGAGGGATTGTCACCATAATCACGGATGTCGCTCTCGGTGGCAACGACGATGTCCTTGGCGAAGCCCAGCCCAAGGAGCTTGCGATAAATTGTTTGGGCGGTGCGCCGTCGGTGGACACCGTCAGGCATCACCACCAGCACATCCAGATCGCTGTTAGGCCCCATTTGCCCCTTGGCGGCCGAGCCGAAGAGGATGATCCTATTCGGTTGCACAACTTCAACGATGCGTTGCACCAGCTCGCTAAGAACCGTCTGATTCAGCCTAGGGCGCGTTGGCATCGTTTCCCTCAATAAATGTGACACTTCCCGTGCTCACGAATTGGCCCTCCAAGGCCGAGATTGCCACTCCCGCCAAAGGCGGGATCGCAGTGACATGGCTGCGAGCCATCACTCTCATACATCCAGGAAAGTCACGTTTCTGGCGTTGGCTTCAATGAATTCACGGCGGGACTCCACATCGTGGCCCATCAGGCGCGAAAACAAGCTCGCAGCCCGGGCATCCTCCTCAACTGTAACCTGTAGCAACGTTCGTGTATCGGGATCCATCGTTGTTGACCACAGCTGATCGGGATTCATCTCACCAAGTCCCTTATAGCGGGAAATCTCGATTTTTGAACCCGTACCTCCGTCCTTTTTCAAACGCTTCAGGTGATAGTCACGTTCCTCGTCGGAGTAAGCATACAGTTCCGTCTTGCCCCTCTTGATTTTATAAAGGGGCGGTTGAGCAATGTAAATATGCCCGCCGTGAATAAGCTGGGGCATCTTGCGGTAAAAGAATGTCAGGAGCAGGGTGCGGATATGGCTGCCATCCACATCGGCATCTGTCATGATAATTATTTTCTTATACCTGAGGTTCTCAATGTTGAAATCAGCGCCGCTCCCGCTTTCTCCCTCTTCGTTATCACTATCACCGCCGTAGCCTGTCCCCAACGCCGTAATAATAGCCTGTATCTCATTGTTGTTAAGCAGCTTGTCATCGCGGGCCTTCTCGGCATTGATGACTTTACCCCTCAGGGGCAGGATAGCCTGAAAACGGCGATTCCGGCCCTGCTTGGCGGAGCCGCCGGCCGAGTCGCCCTCCACCAGGTAGAGCTCGCAGAACTCAGGATCCTTATTAGAGCAGTCTGCCAGCTTTCCGGGAAGGCTGGCCGAATCCAGGGCGCTTTTGCGGCGAATCAGGTCCTTGGCTTTGCGGGCTGCTTCCCGGGAACGGGCTGCCAGCTCGGCTTTCTCGATAATCTTGCGGGCGACACCCGGGTGGCGCTCAAAATAGTCTGACAGCCCTTCCATGATGATAGAATCACAGATGCCCTTGACCTCACCATTGCCCAGCTTGGTTTTGGTCTGGCCTTCAAACTGGGGCTCGGCAACCTTTATCGAAAGGACCGCCGTCAGCCCTTCACGCGCGTCTTCACCGCTAAGAGAGAAAGTCCCCTTCCCGCTCTTACTGTTCTTGAAAAGGTTGTTTTTTAGCGCATACTGATTTAATGACCGGGTGAGGGCCGCCCTTAAACCCGCCAGGTGGGTGCCCCCTTCTACCGTATTGATACTGTTGACAAAGGTGAAGATGTTCTCATTGTAACCGTCGTTGTATTGCAGAGACAGTTCGACCGGAACGCCGTCCTTTTCACCCTCAATGAAGATCGGTTTGGGAATCAGGGCGATTCGGGTTTCATCCATGTGTTGAACAAACTCGATCAAGCCACCTTTATAGCGATGGACATGTTCCTGCACCTGGTCCCGACGTTCATCACGGAGGATGATCTCTAGGTTTTTATTGAGATAGGCCAGCTCCCTCAGGCGCTCATCTATAATGTCAAATTCGAACTGCGCGGTTCGGAAGATAGTTACATCAGGCTTGAACCTTACCATGGTCCCGGTCCTGCGAGTTTCTTCTTTCACTTCAATCGGCGACTGGATCTTGCCGCACTTATAGCTTTGTCCATATCTCTGATGATCACGATGAACCTCAACCCGGCACCATTCAGAGAGCGCGTTTACAACCGAAACACCAACCCCGTGAAGGCCGCCGGACACCTTGTAAGATCCCTTATCAAATTTGCCGCCGGCGTGGAGCATTGTCATGACCAGCTCAAGGGCCGGGCGCTTTTCTTCCTTGTGAATATCGACGGGTATGCCTCGACCGTTGTCTGTTACGGCGCAGCTGCCGTCTTTATGGAGAACTACCTGGATTTTTGTGCAGAAGCCAGCCAGGGCTTCATCCACCGCGTTGTCAACCACTTCATAAACCAGATGGTGAAGACCCCGCTTACCAGTATCGCCGATAAACATGGCGGGGCGTTTCCGAACGGCCGCGAGCCCCTTGAGAACCGTTATCTTATCAGCGCCGTAACGCTCGTAGTCGGAAAGCGCTGTATCCTGATCTGGTTGTTTTGTTATATCAGTGGTAGTCATTATCGAAAACGAATGTCCTTTATCACTGGTGAACCGATTTTCTCATTGATGGCCTGAAGTATCTCGTCCTTCTGAAAGGCGATCTCATTCCGCCAGGTCGGGGTTCCGGCTTTTACTAGAAGCGTATGTCCCTTGACCTCAATAGCCCAGCTATGTTTTGCAATAGTGGGACCGACAACCTCTTCCCAAAGGATAATAGCCCGGTTCAGCTGAACCGCCTCATTCAGACCATAATGCTTGAGTAAACCTGATATAGCCTTACCCAGGCTCAGCATAAATTACCCAGATGAAATGATGGTCTCTGTTCCATGAGAAAGCAGGGTAATATGACCGGACTAGATATAGTGTGATGGTAAAGCCGCTGCGGTTAGAGAAGCATCCTCGAAGCACCGCTGTGGGAACGTCAGTCAGGGATCGGGCTGACTTGGGCCGATCAAGAGCAAATACCTTCGACCGAGGCCGGGAAGCCTGAATACCGATACTTTGGAAATGTAATCCTGCCGCCCTTTTCAACTTCAACTACAAACCGAAGTAAACACTACAAGCAGATAAAGAATTCTTTTTGCTAATCCCAAAGGGATCCATTCGGATAGAAGAGGTAGTGTAAACTACGTTAATCATTTAATCTTATAGGCATAAGAAGCATAATAAGTTCCTCGTTTTCCTGCTGTTGTTCAGGGTAAATGACGGCTGCCGTAACCGGTGAGCGGAATTCCATGTGGATGGTGGAACCGTCTATGTGAGAAATAAGGTCGTGGAGGTAGTTGGAATTGTAGCCTATTACCAGGGGATCTCCTTCATATTCGCAGGATAATGTCTCCCTGGCAGATGAGACCGTCTCAACATCTTCGGTCGTGACTTCCATTCCTTCAGGGCTGAGCCTGAGAGCAATCTGGCGCGTTGACTTGTTGGAGAAAATGCTTACCCGTTTAACAGCCGATAAAAACGCCTCGCGGTTTACCTTGAGAAACTTATCGTTATCCTTTGGAAAAACACTTTCATACTCGGGGAAGCGTTCGTCAATGATCCGGGAATATAGGGTTGTTTCACGGCCTTCCATCATGATGTGGTTATCACCAATATTCAGTGTTACCATTTCATCACCCTCTATATAGGCGCTCAGTATGTTTAAAAACTTAACAGGAACAATATTGTCTCCTTGATAGCCTTCTCCACTAAAGCCGGTGCATTTGTGTTTAGCCAGGCGGTGACCATCCGTGGCAACCAATAGTAATTCTACTTCAAGAAAATGAAATAGAACTCCCATAAGAGATGGTTTCAACTCATCCCTGCTAGCAGCAAAGGAGGTTTTTTCGATAACCCTCTTAAGAAGAGATGCCGGTAAATGCACTGTCTGCTGGTTATCTATGTTCGGAAGTGAAGGAAATTCCTCTGACGGCTTGCCCATGATTGAATAGGACCCGAAAGAGGTATTAATTTGTACTTTAAGAGCATCATCCACCTCCATTTCTATCTCGCCCTCTGGTATTTCGCTCGTTATTTCCAGTAAAGTACGATGTGTTACGGCCATACTCCCATCAGTAGTAATTGTTGCAGGAACATAAATAACTTGTGATATTTCCAGGTCTGTTGCCTGAAAACTGAGTTTGCCATCCTTCGCAGACACTAAAACAGAACTCAGTATGGGGAGTGTGGACCTGGTCGGAGTTACCTTCCCAAGCTGTTGAAGGGCTTGTTGTAATGATGATTTATCCGAGTTGAATTTCATGGTTTGTGCTTATTGGTGTATTGACTTCCAGATTAATGGAGTGCAGGAGTCTCCCGGTTCTCATGCTGCCTGATATTACTCTTTCATACCCCTACCTTCAAGGAAATTGTCTGCGTGATAATGTTATTTTGTCGACGGAAAGAAGATTAGCAATCATGTAAAAAATAATAAAGAATATATAGAATAGGTAGCTATTCTAATAATATAGGATGTGAAGAGTGTGGATAAGAGGTACGACTTAATATCATCGCCGAAGGAGTGACAGGTTCAGGACGGTATGAAAACATTGTGGATAAAGTCTGGTAAACGGGAGAGGAAAGTAAATTATTAACAGGATTTTCGATCTAGCGTGCTTATAATGATGATGCTCAAAGATATCTACTATTAGAGTACTGTGGGTGTGGACATTTAGTATAAGGCTTTGATAAGTACCTCTTTACGAACACTTTCCAGCCATTGATTTATGTGTTTTGCTTGCTTTTGCCTCAAGGCCAGAGCTTCAATTTGTGGATAGTATTCTTCAAGGGTAGGTATACCCCCTTCTTTGAGGTTAAGAACCTTGAGGATATGGAAACCTTCCGGTGTCTCGAAAGGTGGTGTGATATCTCCAGCTGATGTTCCGAACAGGGCTGAGCGGTATGACTCATGGGGTAGATAAGAATGTTCTATCCATCCAATATATCCTAGATCCGGGTGGGGGTTCTCTTCATTTGAGAGAGATTGAATTAATGAATCAAATAGAGTTGGACTTTCGTTTAAAAGAAAATAATAATCTCTTATCTTAATGAGAGTCTTGTCCCGGTCCTCAGCCGCGGGTTCAGCAGTAACCAGAATATGGCGAGTGTGAACCCTTTCTCCTTGTTTTTCAATGAGTTGGATAATGTGGTAGCCAAATTCGGTTTCCACGATCTCGCTTATCTGGCCCTCTTCAATGCTAAAAGCAATTTCTTCGTACTGTTGAACAAATTCGCCTCGTCGTACGAATCCTAGATCACCGCCGAGAGCCTTAGAGACCGGGTCGTCGGAATATTCACGGGCAAGATCAGGAAAGGAGGACCCTTGTGAAAGGCGCAGGAGAACATCAGAAATCTTGTCGTAAGCCTGCTTGTAAGCTGCTTTACCTGGTCGATTAGGTATAATGATTTGGGAGAGTTCATAACGAGTGTCAATTGGGGGCAGGCTATCTTTATATGTATAATAGAACTCATCAACTTCATCGCGAGTAATTTTAACTGGTTGAATTTTTTCGGCCTGGTAGCGCTCGGCGATTATTTGATCACGAATATCATACCAATGGTCAGTTCTGAAATCACGCAGGCTCTGGCCAATGATTTCCCGGAAGCGACTTTCGGATCCAGCCTGAGCGAGCATGGCTTCTATCTGTTGATCAAGGGCAAGATCCACATCTTCGTCAGGAATGATATCCATACTATCAACCCTGGCACGGTCAAGTAGTATCTTCTGCACAACCAGGGCCTCAAAAGCAGCTTCCTGGAATTGATCAATCATATCGGGGTTGGAATAGATATCAACACGGTTTTGCAGCGCGTTTATCTGTGCGAGCTGAATAACGTCGCTTCTCAAGATGACGTTTTCTCCTACAATTGCTGCAACGCCATCCAACAGCTCCTGGGCCGACAGAGAAAATGGTAGAGATAATATCATCACTAACCGTTTAATCACGGTAAACCTCGACGTCAAGCATTTCCCGCAAGCTGTCCAAGATCGTTGATCGCGCCAGAGGAAGCTGCATCTGAAAGAAGCGCTCATAGATATGTTTCCTTACCATCGAAAACGGAATAGAATGTCCCTGCTCATAAAAGTGTTCCACCAGAACCAGGTGGTAGCCGAAATCAGTAACCAGTGGGCCATAAAACCTATCGATCTCCGCAGAAAAGATAGCCCGGTCAAGTACCGGTATAGTCCGGCGGCGATAGACGAGCTGACGGTCAAAGTTATACAGGCTCAACAGTGAATCACGAGAGGAGCGGGACGTACGCAAGATCTCGATTGCATCTTTAGCGGTATCCAGACTATAAAACCCCAGGTGGATAACCAGTGCGGCACTGTCCTGGAACTTGAAATCTTGGATATTATTGATATAGTACTCACGGATCAGCTCTGGATCAATCTGAATATAGCGCTGCAGGAGAGAATCGATGAACAAACTGGCAACAACTTGTTGTTCGTGTTCATTCAGACGAGCAGCTAACCGCGAGCGATCAATAAAACCCGAATTTTTTGCATGGTGCAGAAGTACTTGTTCATCTATCCAGTACTCAGCGGATTCACCAAGGGAGAAATAGTTCAGGTAGGACTCTTCTTTCAGGTCGTCAAGGGTGACGGTATGGTTCTCAACCCGGGCCAGCGGTCGTCCTTCATCTCGCGTTTGACGGGAGCAGCTCACCGCAAACAGCAATGAGGCAAAAAGGGCAATACGCAGCATGACAGCCGGGCAGAAGTATGATTTATTCCCCAATATCATGATAAATACGGCTTGAAACCCAGGACGAAAGCCTTAATCCTTGCTATTTGCTTCGAGAGCATTAAAAAGGTACTCAACAATAGAATCGGCCCCTTGCTCACCAACGGTAATAGACAAGCGCAGGTCATCTTGTCTGAGGTTGATAAAACGATAGTCGCACCCTGTTGGTTCCATGAGAGCCTGAACCTGCTGCAGAAAGGATTCAGGTTTATCAGGCGGACAGAAATCTATATGGAGTCGGCCATTCTCAGAAAGTCGTGCCGAGCGAACACCAATGGTCAGCGCTTTTATGCAGAGCTGGACCGTTCGCAGTAAGTCTTCCACCTCATGAGGAAAGGCTCCAAAGCGGTCAATAAGTTCTATGCGGAAGCGCTCTAAGTCATCATGGTTGTCAAAAAGTGACAGCCGCCGGTAAAGATTAAGACGCAGGTGGGGATCAGGTACGTAATGTTCAGGGATCTTGGCATGGGGAAAGATCCTGACGGTGGCATCATCGCGCGAAAGCCGCAACCGTGAGCCATTATCTGGAATGAGATTTCGTTCCCGCGCAATTCCCTGGATAATGCGGGTGTAGAGATCCAGACCCACTGCCGCCACATGTCCGCTCTGTTCCAGGCCAAAGAGATTCCCTGCGCCGCGGATTTCAAGGTCCTTAAGAGCGATCGCATAGCCAGAGCCCAGGGCGGTATAACGTTCAATTGTCTTTAGTCGTTTAAGAGCCTCGTGCGTCGGTTTGGGACGGCGGGGAATGAGCAACAGGGCATAGGCCTGCCGGTTAGAGCGTCCTACACGGCCCCGGATCTGATAGAGCTGGGCCAGGCCAAACCGGTGGGCATTGTTGATGATAACGGTGTTTACATTGGGCAAATCAATCCCGGATTCGATAATACTGGTACATAAAAGAAGTTGGAAGCGCTTATCGGAGAAAGTCAGCATTGTATTCTCAAGGTCCTTGGCGTTCATCTGGCCATGGGCCACGGCGATTGTTACTTCCGGCAGCAGCTCGCGAAGGTCCCGGGCTACGCGTTCGATGCTTTTTACCTCGCTGTGAACAAAATAAACCTGACCGCCACGGTCAACTTCTTTAAGAACGGCACGCCTGATCAGATCGCTGCTGTAATAGTTAACGGAAGTGATAATGGGGATGCGCTCCAGCGGGGGTGTATCAAGGCGGGATATTTCGCGGATACCGGCCAGGGAAAAATGCAGCGTACGGGGAATAGGAGTGGCGGACAAGCTCAGGACATCAACACTGGCTTTAAACTCCTTGATGCGCTCTTTCTGTTTGACGCCAAAGCGCTGCTCCTCGTCAATAATAAGCAATCCCAAGCGCTTGAAGACAACATCATGGGACAAGATCCGGTGGGTGCCGACAATTAAGTCAGCTATCCCGGAAGAAATCTCTTTGAGGACTCGTCGCTGCTCTCCGGCTGAAACAAAACGGGAGAGCATCTGCACGTTAACGGCAAAAGGTTCCAGCCGGGCGCGGAATGAAATAAAATGTTGGTCTGCCAGAATAGTTGTAGGAGCAAGAAGCGCCACCTGGTATCCACTGCGTATGGCTTTAAAGGCGGCTCTAAGCGCAAGCTCTGTCTTTCCGAAGCCCACATCACCACAAAGCAGCCGGTCCATAGGCCTGGCAAGCTCCATGTCACACTTGATTTCTTCAGTGGCGCGCGCCTGATCAGGTGTATCCTCGTAGATGAAAGATTCTTCGAATTCGATCTGAAACTCATCATCGGTACAATGAGCAAAGCCGGTGGAAGTGGCGCGGCGGGCATAGAGCTCTGCCAGCTGGTCCACCACTTCTTCAGCGGAACGACGGGTACGACGTTTAACGCGATCCCAGCGATGAGAGTGGAGTGAATCGAGCTCTATCGGGTGTCCACCCTCAAGAGAATAGGGGAAAACAAGGGCGATTTTATCTGTGGACACGTAGACTCGATCCCCGCCATCATATTCTATGGTAAGGCACTCCTGGAGTGCACCACCTACTTCAAGATTAGTCAGGCCCAGGTAGCGACCGATACCGTAGTTAACATGTACAATGGGATCACCGGGCTCAAGGGTGTCCACATGCTGCTGAAACGTTGAGCGGGAAGCGATCCCCATGCGGTGAGGCCGCCAGGCAGCTGCATAGCGGCTGGAAAGTTCGGCGGGGGTAAGTACCAACAGGCCCAGCGGAGCAGAGGAAAAGCCGGCAGGATAGACGCCGCGTATATGTTGGACAGGTATTTGTGGCAGCAGGGCTGCAGCCCGATCAAATTGTGCTTGACGTTCACCAATAAAAAGTGCGGACGAGTCCGAATTTTCAGATAAAAGCAAATCCCAACGTGCCTGTAGCAGCTCCGCCGCCATACTTTGGCCGCTGAAATGCTCGATATGCAGGTCAATGGTCTCTGAAGGATGGGTCACGGCATGAGAGGTAATGGACCAGAGGCTCTCGCTCTCCTGGCTGGCCAGAATCCACCCATCTGGAAAGTGGTCGAAGACGGGAATCTTTTCGGCATCGTCAAGTGCGAGGGATAGAATAGCGCTGGAGTCCAGTTTCCGGGTGCTGACCTGGGAATGAACATCAAACTCTCGGATTTCTTCAAGGTTGTCGCCGTAGAAATCGAGCCGGATGGGGGCCTGCATATTCACCGGATAGCAATCGATGACACTTCCCCGCAGGGCAAAGGAGCCTGGCTCGGTAACCAGGGGGGCAGAATCATAGCCGTTGTCAGGGAGCCAGGAGCGCAAATCGGAATATGTTATAGTGCCAGGCCGGATCTTCAGGGTGGCCTGCCGGACAGAGCCGGCAGATGGAATGCCCTCGGAAAGAATAGCATGAGTAAATAGAAAATAATGGGGCAGCTCGTCACCAGCTAAGGTGGCCAGGGATTCCAGGCGGAAACTTTCTAGCGGAGATGAAAACCCGGAAGGGAACGAACCGTCAGCTGTCAAGCTGGGATGGAAGGCAATGCCAATATCACCGAATAGACTGGAGAGGGCATCGCGGACAAAGAGGGCGTCTTCATCGGCAGGGTATGACGACAAAACCGGCAGACCGGATGATGACGAAAGGTGGGCTAGTATGAGGGGGATAGACTCAACGAACAGGCCCTCAACCCGGACACCAGGGATAACCTTCAGCTGCTGCAGCGAGGCTGAGGCGGACTCAAGCAGGCGGGCCTGTCCGGCGGCCAGACGGGCATCCTGACGGGCTAGACGGGCAGGCACGGTCATGGGGCTGTTTCACGTGAAACACGCCACCGCTTGAGGTGGATTGAAAGCAGTGCAATATCGGGAGGATTGACTCCGGCTATCCGTGAGGCCTGACCCAACGTTTCAGGTCGAACGCGGCTTAGTTTCTCCCGCGCTTCCCGCCGCAGGGCCGTTATGGCCGTAATTTCAAAATCGGGATCGATACGCGTTTCATCCAAACGGCTCATGGTTCTGGCCAGGGCCTGCTGGCGATCAATATAGCCGGCATACCGGATATCCGTCTCGGCGGTAAACAGGTCCTGGGCAGGCAGATCCTGTAAAGCCTCAGGCAGGTAGTGTTTAATCTGCTCAAGGCTTATCTCCGGACGCCTCAGCAGGGCCTCCAGGGTTGTTCGGTCGCGGGAGGTCGAGCCACTGGTGGATCCGTTCCGTCTGGCCGCCGGACAGGTTATATTCCGGGGGACGGTTATCCGCCTGTTTTGGCAGAAGTCTTTGAAGTTCGCGATATTCCGGCGACGGGTCTCAAGGCGCTCTTCATCCCTCTCGCTCAACAGGCCGTAACGGATGCCCAGGTGAGATAGGCGCAGGTCCGGGTTGTCCGGGCGCAGCAGGAGACGGTATTCAGCCCGGGAGGTGAACATGCGGTAGGGCTCATCGACGTATTTAGTGATCAGGTCGTCCACCATGACGCCAATGTAGGACGCGTCCCGGCGCAGAACCAGTTGCTCCTGATCCTTGATCCGGGCGGCGGCGTTGATGCCGGCCACCAAACCCTGCCCGGCGGCTTCTTCGTAGCCGGAGGTGCCGTTGATCTGGCCCGCCAGGAAAAGCCCCGCCACCTCCTTGGTCTCCAGCGTTGCCCTGAGCTGCCTGGGGGGGAAGAAATCATACTCGATGGCGTAACCCGGCCGGACAAAAACGGCCTTTTCCAGCCCCGGGATCCAGCGCAGGGCATCCAACTGGACATCCTCCGGCAGGCTGGTGGAGAAACCGTTCACGTAAATCTGGTTAGAACCGGCCCACTCCGGCTCAAGAAAAATCTGATGCTGATCACGGCTGGCGAACCGTACCACCTTGTCCTCGATGCTGGGGCAGTACCGGGGGCCGATACCCTTGATCTCGCCGGCATACAGCGGCGAGCGGTGCAGGTTAGCCCGGATGACATCGTGCACCCCAGGCCCGGTGTGAGTGATATGGCAAGGCTCGTTTGGGGGCTTGAAAGGCAGTGGGGTACGAAAGGAAAAGGGCGTCGGCTGGGCGTCGCCGTAGGTGGTGCAGGTCTTTTCCCAGTCGATTGAATCACGGTGGAGTCGGGGACACGTGCCGGTTTTCAGCCTTCCGGCGCGGAAACCCAGCGCCGTGAGTGATTCGGTCAAACCTTGTGACGGTCGTTCCCCCATGCGCCCGGCCCGAAACTTTCGGTCGCCGATATGGATGAGCCCATTGAGGAACGTACCACAGGTGAGAATTGCCGTCCGGCTGCGCAGCTTGTATTCGCGGTCGATCAGCACTCCTTCCAGGCGCTGGTTCTTCAGCACCACCCCGGTGATCTCGCCCTTGAGCAGCGTGAGGTTTTTCTGGCGTGCGATGACCGCCCTCATCCGCCTGGAGTAGGCGCGCTTGTCAATCTGGGCCCTGGGACTCCAGACCGCGCGCCCCTTGCTCCTGTTCAGGGTCTTGTACTGCAGGCCGGTCAGATCGGCGGCAAGACCCATTTCCCCGCCCAGGGCGTCAATTTCCCGCGTGATGTGTCCCTTGGCCAGGCCGCCAATAGCCGGGTTGCACGACATGCGGCCAATAGCCTCCGGGTCAAGAGTCACCAGCAGGGTGCGGCATCCCATCCGGGCCGCGGCCAGCGCCGCTTCAATGCCGGCATGACCGCCGCCGGCTACCACCACGTCCCATACCGTTTCGGTAATGACGCTCAGCTGGCTCATGCTATTTCCCCACGCAAAATTCACTGAATATCTGGCGGATAATATCTTCGCTGGTTGTCTCGCCGATAATCTCGGCCAGGCTGTTAACCGCCAGCCGGATTTCGCCGCTGATAATATCTATTGGCTGTCCCTCGTCCAGCTGCGCCTTCACATCTTCCATGTGCCGGATAGCGGCAACCAGGACGCTCAGCTGTCGCTCCGAGGTGACAATGGCGCCCTCAACCGCAGGTATGTAGCTGTGCAGGGCCGCCCTGAGGTGCTGAAGCAGGTCATCGAGACCATCCTCGCGCATTATCGAGGTAAGGACTATTCCTTTCCTGCCTTTTCTGATAGGTCGATCAACCTTTGACCTGATATACAGCACCTTTTTGCCACCTGCATCCGGTTTCAGCTCCACTGACAGGGGATCGTCGGGGTCCAGCACGAGGACAATATCCGCCCGAGCCAGCTGCTGGCGGCTTCGTTTGATGCTAATCTGCTCGATAGCATCTCCGCTTTCGCAAAGCCCGGCGGTATCTATCAGGCAGACGGGGAAGCCATCGATGTCTATCCAGGCCTCCAAACTATCGCGGGTGGTGCCGGGAATGTCGGTGACTATCGCCCGCTCATGGCCGATGAGGGCGTTGAACAGGCTGGACTTCCCTGCGTTGGGTGGGCCGGCCAGTATCACCCGGACACCATCCTGGATAACCCGGCCATAGGGCGCTGTAGCCTTGAGATGCTGCAGCCGGTCCATGGCAGCGTCAAGGACACTGTTGATCTCCTGCCTGGAAGTAGCGTCGATCTCGTCTTCAGAAAAGTCCAGCTCGTGCTCAATTATGGTTAGCAGTTCCAGCAGGCCTTTCCGCACCGCTTCGATCTCCCTGGTAAGGCAGCCGGTCAGGTTGTCGGTGGCGGCAGCCTGACCACGTCGGCTCAAGCTCGAGATCATCTGGTTTAGAGCCTCGGCCTCGGCCAGGTTCAGCTTGCCGTTAAGGAAAGCCCGCAGGCTGAACTCGCCCGGTTCAGCCGGCCTTGCGCCAAGATCGGTGATGGCCCGGATGATTCTCCCTGGCGTAACATAGCCGCCGTGGGTGCTGATTTCCACAACTTCTTCGCCGGTGAAGGACGCCGGCGCTTTGAAATAGGTAACCAGCGCCTTGTCCAGGAGCCGCCCGTCGTTCGGGGATGCCATTTCAACCAGCTGAGCGTACCTTGGTCGTTCAGCCAGAGGTGTCCGGCAAAGCTGCTGGGCTAATTTCAGGGCGCGGGGGCCGCTGACGCGCACCACTGCCACGCCGCCACGGCCCGGTGGAGTGGCCTGGGCCACGATAGTATCGGTGCGATACCCAATAGGCTCAGGAAGCGGAGAAGACTGAGTCTGATTTTTTTTCGGCGACTGTGCCATAGCTGTTGAATGTACAGCTAATGCCCGGCCCGATAAATAGGTTAGCGGGCCCTTTTGGTTTTGGCAGGTGTCTTGGCAGGTTTTTCAGTTGTCTCCTGCCCCGTCTTGAGCTGCCGGCGGATATTGCGCTGTTGGAAGATGCCCATGATATTGGAGAATGCATAGTAGAGATTCAGTCCGCTGGGGAACTGGTTGAAGATCAGGAAGAACATGCCGCTCATCATGTACATCATGGGCTTCTGCTGGGGGTTAGTGCCGGCACCGCTGATTTTCTGCTGGACGAACATGGTAATGCCCATGATGAGGGCCAGGATGGTCACCCCGCTTCCGTAGAGGGGTATAGAAAATGGCAGTGTATAGACGACGTCCGGTGCCGATAGGTCGGTTATCCAGAGGATAAAGGGCTGGCCGCGCAGCTCGATGGTGGAGCGGAAGACGATGAACAGCGCAAACAATACCGGCATCTGGATCAACATGGGCAGGCAGCCGCCAAGGGGGTTGACCCCTTCCGCTTTCCACAAGGCCCTCATCTCCTGGTTCAGCTTCTGGGGATTGCCCTTGTATTTTTCCTGGAGGACCTTCACTTTAGGCTGGACAAGCTGCATTTTCTGAGTGGAAACGGCGCTTTTTTTAGTGAGCGGGTTGGTGAGCACCCGGACTATGACGGCGAACAGGATCAGGACGACTCCGTAGTTGGGAATGTAATTGTGGAAAAATACCAGCGTGTAGAGGACCAGCTTGCTGATAGGTCGGATCGGAGCCATACCGAAGTTCATGATTCGCTCAAGGTCCACCTCCAGGTCCTTGATGATGAAGTAGGAGAGGGGCCCCAGGTAGAGGGTCATCGTCACCGGCTGGCGGGCGTCATAGCCGAGGGCCATAAAATAGCGTGTGATTGACTCGCTACCGCCGGCTGTCTCGTTATAATAAGGTACTGGTGTAGCCGAGTAGGCGCCATAGACACCGGGCTTGTCCGGACTGCTTATGTAAGCCGCGGTAAAGTACTTGTTGCGCAGCGCGACCCATTGAGTGCTCCCATTTAGCTGCTGCCGTTCAACCCTTCCCTTGCGGACCGCACCCTGGTCGGCCAGCTCACCCCCTTGATACACGTATACCTTTCCGTAGGTTTCGTCTTCCTTGATTCTCTTTTCGGCCGGTCTCAGTCCGTTGGGCCAGGCGATTTCACAGGTGTTAATACCCAGCTCTAACTCGGGGTACTCCCATAGGACTTCTACTGGAATCGTGTAGCTGTCAGCCTGGAAAGTAAGTCGCTTGGTCACCTTTGCGCCGGAGGGAAAGGTATAACGATAGGCCAGGGTAAGGGAACCGTCCGATAGATAAGGACTGTACGTGCCGGGCGCTGCCAGTACTTCAAAATCGTCCACCAGGTAGGTGCTGTCGCCATCCAGGTTGATATAGCTCAGGCGCAGATTTATGCCATCTCCGCTCTCGGTTATTAACTGCACGTTGCCGGTGCCACCGCCGTGGCGGTACTCTTTCAGCTCAAAGGACTTCAGGGAACCGCCCCCTTTTGAGGATACTGTGGCAAGGTAAAGGTCCGTTTCGATGGTCACGATCTTTTCCGTCCAGCGCTGGGGCGGCGGCTGTACCGGGGTCCGGAGGGCGGGGTTTTCCCTTTCATCCGGTGCAGGCGTTTGCTGTTCAGTTGAAGGGCTGGCCAGCAGGGAATCGGTTGCTGTCAGTGCCTTTTCACTGGCTGGCACCTCCTCTTTAGTATCAGGTGCAATCCACCGGAGATATCGGGGGGTGATGATGAGGACCAGGGCAATTAGAATAAACGCCAGTACGGCGCGTTTTACGTCCATCTCGCTCAGGCCGGATCGTAGCTGTTATGGTTGGCGTAGGGATGGCACCGCAGGACCCTCATCCCGGACCGGTAAAGCCCCTTTACAATCCCGTACTTATTCAGGGCGTCAATAGCGTATTGGGAGCAGCTGGGAGTATAGCGGCACGAAGGTGGGAATAGCAGGGAAAAGGTGTTCTGGTAAACCCGGACTATGAGTGTCAGAAATCTAACTACTGGTTTTTTGCTCATGTGCTGTTTCATATTTTATCAGGATTCGGAATAAAGCTTCGATGTCGCGGTAATCGACCTTTCCCTTGTTAAGTGACGTGGAAACGACCATGTCCGCTGCCGGCAGCCGGTCGTAAAGCTGTCTGAATGCTGCCCGGACCTTGCGCTTGAATTGATTTCGCCGTACGTTGTTGCCATACTTCTTTGAGATTGCGAATCCCAACCGGGTTTGGGGTGCGGGCAATAGCCAGGCGCTGATACCATGGTGCGTTACTTTCTTTCCGCTGGAGAAAACGCGGTCGAATTCCATTTTTCTGGTGAGTCGCCTCGCCCGGGGAAATTTCTGGTTCAAGGGAGATCAGGCGGAGAGAACTTTGCGCCCCTTGCTGCGGCGATGCGCAATGATGGCCCGGCCGGATCTGGTGCTCTTACGGGCACGGAAGCCATGCTTATTCTTGCGCTTACGGTTACTGATTCGAATTCGTATTTTCATCTTCTGACTACTACTTTATAACCTTCAAATTTAGGTTGGCCCTGAGATAAAAGGAAAAACTATTTGCCGGGTTGGGGCATCCAGGTCGGTCTTGGACCCGTTTGGGCTGTTAAATCACTCCGGCCAGCGGGAGGTCACCACGGTCTTGATGCCGCCCCGGGTGTGGAAATCCCCGATCACTTCAATCCTTTTCGGCCTTGCGGCGCTTTTAATATCGTCAAGTATGCGGTTGGTGACCTCCTCATGAAAAGTGCCCATGTTGCGGTAGTTCAAGATATAGTATTTTAGGGACTTCAGCTCCACAAGATGTTGGTTAGGTACGTAGTTGATGGTGATTGTGGCGAAATCGGGCAGTCCCGTCCGGGGACAGACACAGGTGAATTCCGGGATGGAAATGTTGACGGTATACTCGCGGTCCGTATATCGGTTGGGCACAACCTCAAGTTCGTGCCACTTATTTTTTCCCATGATTATTTCCTCGCTTGATTTAAGTCACCTCAGTGCCGGACAATTATGCGTTGCGTCTGGCTTTCCTGGGCAGTAGTGAGTCTGACGAAGTAGATTCCCGAAGTTGCGCTGCGTCCTTTTTTATCCATACCCATCCAGGTGGTGTAGTAGTCGGCAGGTTTCAGCTGAGCGAAACTTTTGACGTGGGCTATGTGGCGGCCTAATAGGTCGTATATATCTATTATTACAGGGCTTGTTGAACGCAACCTCCAATGAATTGAAAGGGGCACTCCCGAGTTAAGGGTGTAGGGGTTTGGGTAAACATGAGTCAGGGTCAAGATACCATCAGCAGCTGCGTAGTCCCTTGGTGTTGCGCTGGCCGCATCGGAATACTCGCTCTTGTTTCCGGCGCTATCTACTAAGGCGAGCCTGAAATAATACGGATTCCCATTGTTCAGTCCCCTGATTACTGTGCTGGTATCGTTTTTACTTACATGTTTTACAGAATCGTTGATTGATGGGATAAAGTTTACCACGGTGTCCAGGTACACCACGTAGTGTGAAAGGTCAGGCACGGTATTCGACTGCCAGCTCAGAAAGACAGATTTATCCCCGGCTTCAGCTTCCAGCCCTGTAGGTGCTGCTACATAGCTTATGGCTGCTAAGACATCTATAATGCCCCACCCGTAGTCGTTATCGGGCATATCGGCCTGGCTGGCGGTGGCCATGAGGGCCGCTCTTACATCCTCAGGCCGCCAGGTTGGGTGGGCCTCAAAAAGCAGCGCAGCGCTGCCCGCAACCAGGGGTGTGGAAAGGGACGTGCCGTCTACGTACGCGTACGATGCAGGCCCTCCTGGAGATGCACATGCCACACCAACCCCCTGAGCTACCACTTCCGGCTTGGTGCGCCCGTCGTAAGTCGGGCCGTGGCTGGAGAAGGAGGCCAGTTCACCTACTGAGTCCACAGCACCCACGGTAATAATGCTATCGGCATCGGCGGGAGCAATGATATAGCCGCCCCAGTTTGAATTGGTACGCTCGTTGCCGGCGGCCGTTACTACTAACATTCCCAGCCGTGTAGCCCAGAGCACAGCCCGGGTAGTAACGGCGGTGAGCCCGTCCAGGTCCTCGTAGGTGTACCATTCCAGGTAACCCAGGGAGCTGGAGACAATGTCAGCGCCCAGGTGCTCACCCCATTCCAGGCCGGCCACGTAGTTGTCTTCCTCAGTAATATTCTCAAAAGCGTTCGATTCCGTCTTGGCCAGCAGGTAGCTGCACTGGTAGGCTGGGCCGATCAGCTGGCCGGGACTGTAGCCCCCCAGGGCGGTGTAGGTATAGGTGCCGTGGTCGTGCTGGGTGCCGTAGTACTTTGTCGTATCCCGGGCATCCTGATTCTGGGTATTAGTATCATCATATAAAAAATCATACTCGGCCAGGATCCTTTCCGGCAGGATGGATTCGTGATCCTTGTAAAAGCCGGTGTCCAGCATCAGGACGGTAATCCCTTTTCCGGTATATCCCAGGTCATGCAGCGCGGGTACGTTCATCAGGGCCAGCTGGTTATAGCTGGGACCGTAATCCAACTGATGGGCAGGGCTTTTCATCATAGTCGGGGAGCCATCAAATGGAGTTACAGCCGGCAGCGGCGGGCGAACCATTCTTCGCACAGGTTCAATTCGGCTGACAAAGGATAGCTTTTCCAGGGACTCCAGCTGCTCCGGGGTGGCACTGACACTAACGGCGTTCATCCAGCGGCTCACCCGGCGGATAGTGGCCCCGGTGATTCGCACCTGCTGCAAAAAGTCCGCGGGAACTGGCTGGTCCAGTTGGCGGGCCTGTTCCTGCTGCACCGTTCCCCGGCGCCGCCGGCGATCCAGGGCCCTTTCAGTAACTGGAAAAGCGTCGGCAGATCGGGCAAGGTAACGCGGCTTATGACTGAAGAATACCCAGGCGTGGATGTGCCCGGTATCGCGCTTGCCCAGCTTGTAGGTGGACGGGTGGATTTTGCCTGAAGCCGGGATTGCAGCTATTAATACCGCCAGCGCTAGAGATATTATTGTCGTCGGGCCTGGTCGTTCGAACGGGTAACGGGTCTTAGAATTCATAAAGCAGTACTTGTATTATCATCTGTCATATTTGCAGAAGGGTGCCTTGACCCTCCTGAAAATACGAATTTTCACGCCTCATTGAGTGAGTTTCTTAACTGGAAGACAGTTGTCTTAGCCGCATAGTAGAATACTGTTGCAATTGCGACCGTTTATAGGCATTTTATTATGGCCGCCTTTGGGCTGCAATTAAGCTTTTCGTAATATGGTATGGTGACTAACGTCCTTTTTTGATGTCTTTACTTGGAAATCTGCTGATAGTACTCGGCCAGCTTACCAGTCTCGCTGTTGAGATCCTGGAGCTGCTCATCATTTTACGAGTGCTTATGTCCTGGGTACGTGTAAATCCTCCTCTGAACCGGTTGACCCGCCTTTTCTATGCCGTTACGGAAGCCCTCTACCGGCCGGTGCGGGCGGTCATGCCCGTCCTGCTCGGGGGAATGGATTTTACGCCACTGTTCGCCCTGGCGGGGCTGTATGCGATTGATCGCTTGCTGGTGGGTGCCATCATCAAGGTGGGCTACCAGCTGTTAAGGTGAGCAAGGCTTCCCCGCTCTGGGTCTGGACGCCCCATTTTTCCCGGGCCATGGCAGCGGCAGGACTCAAACCGGACCCTGATATTCGTACCATTCGCTTCGACCCGGCCGATCCCGAAAAGCTGCTCCTGTCTTTCCGCCGAATCAGGGAGGATGAGGGCAACCGCCCGGTTACAGTTTTCGATATCGCCCGGTTCCCGGATGATAAAGCCTGGGCTTATGTCGCCGATGCCGTGAACCGGTCGGGCGCCAATCCCCTGCGAGGCTTGGGAGCCGTTACGCGGGTGCCGTTCATCGATGTTAGCCGGCTCTACCACGTTCCCGCCGGCGAGACCGGCCTGGAGGTCGTATCCTTGGGGGCGCGTTATGACGCAGCTGAGGACAACCCATTTGGCGACTCGCTGGGCCGGCCGGTATGCGGCTACCTCCACGATGCCGCCATCCTGGCCCACGCCGAGGGACTTGCCGTTACCGGCATCGTCGTGGCGGAATCCCATGTCCCGCGCTTTGATTTCTCACCGTTCCAGTAAGGCTGGCAGCTGGGGGAAGATTCGATGGGGTTCTGGTACCTAATGGAGGAGGGTTTTGCCAGCCGTCAGCCCGTTGACAGGCTGTTAAGCCGTTAGTCTAACGAGGCGCGGGTAAGCTCCCGAGCCAGCTGAGAATACCATCGTAGAACAGTCATAGTAGCTTGGGCTCAATTAGCTGATGTGTCCTCGTTCACCGCACTTTGGGCTGATAGTTGCTGTGACGCTTCAATCTGACGACCTTACCGTCACTTCCCACCTCAAAAACGATCTCCTCTCCCAGCTCATCGTCGTCACGAATGCGTCTAAACCTGTTCCCCTCGACGTGCTTAAGCTTTACCAGCCCTTCGAGCGGGTCGTCGGTCGGAAAATTAAACATCGCCAGCTCACCCTTCCAGATCAGAACGGCCGTTTCGCCTCCCCATGGCTCAGAACTGTAAGTTCCAGTGTACTTGCTCAAGGCAGGATCAGGCTGCTTTGTCGTATCAGGTGATTCAAGCGCTTTAACGATGGCCGGAGCGACAATCTCATAGGCGCGTTGGCTGTACATTCTAGTGTTTAGACCTGAGGCGTTTGCCATAAAAATCGTCGCGATCTTTTCCTTTGTCTGTAACATGAGCTGCGTTCGATACCCTGGGCAACTCCCGCCGTGACCGACGAAGGTCTTGTCCTTGAATCTCCAAACGGCGAATCCCAAGCCCCAGTGGGTCTCCCAATCCTGATCCACCCAGTGAACCCGGTGCATCTCCCGCAGCGTGTTGGCACGCAGAACTTCTTCAGATCCGCCCTCGAGGAGACGAAACTGCCAGGAGGTAAATCGGGCAAGGTCCTCTACGGTCGAAGAAAAACCCGCCGCGGGCGCGATCCCCTTTGCTTGAAAGAGCAGCAACTCGTTTCGGTTACCGTTACGCGTTAGGGCTCCATAACCAGTGGCGAGCCGGCCACCTCTTTGCTCCTCCAGTAGTACAGGTCTTGTGTCACTCAGGCCGAGGGGATCGAGGATATTCTCCTTGACATATTCAGCGTATGGTTTCCCGGAAACTTGAGCGACGATCTCCCCCGCTAGAGTCAGCCCCAAGTTCGAGTACTGAAAGTAGGTGTCAGCGGGATACAGGGTTTCCTGCGTCGACAACCGCTCGATTATCTGCTCTCGGGTAGGGAACTTGAAATCCGGCGCGCTCCAGTAAGGAAAATCTGACTCTCTCGGGAGACCGGAAGAGTGTGTAAGAATACCCTGAACCGTTACGGAGGGTCCATTGGGATGGGTTTGTTTGATAGTGAACCAGTGTAAGTGTTTGCCTACAGGATCTTCGAGACGAAGTAGCCCTTGGTCCCGGAGCTGGAGAACCGCGATACTGGTGAAAAGCTTGGAAATGGAACAGATGCTGTAGATGGTCCGGGGTGTTGCAGGTGTCTCGCGTTCCAGATCAGAGTAGCCAAACCCCTGGCTCCATAATAGTTCTTGGTCGTAAACCACACCCATAGAAATACCTGGAATCTGTTCATAAGCACATTGGGCTTCTAGCCAGAGTTCCAGTAGATTGAGTGCGGAGGCCACGCGAGGATCGTCGCTGATTGATTGTGTCCCGGCGAGGCAAGGCATAGCAAATATTATGACCAAGAACCAGGTCATTATTTTCCTCATGGATTCCCTCCTTGACGTGCTCCGATGAAGTAAAAGTCAGCCACTTTAATTCTGTTTATATGGTTTCTAGATAAAGTCTATATCTGGCGCATTAGCTGCCTTGCATTAGCGTGGTGCGCTGCATCCGCGTGTCAGGCGGACACCGCTTTTAAGTCCGTGACCACTCTATTTCCAGGTCTTCGCGATCTCCGAGGGCGCTTTCCAGGAGATCTATAAGCGGCTGGTCTGCACCCTTTTCCTTCAGCATCTCCAGAGTCACGCGATTGAGATAGTATTCAGTGTCGTCCTCCGACTCTTCCTCAAGATTGTCGATCAGGAACTTCAGTTCTTCTTCCGAGATCGAACTTAAAAGTGAGCCGGTTTCCTTGTCAAGTAACTGAATCATCTTTGACTACTCGAAAAGTCCATCCGTTCACCTAACTGGCATTATACGGCATTTTTACAGTATATCAACCCGTCAGCTGACGGATCACCTTCAATCGTGGCGGTGCTATCCCGAAGGGGTGCCGTTGGGATACTGCACGGCATGAACCTCTCGATGCCGCAGCAGCGAAGGTAAGCCCCCGCAGGGCCACCTGTAAAGTAGATTGGGCCAGCCTTGTCCTTGGCGCAGCCTGCCCCTCTGGGCGTAGCCCAACGGGCGAGCCTGAGCCCTTCGTACGCCAATTGGCGAACTCAGGATAAACTCCGCCGAAGGGGGAGTCGAAGAGTCGGCTCACGCGGTGTCAGGCGAAGTCCTACTCTGATTCTATTTTTCCGGGTCCCGCCTGCTAGAAGCGCCGCCCGCCGCCTCGTCTTCCTCCCCCTCCTCCTCCTTTACGGTCTTCACGAGGGCGGGCCTCATTAACATTAAGCGCTCGTCCCTTGAGCTCCTTCTCATTCATGTCGGCGATCGCTGCCTGGGCTTCGGCCTTGGCGGGCATCTCCACGAATCCGAATCCTCTCGATTCACCGGTGAACTTGTCTTTTATAATAGCGGCCGATTCGACCTGCCCGAAGGCTTCAAAAGCCTGCCGCAAATCTTCTTCGGTCACCTCCTGAGACAGATTCCCTACGTAGATATTCATTCTGGACTCCTTTCTATCTTGAACATTTTACTCGGCTCTCGCCTGACTAGTATTATATGGCATTTTTGCAGTATATCAATCCGTCAACAACTGATGGATCTCCTTCAATCGCGGCGCTGCTATCCCGACCCGAGCCGGAGGCTTCCCTTTGGGAAAGGGTCCCCTCCGGGGAAGGGATCCCGTTGGGATATTACACGGCATGAACCTCTCAATGCCGCAGCAGCGAATGAAAGCCCCTTCGTGGCGACCCGTAAAACAGATCGTGCCGGTAGCGGGTCCTCTAAAGCCCGGGGGCCTGCCTTGTCCTTGGCGCAGCCCTTAAAAGGGGATATCCTCGTCGCCGGGTGGCTCTTCGCTCACGGCCTGGATATCTTCCTCCGCTTTTTCCCCGGTCTTCAGGCCGCCCAGCGGTGTGATCATGTTGGCCCGCACCTCTGTAGTCCGCCGCTCGATTTTGTCGCGGTCCTCCCATGTGCGCGTTTGCAGCCGCCCTTCTACGCAGATCAGCTGCCCTTTTTTGATATAGTTGGCGGCGAACTCGGCCTGCTTGCCCCAGAGTACCACCCGGTGCCACTCGGTCTGGTCCTGGTCCTTCCCTTCGGTGTCCCGCCACACCTCATTGGTCGCCATCCGCAGGTTGACCAGCGCGGTCCCGGAGGCGGTATACCGCGGTTCCGGATCAGCACCCACGTGACCAACCAGGATGACTTTGTTTACGCTTCCTCTCTGCATGGGCTCTCCCTTTGCTCGGGCGCATCCGCCCGTATAGGTAAAGTTAATTGACTCTCATGATGTCTGCGGCTGTAAACCTACGGATTTTCATCCCCGGAAACAATGGCAACTTTTTGGCATCAAATAAAAAAAATTCCTCATTATTCCCCGTACATGATACTTAGAACTGCCATAATGTAGATTTCTCTTATTGGATAATCGTTGGTATGCGGTTTCATCCGTCAAGCTTGCGGGGGCCTTGCGCTGCTTTCTTCAGGCTGGCCAGCCGTGGCAGGAACTGGCCGGTCTCTTCTGCATACCGCAGGTAGGCATCACCAAATCGGCGCTGCAGCTCCTGCTCCTCTTCCTGGACCAGCCACATCCAGCACAGGTGGATCGGCACGACTCCCAGGAGTACTATCCAGGACTGAAAAGCAAAGGCGATCACTGCCGTACCGCTCCACAGGACGGCGCCATACATGGGATGGCGCACCAGCGTATAGGGCCCGGAGCTGGCCAGCCTGTTCTCCCGGCGGGCTTTGACCAGGGTAGCGGCACTCCATATAAAAGTACCCAGACCGTCGGCGAAGAAAAGCAGGCCCATACCCCAGCGCCATCCCGATGATAGACGCATCAGCGGCAGGGGCAGGCGGCGCTGGAGATAAAGGCAAAGCACCCATATTGCAATGGTTACAACAACGCCGATGGGACCTGTGCCCGGTGTGCGGCGTTCGTTGCGATTCACGGGCTGCTAGGGCTGGGAAGCTGCTTCGCGGAAGTAGCCCAGGACATCCTGGCTGTGAGTGGTTATATCCACATCCTTGATGATCTTCAGGATGTGCCCTTCCTCGTCGATGAGGAAAGAGCGGCGGCTTGCAAGGGGGTAGATCCCTTTGGTTCCGTAGGACGCGGCGATTTCCCTTTTGCCGTCGCTAAGTAAGGTGAAGGGCAGATTGTGTTTATCTCGGAATTGCCGGTGCGATTCAGGCGTATCATAGCTGATCCCCAGGATAACGATATTGGCGGCCTGGTAGTCTTGGTAGTCGTCCCTGAGACCGCAGGCCTCCTTGGTGCAGCCCGGCGCATCGTCCTTGTGGTAAAAATAAACCAGTACCTTCTGGCCGCGGTATTCAGAGAGGGTCTGGTTAATCCCATCCTGGTCCGGCAAGGTGAAGTCAGGCGCTAAGTCCCCTTCTTTCATGGGGTTAGACCAACCCAACAGGCCGGTGGCCAGGATCAATACCCCACCTAAAAGCAGTCCATTTTGAATATAGCGGCGCATAGCTATTGCAAGTATACACTTATTCCGGTTATGGTTTCAAGAGAATTCGTCGACATGAGTTCCCCCGGAATAATCAGGTGGAAGTCAGCCGCTATATTCTGCCGCCGCAAGTCTCCGCCGGAGACCTCACCCCCACCTACCGAATCCTCCGCCCGTATTGATCAAATACTTCCATCAGTCCCATTTTCTGCAGCAGGTCCTGGAAACGGGGCTCGGCGCGGAGAAAATCAAATTCCGGATCATACACCCTTGCAAGCCGTAGGGCGGTATCTTCATAGGCCTTTTCCAACAGGTCGAGGGCCTTATCCCTCTCCCCCATGATGGCATAGAGTCGCGCAAGCCCGGAAGGATACTTCTGCTCCCAACCGATGGTACTCAGCGAATCCCGAACCGCGTATACTTTCTCCTTGTCCCCCAAGGCCCATTCCGCCCGCAGCTGCCGGAACAAATCCCCAGCTTTTCCCGCCCCGGCGGCGGCTTCCGCGTAGCGGCCCTGCTGCATGAGGATTGCAAACTTTGCCCAAGGTATATTTCCGAGCGCGAATATATTATCGGGAGCGAGCTCCAAAACGGCTTGCGAGTATTCCAGGCCTTTATCATACTGGCGAGTGAAGAGATAAACCCAGGAGATACCCAGCAGGGGCTGGGGGGAAAGCGGATTCAGCTCGTGGCCCCGCCGCAGTCGGACCATAGCCTCGTCAGGCCGGCCCCACCAGATCAAGTCCAGGCCGTATTCGTAGAGGGCATAGGTGTTATCGGGGTCCAGCTCCAGCGCCCGCCTGTAAGACGCTTCGGCCGCTGCTAAGTCGTTCAAATAGTCCCACTGGTAAATCCCCAAACACGCATGGGCTTGCGCATGGTTGGGATCCAACTCAAGGGCTTTATCGAGCGCCTGTTTCATCCGATTATAGGCATAATCGCGCTTCCAGAGACTGACCCTATCCATTAGAAGGTAGCTATGGCCCAGGGCCGCCCAGGCCTGGGCGAAGGTGGAGTCCAGCGCTACGGCCTGCTCCAGGTATTCCACGGCCTTAGGTATGCTTTCAGCACTCTCCAGCGTACGAAAATGCCACCCCTTGAGATATAGCTTATAGGCCTCGGGGTTCAACTGCGGGGCGCTGGCCAGGCGGGTTTCTTCCTCGGGAGTCAGTTTTGCCTGGATCTCCTGGGCAATGGCCAGGGTAACGTCGTTGTATAAGGCAAACACATCCTCAAGTTTCCGCTCGTAAGTATTTGACCATAGATGGCGATCTTGGCTGTCAACCAGCTGAGTAGTGATTCGTACCCGCTCTCCCAGCAGAAGGGCCGAACCTTCTACCAGAGCGTCCACGCCCAGCTCAGAGGCAATCGTAGGCATGGTCTTTTCAGAGTCTTTATATTGCAGGGTGGACCGCCGGGAAATCACAGTGACGGCACCAATTTTGCTCAGTTCAGATATCAGGGCCTCGTGCATGCCTTCAACGAAGTAGATATTCTCAGGGTCGCCACCCAGGTTGTCCAGGGGCAGGACCGCGATGGAGGTAATGGGCCCCGGCCCTTCCCCCTTGGAGAGATACGACCATACTGCCACTGCCACTGCCACTGCTGCTATAACGGCCAGGGTCTTGTTGCCTACAAGGGGGTAGTGCGGGGCTTTGACCGCGGTTGGCTCCCGTTTAACCTTGGCCCGCACCAGGCCCTCTGCGGTCAGGTCGAAGGCCCAGGCCATACCGACGGCGATGGGGAAGCCGATAACCAGCAGCACGACCACAAAGCTGATAGTCCAGTCAGGAATGTTCAATGCGGGGAAGAAATTGTTGGCAACTTCACCTAAAACAAAGGCCATCCCCGCGTACACCGCCGCCACCCGGAACACCCGGCGCTGCCGGAGCTCGGCGAGGAAGGCGGCGAGTCTGGATGGAGGATCGTTCATACTCTGGTTCCCTTGAATAAATGTCCGGTACGAGAATCAATTAAATATGGGGCTAAATAAAAGGTAATGCAAGGGATTTAGAAAAACCTTGATTCAGCTTAGCCCATTAGCCCACGGTTTCAACCGTGGGATTAGAAAGGCAAAAGAAAATGTGAACCCCTTCAGGGGTTTTCTCTGTTACTGAAAGTTACAGCTTCAGTAATCTGGTTTTCGGGGGAAGTCCTGTTAGCTTTGTAGGGGCGTATGGCAATACGCCCTTCATGTAGGCATCCGTTTGCGCCCGGCGTAGTCTGATGCGGGGCTATTAACCCACCACCCTTCCCCCCCCCCCTTCAAAGAGAAGGGGGCTTCCCGACACTTGTGTCGGGATGGGGAGCGGGTTCTTAAAGCCCCAGATCCATTTATTAATCTATGTACATTTATATAATACGGCAGGGTCATTGTCCCTTTTGGGCCAGAACGCCCTCGACGGCCTTTACCTGGTCCGGATCCAGGATCATGTCGCCGGCAGCCAGCGTCTCGTCCAGCTGTTCAGGCCGCGTGGCCCCCACGATGACCGAAGCGACCTCTTCCCGGCGCAGGCACCAACGCAGGGCAAGTTGGGCCATGGTCATCCCGAACTGCTCTGCCAGGGGCATCAGCCGCCCAACCCTGGCAAGGTTCTCATCAGTAAGTAACGGTATGTTGTGCTCCGAACGCGCCTGGCGGCTGCTCTCGGGAACAACCCCCGGCAGGTATTTGCCGGTGAGGACGCCCTGGGCCAGGGGTGAATAGACTATATTGCCTACACCCAGCTCTCCGCAAGCCGGGAATAATTCCTTTTCAGGCTCCCGCCACAGCATGTTGTACCGCGGTTGGCTGGAGATAAAGCGGGTCCCGCTATGGGCTTCGGCGGCCTGGGCCTCCCGCAGCTGCTCGCCGGTGAAGTTGGAGCATCCCAGGTAGAGCACCTTACCCTGGTGCACCAGCAGGTCCAGGGCGGCCATGGTTTCCTCGATGGGAGTGGCAGGGTCGGGGGCGTGGACCTGGTAGAGGTCGATGTAATCCACGTCCAGGCGCCTGAGGGACGCCTCGCAGGCCTCAACTATATGCTTTTTGGACAGGCCCTCACCCAAGGGACCCGGCCACATGCGTACCCGGCACTTGGTGGACACCACCACCTGCTCCCGGGGCAGCTCCTTCAGGGCCCTGCCCAGGACCACCTCGGCCTGGCCGTCGGCATATACGTCCGCCACGTCGAACAGGTTGACACCGGCGGCATATGCCTGGTGAATAAGGGCGATGGAAGCCTTCTCGTCCACCCAGCCGCCGACGTTGAGCCAGCTGCCCAGGGCGATTTCGGATACCTGCAGGCCGCTGCGGCCTAGATGGCGGTACTTCATAGTCGTTGAATCATACGTATGAGCTCCAAACCTGTTTCTAAAGATCAATTTACGTTTGGCTTCGCCGAGTAGCAATCACCCCTTTGTCTCATTGATCTTGGATTGGGTTGAGCTTGGGTAGCGGGCTGGCTAAATTGCTACGGGTGTCTTAAGAAGAATTCAATGTCATTTGAGACATATTCTATGGCACGAAATATCTTAGAAATATAAATCATAAATATATATAAAGGACTATTAGTTATGATCAGAGCCGGTAACATCTTCGGGATATATGTAATTCCTATTATTTTGATTTCAACATCAACCCTCCGTAGTCAGGGATACCAACTTGAATTTCAATCACCAGAGTATACAACGATAGATCCCTATGGCCCCTATAGTTTGGATTTAATATACACCCACAATCGTCTCGATATGGAAGGAGATGGCATACCGGAATTAATTCTTAGAGGGTCATATATGGATTCTATTGTCGTTTATGATGGCTTCTCGCACATTTTAAAATGGTCGTATGGGCCCATTGACGCCTTCATCGGATTTTTTGATATTGATGGTGATGGTTTACGCGAAGCAGTGTCTCAAAGTTGGGATTTTCGCGTTGATGTTATTGACTGGGAAACGAATACAATTGAATTTTCTCTGTTGGATATTTACAATTATGGAGTATTTGTATATGATATTGATGGTGATAATAAACCGGAGATTATTGCTCAGGTTGGAAGACAAGGTAGTACTCATGTCGAAGTCTGGGGTGACGGTGAGACGACCGCATCAGCAAGTACTGCCTTAGAACCCCATTTGTTCAAGCTCAAACAAAATTACCCCAACCCGTTTAATCCAAGGACGATTATAGAGTATCAGGTCCAAAATTCTGAACCTGTAAAGATTGAAGTTTTTAATATAAAGGGACAATGGATCAATACGCTTGTAGACGAATTTAAGCCGATGGGCGAATATTCGGTTGTTTGGGATGGAACAGATAACAGAGGGAAAAGGGTAACTAGCGGCCAATATTTTTATGTGCTGGAAGTGGGTGGATTCAAGTCTAGCCGGAAAATGATATTGTTGAAGTAAGTTTGTGTTTGGGTAGATAATAGGATTATCGCTGGTGCTGTTAGACCCAGTCTGCCAAGTCTTGTGAAGCAAAGCAGCTAAGGAGATAATATGTTACTCGATCCCGGCACCCCGGCCCCTGATTTCACCCTGCCGAATGCCTATGAGAAGCCGGTATCGCTGAAGGACTTCCGCGGCAGTAAGGTCGTTTTGTGATTTTTCCCTAAAGCCGGCACCCTGGGCTGAACCGTCGAGGGCCAGGGATTCCGTGACGAATTCCAGGAATTTGAGAAACGGGGCCTCAAGATCGTCGTCGTCAGTGCTGATCCACCGGCCAAGCAGCGCAATTTCGTGGAGAAACATGGCTTCCAGTTCCCCCTGCTCTGCGATGAGCGCCACGATATGCTGAAGGCCTACGGTGCTTGGGGACCCAAGAAGCTCGCCGGCCGGGCATATGAAGGCATCACCCGCACTACCTACCTGATCAACGAGGACGGCACCATTCACAAGGTCTACCAGAGGGCCAAGCCGGACGGCCATGCCCGGCAGCTGCGGGTCGTAGTACCGTGCCCCGCAGACTAACCCTCCCCTCTCACTCTGTGAGGCCCCTCCCTTTAAAAGGGAGGGGAAAGTCCGCCAAACGGCGGACTGGGGTGGGTTGGTCCCCTAACCCGTCATTGCGAGGCCTGTCCTGAGCTTGTCGAAGGGCCTATCCTGATCTCCGGCGAAGGAGCTTGCCCCGCGTTTACCCGACTTACCCCTTCGGGAGCGAGGCCTGCCCGGGCAGCTCCGCAGGAGTCCCTGCGGGACCGGCGGACCGAAGGAGCCTGCCCTGAGCGTTCGCCTGAGCTCACGCCGAAGGCCTGCCGAAGCGGGGCAATCTCAGGATTCGGTACGATAGATGCCATTTGGAAAAACTACGCTTTTTTATGTGTTTTTATTTGCTTTACAGCACGCTTATCTTGCCGTGTCCTGTTTCTCTATTTCATCGGACCTGGGATATCCCCGAAGACATCCCGTTTCCGAATGGGCGCGGTGAGGAACCGCCATATGAGCTTCCGGTTGGTGAGCCAGGTAATCCGGACGCCGTTCTTCTTGTTCTCCAACATTTTCCGCGCAAGCCAGGGCGTAACCGTCTCCACCCGATCTGATAGAATATTGAACAGGCCCTTCACCTTGGCCCACTCCTCAGGCCTGCTTTCGTAGGGCCGGGTCACCATGTCGGTGGCTACCATACCTGGCCGTAGGGCTCCGACGATAATAGTCGTCCCTTTTACCTCCCGGACCAGGGCGTCGGTGAGATAACCCAGCGCGCGCTTGGTGCTGCCGTAGAGGGCCATCCCCGCTACTTTGCGCCCATCACTGCCCATCCCTTCCAGGTTGTAGAGCGCACCGAAGCCCTGCTTGCGCATGCCCGCCAGGGCTACCCGGGCACCGTACATGGCCCCGATGACGTTGGTCTCCACCACCGCCCGGATTTCCTCTGGCGGCATCTGCCACCAGTCCCTGGGGAAATGCCCCAGCCCGGCGTTGTTGATCCAGATATCCACCTTCCCGAAATGGCTCAGTGCAGTATCCCACAGGGTCTGTAACTGGTCAAAATCAGTCACCTCGCAAGTCCGGCCCAGAAGATGCTTCTCGCCGCGTCCCTCGGACAGTCTTTCTATAGCCTGCTTAATCCCCTCAGGCGTCCGACCGCTCACGATCACCTGGCAATCCAGCTCCAGGAAAGCATCCGCCAGCCCATACCCGATGCCCCGTGTGCTGCCGGTGATCAGGACTGTTTTCATGCGGTCACTCCTCGAATGGGTCTGTTTTCACTATCAACGTGTCGGTTACAGGGAGGGGGAAGTTGGCACTAAATAGACTCCCAAACCAAGCACGGATACAACGCGTCTCAGGTCAGCACAGAAGAAGTTCATGGGCCGGGAGTACGAAGGCACCAGCCGGGTGGCCGACCTCATCAACCCCGACGGTACCATTCACAAGGTCTACCACAGGGCCAAGCCGGAGTGCAACGCCCGGCAGGTCCTGGCGGAATGGGATTAATACTCGGCCACGAATGGGCACGAATAGCATTATTACCTACTTGCCGGGGCGGTGGGATACTTCCCGGTTTTTGCTAGGGTGAGGTCCCCCGGATCATTGCCCTCAGGTCATGGAGGACTGTAGTAACGCATCCCCTTCAACTTAGCCCTCTGCCAGCTTGCGTGGAGTGTCCAAACGGCATAACTTGCACCCAGGAGGTCATGGCGATGCATAACGAGTTCACGGCTGTCGTGGAACAGGACGGCGACTGGTATATCGCCTACTGCCCCGAGGTGCCCGGCGCCAATGGTCAGGGCCGCACCCGGGAGGAGTGCCTTCAGAGCCTGAAGGAAGCCATCGCGCTGATTCTTGAGGACCGCCGGGATGATAGCCTGCGCGGCGTGCCGGACAACGCTATAAAGGAAACCATCGTCCTCGATTGAAGCGCCAGGCTCTGCTCAAGCACCTCCGGCGGTACGGGTGCTACCTTAAGCGCGAGGGCCGCTCCCACTCCCTCTGGGTGAATCCCGCCACCGGCCACGTAGAAGCTATCCCCAGACATTCCGAGATACCCAATAAATTGGCGAAGAAGATCTGCCGGGCGCTGTCGGTGCCTTAGATCTCTCAATACAGATAAAACCATCCATAGGGTCTACCCCAAGTTCAAGCCGGAGGACCACGCCCGGCAGATCCTGGCGGACTGGGCGGTGCGGTACCTCCCCGGCCGGTCATCGCGAGTCCCCGACAGGGGCCGGGGCGCGCCTGCCCTTCCATCCGCTGGATAAAGATGTTATAGGGCTGCTACTATCGAGTGCTAAAGAATTTGAAAACTATTATAGAAGTCAAGAAGAGTTACTGCACCACGCTGCTATTTTTGAAATAGCTTATAAAGAATACGGTCAATTCCTACATACCTGTTACTATAAGTGACAGCGATGACGAAAAGGGCTGCCATCTCGACCAGGTTCTTGTTGACAATTAAATAATTGCCTTCCATTGGAATCGAGTAGTAGAAACCTACAAAAAGCGGATTACACAGGTAGAACACCAGGAGCAATGCTATTCCCGCAATGCTTGCTATCCGCGTGAAACAGCCGAGTATCAGCCCGAGTCCGATCGCTGTAAGGCCCCACATATTCATCAGGCTCACAATGTCTAGTACGCTGGGCGTGTCGGCCATCCACCTGAAAATGCCTGAAAAGATTCCCCTGGACTGCATCAGATACCCCGCAGCGGACCAATTCGGTTTCATTAATTTTGCAACCCCCTCGTAAAGGAAATGCCATCCGATCATCATCCGCAGAACAACAAGAGCGATCATTTGCAGTTGGTTGGACTTATGCTCTTCCATATCTCTTATATACCTTTCATTTTTAGGAATAAATATGCAATATTGATTTTCGGTCGGTTCAGATTTCGAATTCACTCGGACTGAAATACAGCCGCTTACCTGTCTCGATGGCCTGGTTGACTTTCAGAACCGTGACAGCGGTTTCATATCCTACTTCGGCAGGACAATTCAACTCCTCGGTTCCACGAATGGCGTTGAAAAAGTTCTCCAGATGCGGCATGTGATAGGGATCGTGCATTTCGATTGGAATTTTGTGTTCGTCGGGAGATATCGTCTCCCGCACATCCAGAACTGCCTCCGTTTCCGGTTTTAGCAGCTGGATTTTGGGCGCGGAAACATACCCCTTTCGAACCCACTCGTCCCATGCAGGTGCCTGCGGTTGGCGGTAAATGGACCCGGGATAACCAGCTTCGGATTCAGAGATCACCAGCGTGCCCTGGTCACCCATAAAGTTTTCGAAATATCCCTGGCTGCCATTGGTCGTTTGGGTCTGGTAATAAGCTCTGGTCGGTCCTGCTTTGGTCTCATATTCGAAAATTACCATGGCGGTATCATACCACTCGTGTGTCGCTTTGGGGTAATAGTCGGTACCGCCGCTGGCAATCACGGCTTTGGGTCGCGCTTCCAGGAACCAGTTGTAAATATCGATTTGGTGAGATCCCAGGTCCACGATGGGCCCTCCGCCCAGTCCTTTGTACCAGCGCCAGTTGCGGAATTGCTCCATAGATTTGAAGCCATACTTATTTAGCCGAGCCTCAGACACGGTGTATCTTTTGGGCCAGCCCAACTCCGGCTGAGGAGCCCGGTTCCACTGGCCGTTGACTGTAACGATCCGGCCAATCATTTTAGCCTCTTTCAGAATTTTCTCGTAACAGTGGATATAGCGCGGATGACTCCGCCGTTGATGCCCGATCTGAAGCAACTTGCCGGTTTCACGCGCGGCGAGAACCATGCGTTTGGCTTCATCCAGCGTGTTGGACATTTCCTTCTCGCAATAAACGTTCAGGCCGGCCTGCAGGCAATCCACAGTATGCTGGGCATGCCAGAAATCCGGTGTGGCGATGATTACCGCATCGAGGTCTTTCTCTTTATCAAGCAGGTCCCGGTAATCTTCGTATCCGTTGACGTCAAATTTATATTTATTTAAAAGTCCGACCGCCCTTTTCAGGCTGTATTCCGTCCAGATGTCGCAGACAGCGCGGAACCTTATATTCGGTATTTTCAGCATGGCGTTCATCAGCACTTCCCCCTGGGCTCCGGCGCCGATCAGGGCCACATTCAAATCGGAGAGGTCTGATGCGGGAACTTTGGCTCCTGACCTTGCAGCCTTTTGTGCCTTATTGTAGCGGATCTCTTTCTGCAGGGCATATCCGAAAAGGCCGAGCACCGGTATGGCAGTCAAAGCCTGAAGAAAATCTCGCCGTTCCACTTTTTTTCCGGTTTTCTTGCTGGTAGTCTCTTCGGGAAGGTCATTTTTCTCATCGCTCATGATGATTTCTCCTTTTTGTGAGATTAATGAACACTCAATTTATTCGTCCAAACCATATAGTTGGCGCTTGTCACGCGGGTGCGCCGAACTAGTTATTCACGGCATTTTTGCAGTATATCAGTCCGTCCGCCCCGCCATCGGCGGGGTCAACCAACGGATCAACCTCCAGGACAATCGAGACGCGTGTTGATATGATGCCGGGCTTGAAGTATACTCTTCACTATTAAATGTAAAACCTGAATCACTCCCCTTCAACAGGTTTTGGCTGCAGTCGCCGAGAAAAAGGTTTCTTGCCCGCGAGACTTAATCCAAACTCACCCCCTTCACTTCGTGATGCCCCTTTGTAAGAGAGGAGGTCGGGGGGTGAGTTCCCTTTTCGCGTAACAGGCGAACGACGTGCCCGCGCAGTACTGCGCTCAGGCAAATCCCTGTTTGCTTCTTTCCCCGATGACTACTTTTTCGGATATCCCACCGATTGTGCAAGGATAACCTTCTGATCTGGTCGCAGTCTCATCACCTTCGCCAGGGCAGGCCTGTCAACTAGCCCGCGTACAACAGTCGCCAATCCTTCGGAAGCACAGTACAGGTAAACATTCTGGCCAATGAAGCCCGTATTGGCAGCTGAATAGAAAACCTTGTCCTCAGCCGTCGTCTCACCCATCCTCGCGAAATCCGCCACATAGACGAGGTTCACAGGCGCCTCCTGCACGAACGGCTGACGCCCGGTCGCAGCCCGGATATCTTCCGCCAGAACCGGCTTCAACGTGTGTGCCTTCGCATCATAAAGGTAAAGGCCATCGGCGGTGGCGACGTAGATATCGATTTCCTGCCGATTTGACGCCGATGGTGCGGTTCGCTTTCCCGAATCCTGGCGATTTACTCCGAACGCCGCCCAGAGCATATTTGAAAGCACCTGCAAGGGCAACTTCTCAGTACTGAATTCACGCGAAGAGCTTCTATCCTGCAACACCTGCATCAGGGGTCTACCGCTGTCCATTTGCGGCTTCAAAAGCTGGATCGGCTTGAGTTCCTGCGCGGAGGTTAAAGCGGGACAGATGAGCAGGACGGTCAACACCAGGCGAGCGGCTGTAAACGATCTTTTCTTCATGATGCTCCTCCTTCGAGTTTGATAATCATTCAACTGGTAACTGGCTTCTTTAACTATCGCCTATTGCTGTTTGTAGCCGCATAGTTAGTATTACACAGCTACCTGCAATCACTATATTTATTGAATAAATCGGTCAAAACCCAGAATAAAATCCTCATTGCCTGGTCTTAAGCGGGTTCTCCGACTTGTCGAAAAATTCCCGCTGCAACTTTAGAATAGTCTTATCCTTTTTCAATATTCTGATCAATTCCGCCAGTTGGCTTGATCGACTATTGAGCAGCAACTCGCCGATCTCGCGATTGGCCTCACTGCCGTCGCCGGCATAATGATTGGGGTATTGCGCATACCACCAGATCCCGGTGTATCCGAAGGTTAAATGCTCCAACCGCTCCAGGCTCTCCCCGGATTGATCCGCTCCCCGCTCGACGTGGGCCAGGTCCGGCCTGTGAGCAATAATCATCGACGTCTCTGTCTCTCCTGCGTGCCCGCCCGTTGTGGTTTTCCGCAAGGCTTCCACTTTCCTTGCGGTTGTGGTGTCTCTCCCCGGGCTGAACAAGACAACGGCATAATCCTTGCCACTGGCCAGTTGCGCCTGGCAGAAGTAGGGCAGAAAATTGTTGTTCCCCCCGTGACCATTGATCAGGATGATCTTCTTTAAGCCGTTACGGGCCAGTTCGTCGCAAGTCTCTTCCAGCACGTTCCAGACTAATTCGGGACTGTACGCTATCGTACCAGGCTGATGTTTCGCCTCATATATCTGGCCGAAATAGAATTCCGGGAAGATGATGCTGTATTCTTCTTTCGCGGCTCGCAGTGCCGTCTCGCGGATATCCAGCAGATCGGTGCCCAGGGGCAGGTGGGGACCGTGCTTTTCAAGGATACCGAGGGGAATAATGCATACGCTTTCGGATAATTCGACGGCTTCCACCAGCTCCGGTGCTGTCAGTTCCTCATATTTTACCGGTAAGGTGGTTTTTTCTTGAGCAGAACTCATTGTAAGTGGCAGGCTGAGAAGAAATAAGAACATCAGAGCTGTGGTAACAAGTTTACAATTCATGATTATAACTCCTCTTGATTTGGATTGTTGTTTTTTGGTTTTCCCGAAAGTGTTAGGGATACCACTCACCCCCTGGCCCCCTTGTATGTTTGGTTGCATGTTTTCTTGGTTTAATTTTCATTTAAATCATAGGGGCGTGACAGACCGAAGCCCCCTTGGGAAGTTAGAAGCCCGTGAGAGAGCGTGGGTCGTTACGCCCGGTTCCTTATCAACCCGAACAGTTGCGTGGGCTGGCCAAAAGGTACCAGAACCTTTTGGCCAAGCCCGTATTTGCAAGGATGGGAGGTAAAGACTCATGGATCAGTCCCCAAGTCCCTTTGTGGGCATTGATGTATCCAAAGACCGTCTGGATGTGGCTGTGCTGCCCTCCAGGGAAAGTTGGTCCACCGCTAACCAGGATGAGGACATCCAATCCCTGGTGAAACGGATCCGGTCCATAAAGCCTGAGCTGATTGTTCTGGAGGCCACTGCCCGGTTGGAGATGCCCCTGGCGGTAGAGCTGGCCGCCAAGGGTTTGCCCGTGGCCATAGTCAATCCCCGCCAGGTGCGGGAGTTTGCCCGGGCCTCTGGTATCCTGGCCAAGACCGACCGGATTGACGCCCAGGTCCTGGCCCGCTTCGGAGAGAAGATGCGGCCGGAAGTTCGCCCCCTGAAGGACAAGGAGACCCAGGAATTGACGGCACTGATGACCAGGCGGCGCCAACTGGTGGCTATGCTGGTGGCGGAGAAGAGTAGGCTTGCAGCAGCTCCCCAAGCGGTACGCAAAGACATCAAGACCCATCTTGCCTGGTTGGAAAAGCGATTACAGGACATGGATGACCACCTCGCCGATAAAATCAAGAACAGCCCCATGTGGCGTGAGAAGGATGCTTTGTTGCAGAGCGTGCCTGGTGTGGGTGTAGTTCTTTCAACCAACCTGCTGGCCGACCTGCCTGAACTGGGGACCCTGAACCGACGCCAGACCTGTCCGGCGGCCAGACGGATCGCCCCCGCCGTCGGCGGGGTTGGCTCCGTTTAACCGGGATAGTGGGGCTTTTCGCGGTAAGCGGAGCGTCTGGGGTGGCAGAGGCCGCCTCCGATCAGCCCTGTATATGGCTACCCTCGCGGCCACTCGGTCTAATCCCGTGATCCGAACATTCTATCAACGTCTGCGTGAAGCGGGTAAGCCTTCCAAGGTCGCCTTGACAGCGTGCATGAGGAAAATGCTGACCATCCTGAACGCTATCATCAAAACCCAAACACCCTGGCGTGCCCAATGTGCTGCCTAAAAGGCTTGACTTTGAACACAGTTGCTCTCTCAAGAGAGATGTAAACACGACTTGTCCGGCGCCTGCCGGGCGTGCCCACCAGCTAGCATGCACGGCAGACAGGTAACGAAGTGAAGACGGAAGTGCTGGAGGTGAGTGGAGCTGAGCCAATGACATCACCTGCTATTGAACCCAACATGGTATCTATCGCGTGGCTTGGAACCTTACGGCAGAGCTCAGCGGCATTGTGCCTCCCCGACCGGTCATCGTGTGTCCGCTGGTTGGCAGGTGGATTACATCAGGAATGCCCTTTTTCCAGCCGCTCAGCCAACCACAGCTTGATGATGGACTGCCGTGGAACCCCCAGGCGCTTGGCTTCCCTGTCAAGGGATTGAATCATCCACAGGGGGAAATCCACGTTCACTCGCTTCTGCTCCCGTTCAGGCCTGCGAGCCTTTGAGAGCTCAAGATGCCCGGTTATGTCCTCTCCGGCATCGAATTTCTTATCCAGTTCCTCAGCTTTCATAGATCTCCGCCTCCTCAGGTCTTGACCGCCGCACAGAGATAATCCTGATGTTATCGCCGCGATAGGTGATGATCCCCGACCAGTGGCTGCCGCCAATTTTCCCGACCACCAGGAAACGCGGCTCGTCGGCCGTGCGGGCCGGAATCTCGATCAGGTCGGGATCATCCCACAACGCCTGGGCTTCCAAAAAATCAATCCCGTGTTTGAGCTTGTTGCTTTCGCTTTTCTCAGGATCGTAGTAAAAGTCCATGCGGTATATATATTATACCATAACGGTATATTTTGTCAACAGAAAAGATATGCCTTGACCACCCCGCCAAAAGTCCCGCCGCAGGCGATGGCCCATTGGCAGCGCAGCGGAGTTTATCCCGCGCCTTCAGTCCCGTCCTAAATCCCGTCCTAAATCCCGCCATCGGCGGGGCCAGCGGCGGGGCTGGAAGCGGGCCCGATGGCGGGGTAACGTAGTGTAGCCGGGTAACGAAGTGAAGACGGAAGTGTGGGGGTGAGTGCTCTTTCACACACTTACCGGCAATATCTCCACCAGCGCTCCCGCCTCCTCCTCACTCGCCACCTTTGCCTTCATCGCGCTCAGAGAGATGATGCACGAATCACCGCCCGCTGTCTCGCTGAATACAGTCTTACCCAGCGCGTCCAGCAGCCGCTCTTCGATCAGCTCCTGCTTGCGGGTCTGCACCGCGAAATAGGTCATGGCAAACGCGATGCGATCTTTCCGAGGATCGCCATTCTGGGCGATTAAATAGCAGGCGTACCGTGTGAGGGCAATGTCCTTAATTTCCCTCTGCGATCCCGAGCCTAGATCAACCATTTTGCCAACGTCGGTAAAATGGTCTTCGATTTCCTGCCCGGCCTGTTTACAGGCAATCTTGGCTTTATCGATCACCGTCACAAAATTAGTCCACTTTGTGTAGCCGAGCAGTTCCTGTAGATCCCTGGCAAACCAGTACTCGACACCATCGACATCACAGGCATGACGCTCGAACCTCTGATGTAACCGTTCGATGAGTTCCTTTTTCATAGTCCCAACTCCGTTAAATACCCGTCCATCTCCTGTCGCACTTGGGCCAGAAGCCCGTCCAGGTTAGCCGATACGCGTGTTTTGATATGCCGCCAGGCTTGCTGTTTACTCTTCACGGTCAAATGTAAAACCTGAATTACTCCCCTTCAACAGGTTTCGGTCGCGGCCGCCAGCGAAAAAGCCCCGCACCCGCGCGGCTTCCCAATCAATTCTTCAATCAACATTCATCATTCAACATTCACCAATTCTTCCTCAGCGCTCTCAGCGTGCTCTGCGGTGAAACTCTTCAGACTGCCACTGCCAATGCTACTGCCACTAGCCCCAAGCCTCCAGCCTCAAGCCTCAAGCCTCAAGAATATCGCGCATCACGCGAACGACGATTCCTTTCCCTTGTCTTATATTCCCACCGCATGAAAAAGCCCGCAACATACCGCAGCAAGCTGTCATCGCGAGCGAGTTTGCCCCGCGCCCTTAGTCCCGTCCTAAATCCCGCCATCGGCGGGGCCAACGGCGGGGTAGTGCAACGTAGCGGGGTGGCGATCTCATTCTGCATCGTCGCCCATTGTACCCGCCGGAAAACTAGACACCACCCGAACAATGCTCCCGTCGGGCGAAGGCCTTAAAAAACGAAATATTGTACGGGTTTTGTCTAATTTTGCGCCGGTCCCTGAGCCCCATCGTACAGGCAGGCCCCAACCCGGCCCCGGAGACGGCTCTGGTAGCAAAAAGCCCCGCGTTTTGCAGGGCTCGCAGGGCTCTTACCAGTCACCAATCACCAATCACCAATCACCAGTTACCAGTCACCAGTCACCAATCACCCATCATCAGCGGCCTGCTCGTTGCTGGGTGGCCACA
>CAZULW010000011.1:0-24056 GCA_964621455.1 uncultured bacterium
ACTCAATCTAAATTAGCCGCCGACGTTTCTCTGCCTCCCAGCGGCTCAGCCGGTGGCGATTTGACCGGAATGTATCCCAATCCGACAATTACCGACGGTTCGGTTACGGGTGCGAAGATTCAGGATGGTACCGTAGGGACAGTCGACCTGGCCGACCTGTCGGTGACGCAAGCGAAATTAGCCGCCGATGTTTCACTGCCTCCCAGCGGCTCAGCCGGTGGCGATTTGACCGGAATGTATCCCAATCCGACAATTACCGACGGTTCGGTTACGGGTGCGAAGATTCAGGATGGTACCGTAGGGACAGTCGACCTGGCCGACCTGTCGGTGACTCAATCTAAATTAGCCGCCGACGTTTCACTGCCTCTCAGCGGCTCAGCCGGTGGCGATTTGATCGGAACGTATCCCGATCCGACCATTGCCGACAGTGCGGTCACGGGTGCGAAGATTCAGGATGGTACCGTAGGGACAGTCGACCTGGCCAACCAGTCGGTGACGCAAGCTAAATTAGCCGCCGACGTTTCAATGCCTCTCAGTGGCTCAGCCGGTGGCGATTTGACCGGAACCTATCCCAATCCGACCATTGCCGTCGGTTCGGTCACGGGTACAAAGATTCAGGATCTTACCGTAGGGACTGCCGACCTGGCCAACCTGTCGGTGACGCAAGCTAAATTAGCCGCCGACGTTTCACTACCTCCCGGCGGCTCGGCCGGTGGCGATTTGACCGGAACCTATCCCAATCCAACCATTGCCGATAATGCAGTGACGGGCAACAAGATACTGGATGGGACCATCACCGGTGCGGACATCAATGCAACTACGGACGTGAGTGTCGCCTTATTAACCGCTAGCGGCACCGTCACGGCCAATACTTTTGTAGGTGATGGTTCAGGTCTCACGGGCCTTCCATCCGGTGCTGGAGATGGCCATTCCCTTGACGCCGTCGATGGTACTCCAACGGACGTGGTTTTCGTGAATGATTCTGGCTACGTGGGAATTGGGACGACGAGTCCGGGGGCAAAATTGCATGTCGACCAGTTGGATGCTGGAGATATTATCGATATCCAGGCAACCGGTGCGTCGGTTCTGAAAATTTACAATAGCGGCATCGTGGATATGCCCAAACAATCTTCCTGCCGGGTGTGGGCTAACGACTACCTATTGCCGTCCGCAACCTGGACAAAAATCCAGTTCGCCACTGAGAACTGGGATCTTCAGAATGAATTCGATTCTTCCGTCGATTATTGTTTCACGGCGAGCCATGCGGGCATCTATTCGGTGAAAGTACAGTTGGGTTATGCCGGTCAAGTGGCTCGCACTTGCTATTATCGTGTGGCTATCTATAGGAGTGGATCGGTTGTCGCTGAAGACTTCGTTTTATATCAGAGTACTGCAGGCGAAGTCCCTGGCATTGCGGTTAATGACGATGTCAAACTCAACACCGGTGATACGATAACAATTTATGGCTATCATGATGCGACCGTTGACACGGGGGTAGTAAGTGATTCCACTCGAAGCTACCTTTCCATTCATAAAGTCCTATAATCCGTTTCCCCAGGGCCATCATAATATTAGTAATCTCTTCTAATTGAGTAAGAACGAAAGCAGGGTACCTGATGGTAAATAAAACAGTGGCAATAACCGTGCTGGCCTTATGTTTAGTAGGTGTCGGTGAAGCCCAAAACAATGCCGTCAAATGGTTTTCCTTCAACGCAGGCTTTGCGGTACCCAGGTCCACCACGACCTTAGTACCATCCGCCGTAGGCCAGGCTTTTGTTGGCCCGGCAGGGCAAGGTGATACGTATGTGGAAAGCGGTTTATTAGTCATTATGCTCCAAAAAGGGACCACTGTCTCCACTGGTGAGCTTGAGGGCCTGCCATTGGCCTATGCCCTTAATCAAAATTACCCCAACCCCTTCAATCCACAGACAACCATCCGGTTTGTCCTTCCGTCAGCGACGAAAATCCGCATCGTAGTGTATGACCTGTCAGGTCGGGAGGTTGTGCAGCTGGTGGATCAACATTTGGAGCCGGGCTATCACCAGCTGGTCTGGAACGGGCGGGATGCCTGGGGCAGGGTGGTGCCTACTGGGATATATATCACCCGCCTTTCTATTATCCCGCCAACGGCGGGGATAACCTCCGAATACACCAAAAGCATCAAGATGCTATTATTGAAATAGCGTACGGATAGTCCCGTCATAGGCGGGGCTGCTATTAAGATAAGCATTAGCATAGTCCCGCAGAAAGCGGGGCGGGATTGCTGTTGAAATAAAATGTCATGCTGAGCCTAAGCCTGCCCTGAGCTTGTCGAAGGGCCTGCCCTGAGTATGCCGAAGGGGGGTGAGGTCTGCCGACTGCCACCCGGCTACACTCCATTACGCCCGTCTGGACGCCGGACAGGCCGGGCAAGCTGCCAACTGCCCCTTTCTCCCTCTTTGTCTTTTCTCTTTGCGACCTTGGCGTCTTTGCGGTTCTATTCTCTTCTCTTTTTTCCTGCCACTGCTACTGCTACTGCCACTATATCAGCCCCTAGTCCCAAGTCCCAAGCTCCCATCCCCAAGTCCCCAATTCCGCTCCCTTCAGCGCATGAGACGCACCAGGCGAACGACAAGCGGCCCTTCCAGCCCTAGCTTGCGTCTATGAAACAGCAGCATCGGACACGTCCTACCCCCCATTCCCGGCAGCTCCGCGAGAAGGCCTTCGACCTGTACTGCGCCGGGCTGTCCTGCTCTCAGGTGGGCGTGGCTTTGCGGGAGCGCTGCGGGGCCGATACCCCCCACTACTCCACGCTCAGGCGCTGGATGCTCCGGGACCGCTGGCCTTCCCGGCGCCTGTCCATCCACGAGCACGCCTCCCGGCTGGAAGATCAGGTCCGCGCCGCCGAGGACAACCGGCTGATTGCCTCCCTTACCGGCCTCCGGGACACCCTCGTGGCGGCCGCTGGGTCGGAACTCCCCTTCCGCTCTGCCGAAGGGGCCGTCTTCTCCCTCGCCGCCCTCCAGAAGGTCATCGACCGTCTGTCCAAGGCCGCGGTCGATGAGAGCTGCAGCGTCAGCCAGGAAAATCTCGACTTAGTTATAGATACTATTTTACAGGTCCTCCAGGAAGACGAAGTGGTTGGTGCTGCTCTGGAACAGCGCATGCCCCGGATCCTGGATATCATCGAAAGACAACTTAATGAGCAGCTTGCCCGGCCTCCTGACGGGCAATTAAAAGGAATGGGCCGGCCGTGAGCTACCCCAGCTCAATTCCCATTCTTCATTTTGCACTTTTCATTTTTCATTTTTCAGTTAATTATTTCCCCTTTTGCTCCTGGCGGTTCCCTCTCTTTTCTCTTCTTCCTGCTAACTGCCACTGCCAATGCCCCCCCTACCCCCTGCCCCGGTACCGCGCCCTCTCTCGGGGGCCGTGGTACAATCGTGGCGCAATCGTGGTGCTATCGTGGTGCAATCGTGCCCACCTCGCGCTATCCTGCGGGCGGCATAGATCCCCAGCGCCGTCTAAGCCGCCCCAGCGGCCGGCTAATCAGTGAGAAATTGGGATGGAGAACCCCAATGAGTCTAAGAGAGGGGCTGGAGAAAACCTATCCCTGTATAAGGAAGCAGGTGGATGAGGCCCAAAAAGGCGGTCGCCAGACCATAGGTTCAGCCTATAACTCAGACGGAATAGATAGGTCCCCATGACCAGAGGCCGCATGGTTCGATTCGGTGAAGGGCACCATCCCATTTGACAGCGCTTGCCTTAAATGATCAGTTACCAAAAGGTCGCTTATGTGGAAGAGGGGAAATTGCGTGAGGGATTAATATGCGCCTCTGCCAAAGAGCACGGCGGGTAGGGTTTCAAACAAGATTTCCAGGTCGAAAAGGAGTGATTGGTGCTCTACGTAGTACAGGTCCAGGAGAACCATCTCGTTGAAGCTGAGGTCGCTGCGACCCGAGACCAGCCAGGGCCCATAGCTCGCCCGGCCCGTTACGCCCCCCGTGCGGTGAATGCCAAAGGCCATGGGAGCCAGGGAAATACTCTGCCCCCAAAGGCTGGCGGCACTTGCCAGCAACAGAGTAGTCGTTATCATTCAAAGCATTAAGTCGTTACCTATTCTATTGTGTTAATGAGGTCCAAAAAAGTCCACCCGGTGGGTGGGGAGACATTCTGTAGGTTTGGCCTACTCAGACACTCCAGGTTGATGTCACATTGCCGTCTTTAGAGCGGTTTTCGAGGGGTCAGAGGGTCTCTTCTAGCCAGCGGGCTGATCCGGGCTTACTGATTTTCGCCCAATGGAAATGCAGGTAAAGCCGCGGGCAACAAAAATTACATTTTACATGCTACCACCTAATGTTCAATGCTTTTATAAATATGCGATACACTTCTCTGCTGAAGTTATGAAAATGCCATTAATAAGCTGTTTCATGGCTAAGAATTTTCCAGGGTGTCATGAATATGATCTTCAGATCAAGCCACAGAGACCAATGCTCGAGATAATATAGATCATACTCGATGCGACTCTCCATCTTTTCAAGGGTGGCGGTTTCCCCTCGCAACCCATTTACCTGGGCCCAACCGGTAATCCCGGGTTTGACTTTATTTCGGAGCATGTAGCTTTTTATACGAAGCCGGTAGTATTCATCATGGGCTATAGCATGGGGTCTGGGCCCCACGATTGACATCGTGCCTTGAAGCACATTAAAGAACTGAGGGAGCTCATCCAGGCTGGTACGACGCAGAAACGCCCCGACCTTAGTTAGACGTGGATCATTTTCCGTTGCCTGGACGATGTTCTTTCCATCCTCGAGAACTTTCATTGTCCGGAATTTGTATACACAAATTACTTTGCCCCTCAGGCCGTGGCGCCGCTGTTTGAAGATAATCGAGCCTGGCGAAGTGATCTTAATGGCAACCGCAATGATGGCCATAAGGAGGGAGCACAAAGACAGAATGATAATCGAGAATACAATGTCGACGAGCCTTTTCATTACCCAGTTCCAACCATGCGTGGGGGAATCGGACAGATTAATAATCGGCAATCCATCCAGATCTTCAACACTGGCGTTTAAGGTCACGGCCTGGTAAATATCTGGAATGAGGCAGGTGGTAACTGTCTCGTTGGCCAGGATCTCCAATAGCCTCCGGCGGTCTTCATAGGCTTTTGCAGACAGCGCTATAAACACCTGGTCGATTTCTTCCTCAGACATCACCCGCCGGATATCCAGAACCTGCCCGAGGACAGGTACACCGTCAATTATCGTACCCTGAGATACTTCATTATCCAAGAATCCTACGACCCGAAGACCGGTCCATGAGTTATCATCGATTTTCTGTGCTGTAATTTTGCCCAGATTGCCGGCGCCAACAATCAGAACCATACGGACATTATAACCTTTACGGCGCATGGCGTTGAAGAACAAGCGCCTGACCCATCGAACCAGGAATACAAATACAATACTAAGTCCCCAAAACAGTAATAAAAACAGCCGGGAGACGAAGGGCCACCGAAGCAGATAAAAGATAGCAATACAAATAAATAGAGTAAGGGTCATCACCTTGACAATGACATACACCTCTTCAAGGTCTGAAACTACACGGCGGGGTTTGAATAATCCGAAACTCTTGGCAGCCAATAGCCAACCCACACCCATAGGTAATATCATCTTCAGATAGTTCCAGTCTGGTGAGATCTGCACGGGGTTGGGGTAATCAGGTAAAAGGTGGAAGCGCAACACATACGCAGCCATCCACGCGAGAACGGTCGCGGCAAAGTCAATGAAAACCCATAGACTTATGAAAAACTGTGCGTGTTGCTTTAACATGCGTTAGAAAAGTAAGTGAACGCCATCGTAAAAATACTGCTTGCAGGCTATCAAAAGAACATCTCTATTCTCGGCCTGGGAGGGGTATACAGGGTTATGCCCGCGATATCGTAGACCCGCGCTACGCGTAACAGACTGCTGGCCTCGGGGGATACGACCTTAAGCTTCACATTATGATGTTTGCATTTCTCAACGATCTCGTGGAAACCGTTGACGACGAAGCTGGTTGATGGTATGAAGATTCTATCGATGTCTTCTTGGTTAATGAGGCTATCAAGTTCAGGCAAGGTGTAGACCGGTATTTTCCTCCCGAGGAAAATGCCGTTCTCGGTTTGGCTGTGCTTGGAATTGACGACAAGTCCTTTAATGCAATAGCCCAAATCGGGAAAGTTTCTGAACTGGTAAGAGGTGTCCCCGGTCTCCGTTCCATTTGCCAGTATGAGTGCATTATGCACCCCTAAGCCAAGGCCCTGGAATATGTGATTCAACAGCGCGAGCAATCCGCGGCCGATGAGAAAATAGACAGGGATCAGAAGCAGGCAGAGAATGATGTAGCTTCTTGGAATATTAACTAAGTGCAGGAAATAGAATGATGCCAGGATGAAGGTTATCGCGTAGACGTATGATTTTGTGGCCAGCAAGAATTGAGATCTGGAATTAGCAGGGTATGATTGACGGTATAGTCCGATTATGAGAACAAAAAAGGACAGGATTGCCCAGAAGGAGGCGACGACTAGAAGGGCGGCATTACGCGATAGGACGGGACCTGAATAAAATTGAGAACGGAGGTACCAGGCTGTGATACCGCAGCTGAAAACGGCTAAAGAGTCGGTGATGTAGGTTATGGAGGCGAAGATACTACGCCAGTTGCGACGGATAAGAGCGTTTTTTCTCAGCATGTTGCCGTTATATGGAAAGAATTTATTTCCCTGTCTTCTTATCTCTACCCAAATAGCACAATTATTCTGCCCACACCAAAATGGATTACCACTAATTCATTCGCATGTAATGTATGGCAAAATAATATTTGTAGCAAGTAATAATAGAGAGGAGTTCCCATAGAAATTAAATACGTGAGCCTGTAACCCATTGATCTATAGAGAGATATATAGAGAATAATAAGTGGAGGGGGCTGTGGTTTCCCAGAAAGGACCTTCACGGGAAATGCTCTTTATCAAGCCTATACCCTTGCCCTTGGGCTAGTCCTGAGCTATTCCCTGAGCCTTGCCAAAGGGATTTTCTATTCAGTTGGCCAAGGAAAACAATCAGTTAGAGGATGGGGTCCTGCAATGCGTGTCGTTTCCGCTCATGACACCAGAGCTTATCAGGACTATGACATCGCTTCCCTATTCAGCAGAGATTTAAAATAACCGATCGTGTGGGCCAGGCCTTCATCCAGATTCACATTCGGCTGCCAGTCCAGCTTTTCTTTGGCCAGCGCGATGTCCGGTTGGCGTTGTAGAGGGTCATCCGCGGGTAAGGGACGATGGTCAATGGGGGAGGAGCTCCCCGTTAGCCGGAGAACTCGCTCCGCCAGTTCCATGATGGTGATTTCTTTGGGGTTTCCAAGGTTTACCGGCCCGGTGAAGTCCTCAGGAGTGTTCATAAGGGCAATAAGGCCCCGCACCATGTCATCCACATAGCAGAAGCTGCGGGTTTGAGTACCGTCGCCATAGACCGTCAGGGACCTGTTTTGCAGCGCCTGGATGATAAAGTTGCTCACGACCCGGCCGTCATTGATGTCCATGTTGGGGCCGTAGGTGTTGAAGATCCGGGCCACCTTGATCTCCACGTGGTTTTGCCGGTGGTAATCGAAGCAGAGGGTCTCGGCGCAGCGCTTGCCTTCGTCGTAGCACGAACGCAGGCCGATGGGATTGACGTGTCCCCAATACGGCTCTGGCTGTGGGTGGACCTGGGGGTTGCCGTAAACCTCGCTGGTGGAGGCCTGGAGCACCCGGGCCTTGACCCGCTTGGCCAGACCCAGTATGTTGATGGTCCCCATGACCGAGGTTTTGATAGTCTTGACGGGATTGTATTGATAATGAACCGGGCTGGCGGGGCAGGCCAGGTTATAGATCTGGTCAACTTCGAGGAAAATGGGGTTGACAAGGTCGTGCCGGATGAGCTCAAAGTTGGGTTGGCCCCGCAAGTCCTGGATGTTCCGCTTGTGGCCGGTAAAAAAATTGTCCAGGCAAAGTACGTCGTGCCCTTGCCGGATAAGCTCGCGGCAAAGGTGAGAACCTAAAAAGCCGGCGCCGCCCGTGACCAGGATCCGGCAGGGCTCCTCAAACAGTGATGACTGTGAGGGCTGCATATTCTTGTTATCAGTCATCCAAAGGTCCCTGGTAGTGTTGTTCGATAATTTTAGGTCGCTGAACCAGGCCTGCGAATTTAGGTACGACTGGGTAGTGAATCATCAGCTTGCCTGAGCAGGCAGGAAAGAATCAAGCGTCGATGCCTTTTGGTTGTTGTCGGCTTAGATCAAGTCGATCAATCCGGCCACACTCCACCCGCTGCCTGTACCAGCCTGCCCCAGCAGCCCCGCTGGCGGGCATAGGAGAATCAGCAGCCAAAGAATATGCAAAGACTTCATCGTTTGTGTCCGCCATATAAGTTGGTTTGTATTACGTGTATTAGCCATACGGTTGGAACTTAATCAAGAAATCCAGGTGATCGGGACACCAGTATGACGGTATGGTGAACAGAGCCCGTCAAAGGGTGTTATTGACAATGGATTTTCGTGCTTTCCGGCCTCCGTTCTTTAAATTCCCTGCCTTCAAATTGGTAAAATGGGCGGGCAATGACAGTAGAGCCTTATTATCTGATAAACCTGCCCCGCTATAAGAGTGCCACATGACCCTTGCCCCCATAGATTGGCTGATTATTTTCCTTTACCTGGTGCTGAGCGCCGGCATTGCCGTCTATTATTCCCGGCGGGCGGGAAAGAGCACCGGCGAGTTTTTCCTGACCGGGCGCAACCTGCCCTGGTATATCGCCGGCACCGCCATGGTGGCCACCACCTTCGCCGCCGATACGCCCCTGGCGGTGACCGAACTGGTGGCCAAGAACGGCATCGCCGGCAACTGGCTGTGGTGGAACATGCTTTTCGGCGGCATGCTCACCGCCTTTTTCTTCGCCAGGTTCTGGCGTCGCGCGGGCATCCTCACCGATATAGAGTTCACCGAGCTGCGATATTCGGGCAAAGCGGCGGCCTTCCTGCGGGGATTCCGGGCGCTGTACCTGGGCCTGTTTATGAACCTGATCATCATGGGTTGGGTGAACCTGGCTATGGTGAAGATCCTCAGCGTCATGTTCCCCGGGATCACTTTCTTCGGTCTGAAGGGTGTCTACTTCTTGGGCATTCAGTTCTCCGCCGCCCTGCTGTGGGTGGGACTTATCATGCTGGTAGTGGCAGTCTACTCGTCCATGTCCGGGCTCTGGGGGGTGGCTATCACCGATACCTTCCAGTTCATCGTGGCCATGGGGGGTACTATCGCCCTGGCGGTGATCGTGGTGAATATCCCCGAAATCGGCGGCGTAGCGGGCCTGAAAGCGAAGCTGCCCGAATGGGTGTTTCGGTTTACGCCCGCAGTTGGGGAACAGGGCAGCGCGGCCGGCGGCGTCCTGACCATGACCTTCGCGGCTTTCTGCGCCTATATCGGCGTGCAGTGGTGGGCGTCGTGGTATCCTGGCGCCGACCCCGGCGGCGGCGGGTACGTGGCCCAGCGGATGATGTCGGCCAGGGACGAGAAGCACTCCCTGTTCGCCACCCTTTGGTTCATCATCGCCCACTACGCCGTGCGCCCCTGGCCGTGGATCATCGTAGCCCTGGTCTCCCTGGTGCTCTATCCCGAGCTGGACTGGGCCCACAAGGGAGACGGCTTCGTCATGGTCATGCGGGACTACCTGCCCGCGGGCCTCCTGGGGCTGCTCATGGCCGCCTTCCTGGCCGCCTACATGTCCACCATCGCCACCCAGCTCAACTGGGGCGCCTCCTACCTCGTGAACGACTTCTACCGCCGCTTTATTAAACCGGTGGGTGGGGAGAAGTACTACGTACGCGTCTCACGCATCACAACCGTGCTGACCATGATCATTTCGCTGCTGATAACATCGCAATTAAGCCGCATCAGTGGAGCATGGGAGTTTGTCATCGGCATCAGCGGCGGTATCGGCCTGGTGCTCATTCTGCGCTGGTGGTGGTGGCGCATCAACGCCTGGTCGGAAATCTCCGCCATGATAGCACCCCTGCTCATATACCCATTCATCCACTTCTATCCTGACCTGCTGATCAGGATATTCCCGGCGATCCAGCCCTACCTGGAGTTTCCCAGCTCCCTGTTTATCATCGTCCCCTGGACGACGGCGGCGTGGCTGGTGGTTACTTTCCTCACCGCCCCCACCGATGAGAAAACGCTCCACGCCTTTTATGAGCGCATCCATCCCGGCGGCGCCCTGTGGAAGCCCGTGGCCGCCCGCCTGCCCCATGTGCGGAGCGACAGCGGCTACCGGCAGCTGTTCGTAGACTGGGTCGCCGGCTGCTTCCTGGTCTTCTTCGCCCTGTTCGGATTCGGCAAGATCATCCTGGGCCAGCATTTGATGGGCCTGCTGTTCCTGGGCATCGCGGGTGCTGCCGCCGCGGTGATCTACTGGCACCTGTCCCGGATAGGATGGGCAAGGGTGGGGGAGTGAAAGGGATTAGCCACGAATTATCACGAATGGACATGAATAACGTAGGGGCACAGCCTCGGCGTAGCCTGCGGCGAGCCAGGCCTCGTGCCCCTACGCTTGGTCCGCGTTCGTTAACATGATCTGTGATCCTGAAAAGCACCATCGCCGATCCATTCGCCTGAAGGGGTACGACTATGCCCAACCGGGGGCGTATTTCGTGACCATTTGTACCCGGAATTGGGTGCGTCTATTTGGTGAAGTTGCAGCCGGTTCAATAGTCTTGAATCCAATGGGTCAGGTAGTAGAGGAGGAATGGTTGAGAACCGCCGAAATCAGGCCCAATGTGGAATTGGATGCATTTGTTATTATGCCCAACCATGTGCATGGGATTGTCATGATAATTGATCACGGTAGGGGCGTATTGCCATACGCCCCTACAAGGTTGATAATAAAATGTGGGGGCGCCCCAGTGAGTCGCCCCTACCAATTACCAACTGTTTGGCTGGGTAACTGCTACCGCAGCAGCAGCATCTTCCGCGTCTCCGGCTTACCCTCGTCTACCCACAGGGTCACGAAGTATACGCCCGATGCCAGCCGCCGCCCGGCCGCGTCGACCGGCAGGAAAGGATAGGTATAACTGTCCTCCCCGTGGGAGCCGGAAGCCAGGGTGCGCACCAGGGCCCCCCTAAGGTCATGCACCAACAACCGCACGTTCCCGGCCGCGGACAGGTCGAAGAGGATCAGGGTGATTTCCCTGAAAGGATTGGGATAATTCTGGTACAGGACGTAGGGTTGGGTTTGATCCCGAGGCCTGGTACTCACGCCCACCGATAGCTGGCTTTCATTTCCCAGCGTATCAACCGCACTCACCCAGTAGTAGTACATGGTGCCGTAAACCACGTTGGCATCCACGTAGGTGGTCTCCGGCACGTCCACACTGGCAATCCATTTCACACTATGAGTGTCAGGCAGCATTTTTCGATAGATATTGTAATGGGCGAGATTATTCTCACTGTTGGGAGCCCAGTACAAGTAGACGGTCTGATTTTCAGCTACCGCCACCAGGTCTGTCGGCGTAGCAGGTAGCTCTTCCTCCCGGCCACTGGTATCGGGCCGGACCTGGAAGAAGGCCATGAACCGGCTCATGAGGGAATCCCGAAAGGCGGCGGGATAGATGGTCTCAAAGCCCACCGCCAGGTAAACCAGGTGTCCCGTGTCGGTACCAGTCCCGAAAGTGCCCTCGTAGGCGATCCCTGCGCCTCCGGCCGTGGCCGCATTGACGCCCTGGTAGGAAGCAATGAGCTGTGACTGGCCAGCGGAGTTGATGCCGTCAGGGTAGTCCACGTCGTAAGTGCCGTGAGTGCCGTCATCAAATTTGAAGGCCCCCAATCCAGCGAGGATGGGTTCGCTGCCGGGCACAATGGTGTAGCCTCCACCGGTGGCGTCGTCGGATACATAGTTCGCCTTGAAATAGTCCTGGTAGAACTGGAGATCGGCGGCCGTGCCTTTCTCGTCCAGGTCATAGCCGATCTCCGACCCGGAGACCAGCAGGTTACCGCCTCCGGTGAGGTAGGCTCCGATCAGGGATTGCTCGGTTAGGGTAAAGCTCGTGTTGGCTGTTGCTTCCTTGCCGGAAATCCAGATGACAGCGTCGTAGCTGGGCAGCTCCACCAGTCCCGATTCCGCCGCCTCGTTGCTGCCGGCGTCAAAGGCCAGGCCCAGAGCCTGAACGTGTGGGCCGTGCCGCCGCAGGAAGTCTAAGGTGTTGACAGTCCCGCTAGTGCGGTCAAAGCCGTTGACGATGAGTACCTTGGAGGGGCGGCTAGCCGGGACGGCGCCGAAGACCTCCGAAGGCTGACTATCGCCGGCATCGTTCGACGCAACGATCTTGAAATAGACGACGGTGTCCTGCGGTAAACCAGATACCCTGAAGGTGGAAAGCGGATGGGAGCTGTGATGTTCAAAGTTCACCCCATCGGTGCTTAGCAACAGGTGATACGTTTCTACCCGCGATAGACCCCGGATATTGACCATGACAGACCCATCGCCGTTGTTCATGGCGGCCACAACGGTTGGTCTGGCCGGAGGTACGCTGATAGTGAAGTGGTCGGCCAAGGCGCCCCACAGCTCGGGGCGGTCACCGTCGTAGCCCAGGGCCCACATGCCCACTCCTGCAAGGTCGCTCTCCAGGGCCAGCTCGTACTTCATGGACAGGCTCAAACTGTCGTCATACCACACCTGCCGATATCCGTTGTCCGGGTAGTTGAACCAGGGGGTGGAAGAGTTCGGGTCCCATTTGCGACCATAAGTACCGGCATCATCCACGGCGTCGACGTAATAAGTATAGGTTCCTTTGCCGGTGGTCGCGGCGTACCTGGCGCTGCTGGTCACCGGCCAGTCGTAGCCATAGTAGGGGAGCCCGAGGATGATTTTATCCGTGTTGCTGCCGGTTTTGGTCAGGTAATCATTCACCGTGCGGCGAACATTCCAGGATATGGATGGATAAGAACCGTCCAGTGGGCTGACGGGGCCGGCGCTGGAGCTCCCTTGCCAGTGATAATCGTAGGCCATGATGAACAGGCCATCCACAATACTCGCAAGGACGTCGTAGTCCCAGCGGTCGCCCCAGTCCACCGCCGGCATGGCCAGGGTAACGATGGAGCCGGGGATGTTGGCATGGAAGGTATCGGTGAGGTCCCGCATGAAGGTCACCATGTTGTCCTTCTGGCCGGCGGGCATGGGCTCGAAGTCGATGTCGACGCCATCAGCACTGTCTGCCAGCACCGCGGCCAGGAGGTTGTTGATGGCCTGCCGGCGGTTGGCGGCGCTGCCCAGGAGGGTGGCCATTTTGCCCGTGGCGTACTTGTCAGGAATGGTGGCGCACAGCTTCACCTTGACCCCCCGGGCGTGGGCGAAGCTGATCAGCTCCGTCCGGGGCCAGTTGTAGTCGTTTGTGATGTTGCCCTGGGCATCCAGTTCGGCGGAGAAGTAGTTGATCTGGGTCAAGAGATTGTAATTCAGACTGGGGTAGCTGCTGTACTTCCAGTAGGGCAAGTAGCCCACGATTTCCTTTATCGGTTCTGGTGCAATTGCCCGCGGCAGGGGCGGCGGTATGGCGGCGGCGATGCTGTCGGCACGGGCATAGTCCACCACCACGCCGCGGTGGGCTTCCAGCTCCAGCATATGGATGGAGGGACGTTCCCTCTGGGCGTCCTGACCGGACAGGTAGCCCAACGGGCGAGTCTGGCCTTGGAGGGGCCATGTTCCAAAGGCAACGGCAAGCCAGATAAGCAGGCGGCGCGCATTCCAGCCGCCCCTGGCCGAGCCGGGTTCAGGCAAGCTCGATCTCCGGGGTCAGGAGGCGGACCTCCGCCGATGGGGGGATCACCAGGCGGGCCGGATAGAGCGGCGGAATCCGGGTATGCCGGGTCAGGTATTGCCTCGCCTCACCCGGCTGCCGTTCTCGGGTGATGATGTGAAATAGTGGTATCGCGATAATAAGTTGCTGAACGATTAGAACGCGCTGTGAGGTATTATATCAGGATCTCGTCAGCATGAGGCAAATCGGAAAACTGATCATTTTTAATGGCTTCCGCATGTCTGCGGGCCTTGGCCAATGCGCTGACAATATACCGGTTTGCGATAAAGACTTTACGGCTTTCAATCTCGGCTTCATCAAGCAGGAGATAGCTTGTGTAAATGAAGCTGTATATTTCCACCAGTTCTCTGGCAGCAACGTCTTGAAAATATTTGTCCTGCTTATCAAGGACATACTTCAGGCTCTCAAGGAATAATTGACGTATTTCCGTTAGGTAGTCGGCTAATTTTTCAAGAACTCCCTTGTAGACATGTTCCTCTTTTTCATTGAAATATCCCGCCAGTACGTCATTGATAACTCCTCCAGTGGCGGCCACAATCTGCAGCTGTGAGGTGCCCTCATAGATATTGGTAATGCGGGCATCCCTTGCCAGCCGCTCAATATTAAATTCCTTCATATACCCGGCGCCGCCATGAATTTGCAGAGCATCGTAGCAGATCTGGTTTGCGGATTCCGAGAGTAGATACTTGGCCATCGGGGTGAGCAGCGAGGCGATCCTGGACGCTTCCTTGAAACGAGCATTGAGTTCATCAATAGGCTTACCTTCCGCTTCCAGTCGGGTTATCTGCTCCTCCAGCTTATCCCGAAGATCGACCCACCTGGCGCTGGAATACAGCAGGGAACGGCCGCTTTCCAGCGTGACCCGCATGTCGATGAGCATGTTCGTCACCACGGGAATGTGGTATATTTTCTTGCCGAATTGTTCGCGTGCCTGGGCGTATTTCAAGGCATCCTCGTAGGCGGCTTGTGATATGCCCAGTGCCTGGGCCGCAATCCCCAGCCGGGCGCCGTTCATGAGGTCCATCACGTATTTAATCAGTCCAAACTTCCGTTTCCCGATCAGCTGGGCCGGGGTGTCGTTGAACTGAAGCTCGCAGGTCGGCGATCCGTGGATGCCCAGTTTGTTTTCAATGCGCCTGACTTTGACCGAATCGTCGCCATAGCAGACGAACAGGCTCAAGCCCCGCCCGTCCCTGGTACCGGGTTCGGAGCGCGCCAGCACCAGCAGTATGTCGCCACAACCATTGGTGATGAAGCGCTTGACCCCCCGCAGGCGCCAATCCCCCTTGTCATCCTGATATGCCTGCAGCATGACTGCCTGCAGGTCCGAGCCCGCGTCCGGTTCGGTGAGAACCATTGCGCCCGTGCAGTCACCGCTGGCAAGTTTGGGCAGGAATTCAGCACGCTGCTCCTCACTGCCGTATTTGCAGATTGTTAGACCAATATCCTGCAGCCCGAATAGATTCATTAAAGACGCATCGGCCCTGGAGACTATTTCAACTGCCATGGCATAAACAGAGGCGGGAAAGTTCAGGCCGCCGTATTCCCGAGGCAGGGTAAAGCCCATCAGGTCCGCTTGTGCAAGTTGGTTCAGGGCCTCACGGGTTCCTTCGGCATAGGTAACTTTGCCGTCCTCAAAGGTGTTGCCTTTCTCATCCACTTCCGCTGCCCGCGGAGCAACATTATTCGCCGCAATATCGCCTACGATTTCCAGGACCAGGCGATAGTTCTCGATGGCATCCTGATAATCGGTCGGGGCATAGTCATATTCCTTCGCCTCCCGGTAATTATCCTCGGCAACGGCAACAACCTCTTCAATATTCAGATTTTCAAAGTGGAACAGCAGGTCTTTATTGTCCGCAAAATAATTTGGCATCTGCTCCTCTACTTCAATTTGTGTCGATACGCTTCAATAAACATCGGGATAACCTCCATGGCATCACCGATAATGCCGTAATGGCATATGTCGAATATAGGTGCATCGTGGTCGGTGTTAACGGCTATGATTTTCTTGGCGTCTTTCATACCGGCTCTGTGTTGGATGGCGCCTGATATCCCGCAGGCGATATACAGTTTTGGACGCACGGTCACGCCCGTTTGGCCTACCTGCCGGTTGGGGGGAATAAACCCCGCGTCCACTGCCGCCCGGCTCCCGGCGACCTCCCCGCCAATGAGATCTGCCAGTTCGTGAAGCAGACTGAAGTTGTCCTTGGAGCCTATTCCGTAACCGCCGGCAACGATGATGGGTGCCGTTTTCAAATTGACCTTACTTTCTTCATGATAGCGTTCGATGATCTTAATGACAGCGGCCATTTCATCGGGGGTGTAAGGGATCTCGGTTATCTTCCCTTCGCGGGAAGACTCCGCGGCGACCTTCTCCATAACCCCTTCACGCACCGTAGCCATCTGGACCGGCACACCCGGTGTGATGATGGTTGCTATGATATTGCCGCCAAAGGCCGGCCGGATTTGCAGCAGCAGGTCCTGGTACTCTTTTCGCAGGTATGTAACATTGGCGATCTGGAGGTCGGTGCAGTCGGCTGTCAACCCGCTGCGGGTAAATGACGCCACCCGTGGTGCCAGATCCCTGCCAACAAAAGTCGCCCCGTAGAGTACGATTCTGGGTTGGTAATGGCTCACCAGTTCACTCATAATGCGGCTATAGGGGAGGGTCTTGTAGTCTTTCAGGTCCGGATGGTCGATAAGCAGTACTTCTTCGGCCCCGTAGCGAAATGTTTCCTTGGCTACGGCTTGTATGCTGTGCCCGATAACGACAGATTTTAGTATGCCGCTTAGTTTCTCTGCCAGCTTCCGGCCTTTGGAGAGCAGTTCGAAGCTGACCTCAGCGGGCTTGCCAGAGTGCTGTTCTATAAATACCCAGACTTCTTTTGACAATTCTTTCATACTATGCTGTCATCCAAATATATGATCGCGCATTAATTTATCAACCAGGTGATCGATTCCTTCTTTGGTCGGCTCGATTTCCTCGTGTTCACCCCCATCCAGGACCACATATTCAACCTTGTGAACCTTAGTCGGCGAGCCGGCCAATCCGCAGCGATCGGGATCGACATCCAGATCATCAACCGTATAGGTCGGGATGTACAGGTTGTTTGAAATATACTCCACTTTGAGATCATCGATATTGAGCAGCGAATTGGATTCGGTCATTTTTTCGAGATCCAGGAGAGACCTGGCATTTTTTACCGCCATGACCCGTTTCGCCTGGAAAGGTCTGGGCATCGCCGCGCTCTTGATTACGGTGATGAGAACAGGCAGGGGGCTTTCTAAAACTTCATGGCCGCCGTCAATTCTTCTTTTTACGGTAATCCTGCCGTTTCGTAAATCAGTAATTTCCTCGGCGTAGGTAATTTGCGGGATTCCTAATTTTTCGGCAGTTTGAGGGCCCACCTGGGCTGTATCGCCGTCAATCGCCTGGCGACCGGCGAAAATCAGATCAAAATCCCCTGTCTTTTTTATGGCCTGACTGATGACATAGGAGGTTGCCAGGGTATCGGCGCCGGCGAATTTGCGGTCACTGACTAAAAATACGGCGTCGGCTCCCAGGTACAGGCATTCGCGCAACACATCAGAAGCCTTGGGCGGCCCCATCGTGATAACCTTGACCTCGCCGCCATACTTGTCCTTGATCTGCAAAGCCACTTCCAGGGCCACCTTGTCTTCGGGATTGAAGATGGCGGGCAGCTTGGCCCGGTTCACGGTTCCATCCGGTCGCATGACCTGGCCGGATATATTGGCGGTATCCGGAACCTGTTTCACTAGGACGATAGACTTATAGCCCATAAGGTCCCTTTCATTTTACGAATGGCGGGAAGCTTAATAAGAAAATCTGATTCGAGAAAAACATTAATATTCAGCATGAGCCCCCCCCCTTTAATCCTTTATAATCCCAGCCGTAAACGGCTGGGTTATTGAATCAACCCCGATGTCAGGATTAGTTGCCCAGCCATTCATGGCTGGGAATCTGGGACATCAAGCCAGCCAAACCAACCTACGCCGGACTCCCCGTGGCGGGTACGTCCAGGGTTTACGGCGTTATCTTCATAAGGGGGATGCTCCAACAGCCCGAGACCGGTTGGGGTCTATGAAAGCCCGAGCACAGAGATTCTGAATCGGTGTGCTGTTATTATACAAAGAACGCTTCGGATGAGGCGTGAGCAAAACCCTGGAAGTGCAAAATGTCGCCCTAAGTTACATACCCCCTTAATCTTTTGATAATCTCAAACCAGCAATTCCACTCACGTTGGCGTCATCGCTCCGATCTGTATCATTTCCCAAGTGCCGCGATAATGGCCGGCAGAAAAGCAGGGAGGTCTGCAGGAGTTCGGGAAGTGATCAGGTTACCATCAACGACAACTGCCTGATCCAGGTAAGTTGCTCCCGCGTTGATCAGGTCATCCTTGATAGCCTTGAAGCAGGTGGCGCGTTTATCTTTTACAATACCGGCCGAAATAGGGACCCAGGGCCCATGGCAGATAGCCGCGACGACCCCGCCTTTTTTGTATATGTCCCGCACCAAATCAAGTACAGCCGGATAGCGACGCAGCATGTCGGGCGCAAAACCGCCGGGCACGACGATCCCATCAAAATCGGCGGCATTGACATCGCCGGCCGCCGCCTCGGCCTTGACCGGATAGCCATGCTTACTCTCGTATACCTTGGCCTCCGGACCTATGACGCGTACTTGAGCACCAGCCTCTAACAAACGATAGTAAGGGTACCAGAGCTCCGGGTCTTCATATAGATCCTCGGCGAGAATAGCAACCCTTTTTCCTTCAAGGCTCGCTGTCGAGCGCGTTTTATTTGTCTGACCAACTACCATGGATACGAAGATTAGAAAGTAAACAAAGATTCCACCAATTACTGCTAATCTTTTCATAGTATTACCCTCCGCTAGTGATTACGTGTTATGTCTCGTCAAAACAATATTGACCGCTTGGGCGGAAACTAAGATACATTAGTTCTGCTTTCAAGACTATTCTTTCGATTTACTTCCCATACGGGATAGTAGCGGCGCCGCTGCCTGGCACCTAATGCAATAGCACAACTGGTTCTTCCCCTCATCGGTGAGCGTTTTACTGTCAGGTCGGAGGTTAACCTCAGTGGAGCAGCCAAAAGCTAGCCTCCGCCGGCTCGACAGGAGTCCCTCAGGGACTGGCGAATCCGCCCTGCCGGAAATGTAAATGCCCGGGAGTTATCCCAGGGCCCCATTGTATCTATAGCATGGTCTCTCCCTCTACATCAGAAGTTCCATTTTGATGCTCCTGGTATACTGATGGTCACCCGGCGGACCACGATCAAATGGAAAACGCTTCAGGATGAGGCGTGAGTAAAACCTTGGAACCATTAAATTAGTCACTTAGTTTTCAGCCGCAATAGATCACATTGCTTTAACGACAAATAGGATTGGGCCTGATCACTTCGGTTGAGGGCCTACCAGCGGTCAAGGATCATTCGCGAAAAAAGAAATCTAACGATATGTCAACTCGGAGAGGAAATCTATGAGAGATAGAATGCTCATAAAGCTTGCTGACTGGGCCGTGAACCGGACCCGCTGGGTCATGATCGTAGTGGTTATCGTGACAGTCGTTCTGGGTGCCCTGGCCGGGCGTATACAGATCACCCCCAAGTGGTCCGACATGCTGCCGAAGGGTGACAAGCGAACCATCGAGTTCGATCGCATCCTGGAGGAGTTCACATCCGCCTCCAGTATTGTGGTCGTGGTGCAGGGCGAGGAAGCGAGGATCAAGGCTTTCGCCGACAGCCTGGCGCCAAGGCTATTACAGCCCCTTCCAGTGCCGGGCGAAGAATCGGAGAGAAAACGGTATGTCCGGCGGGTGGATTACAAGCAGGAGGTAGACTTTATCAGGGACCACGGATTTATGCTCATGAAAGCATCGGACCTGGAAAACCTGCGGGATGTTTTTGAAGATCCTAACCTGGTCCCACTTCTCACGCACATCAACGACGGTTTTGAGAAGGAGTACATCCAAACCGAGGAAGCCCTGAGCACCCGTGAAAAGGAAGACGGGGCCTACATGTTCTTAACCGGGATCGAAAACTGGCTCGAAATCATGGAACGGCAGCTCTCCGGGGAAGAGGTGACGCTACAGGAAACCTACGGGGCAGTGGATGAATTACTGCTGGGAGAGCCCTACTTCATTTCCTACGACCGCCAAGCCCTCATCCTGAACGTGATACCCACCTTCAGCATGATGGATGTCGGACTGATGGTTGCCGGCACCGATGCAGTCCAGGCGCTGGTGGATGAGACCCTGAAAGAATTTCCCGACGTGCAGGCTGGACTGACGGGAACTATCCCCGTGGGTCGCGACGAAATGGTCTACAGCACGAAAGGCCTTGAAGTCACCATGTTCATTGCCCTGGTCGCTATTGGCGCCTTACTGGTGCTTTCTTTCCGCATGTGGGTAGCCCCCGTGCTGGCCCTGGTAAATCTGGTGGTCGGGTTGATATGGGCGATGGGGCTGGCCTCGGTCTTGGTCCCCGTATTGAATATCATGACCGTCATGTTTCTGGTTATTCTGCTGGGGTTGGGTATCGACTTTTCCATCCACATTATCTCCAGCTTCAAGGAAATGCGAGCCCTGGGCCACCCGCTGGATAAGGCCATGCGGGAAGGACTGTTGAAGTCCGGTAAAGGGGTGATGACCGGAGCGGTTACGACGGCCTGTGCCTTCCTGGCGCTGATGATCGGTGATTCCCGGGCCCTCAGTGAGATGGGATTAATTACGGGAATTGGATTGCTGGCGGTGGCGGTTGCCACTTTCACTTTTCTGCCCGCCATGCTGGTCATTCGCGAACGTTATCGGGAAAAACGCCTTGCCGGGAAAGGTGTCTCCCTGCATGCGGAGTCGAAGGATATCTCTTTTGTTTTCCTGGGCCGAACGAGCGCCGTCCTGAAAGAGCGCTTTGGGTTCACGATACTGGGGGCCGTCGCTCTGACCGGTCTCCTGGCCTGGTCGGCCTCTAGGATCACCTTTGACTACAATTACATGAATATCGAACCGGCGGGCATCCCCAGCATCACGCTTCAGGACACGGTGCTGGACAAATTCGACCTGAGTATGGAGTTCGCCTACCTGGTGGCCGAAGGGGTGGAGGAATCGCGGGAACTGGCCGAGAAGGCCAGGGAATACGCCTCGGTGGCGATGGTGGAGGATATATCCCTTTATCTGCCGTCGCCGGAAGAGCAGGCGGCCAGACGACCCCATATCGACAACATCAACGGCCTGATGGCCGGGGCGAAAAGCCAACCGCTGCGCTCGGGCAAGGACCTGGAGGCCCTCAGCCGGGAGATTGACCGGCTGGAAATGAACATCATGGAAATGTAGACCCTGGCTTTTCTGGGGGGTCAGGATAAAGTGGACAATAAATGCCGGGAACTGGCCGGCGATCCTGACCAGGCCGCTGGTGAGACCATTTTCAGCCGCTTGAATGCCCTGATGGAGAGTGGAGATGGTGAGCTTCGGGCCAGGGCCAATGCCTTCCAGGAGGCTTATTTCGATTACTTCAAGGCTGGTGTGCTCCGAATGGCGAATACAGAGCCGATCCTGCTGGAGCAGCTGCCAGCATCCATCGTGGACCGTTACGGCAATAAGGATAGAAGCCTGTTCCTGGTGACAGTGCTGCCCGCGGACAACATCTGGCAGGATGCGCGGTTCCTGAACCGTTTCACGGATAACCTGGCCGAGATGAGTGAGCGGGCTACCGGCTTCCCGCCTGTTTTCCGGGCCCTCATCGACATCATCGGCCGGGATGGGCGCAATGCGGCCCTGCTGACCATCGTCGTTGTATTCCTGCTGCTGACCTTTGACTTCCGCAAGCCGGGACATGCCCTAATGGCCATGATCCCCCTGGTGGCGGGCATGGTCTGGATGGTGGGGATTATGCACCTCGTCGGCAGGCAGCTGGACGTGATGAACGTGATGGCCCTGCCGCTGATCATCGGGATCGGCATAGATGACGGCGTCCACATCGTCCACCGCTGGCGGCGGGAGGGGTATGGTGCCGTAAAGACGGTCTTCTCCAGCACCGGGAAAGCGATCCTGCTCACTTCCCTGACCACGATGCTGGCGTTCGGCTCGATGGTGTTTTCCGTCTGGCGGGGATACGGCAGTCTGGGTATAGCGCTGGTTATCGGTGTGGGCGCCTGCTTCCTCACTAGCGTGATCATCCTGCCAGGCATTATCGGGTGGATTGAGCGGAAGTAAACCGGGAGTTACCATTTCAAGGCCGTGTTGGGGCATGCTGGGGCAGCCCATAAACGGGGAAGAAGGGGTACGAGACGACCGTCCGTCTTTTGACTGATGGGTTCGCATCCCAACTGCGAAGTGGTAAACCACCTCGCTTAATCAAATCCCGCCTCTGGCGGGGAAAGAAACCACCCTAAAGGGCACTGTAATTCCCTGACAGTCCCGGCCGCTGGCGGGACCGGCCTCCAAGGCTATTGAAAACCATCTTATTTCAGGGTAATATCTGTCCAAGAATGGGGGGAAACTCACATTTAGTGGTGATTTCGTCCCTTCTTCTTCCGGAAGGTATGCTTAACAATCCCCGTAATCAGTAACAGGTGTATATTATGATGATTAAGGAAATAATGACAGCGAGACCCGTTAGGATAGGGAGTGACGACACGATTCTAGACGCCATTAAAACCATGAAAAACAATGAAGGTATACGGCATCTCCCTGTCCTCCAGGGGAAACAACTCGTAGGCATCGTGAGTGCGAGTGATATTCGAGACATTCTCGGTCTTGGGAGTGGAGAGCCTGTTGACCGGCTCCTGCTTCAACGGAAGATTGACAGTGTGATGACGAAAAAAGTGATAACAGTAGCGCCAGAAGACCCCATTATCAAAGCTGCTCACCTCTTTGCCGAAGGAAAATTGGGGTCGCTGCCGGTTATTGAAAAAGGTGAGCTCGTTGGAATTCTCACTACTGGGGACCTTTTTAGTCGTCTCCTAATCCCTTTATTGGAGGAGGCCACCCAACAGGCAAGGGCAAATGAGACACTTCCACCAGAGCCGGAGAAGGGAGCAATCCCAACTGATGAGGGATTGAAAACCTTGGAAAAGAAGAAAAAGACTTAGTGCATTACGTCTTTAGGGCCTTATTGGCTTAAGGTCAATATAATAGCGCTATAAATGTAGACGCTTCTTCATAGCAGCTTCCCCTCTCCCCGCCCCGCATACTGCGGGATTTCACTTCCTGCGGGGCAAGCTCTCAAGGAGAGGGAGCCTGCCCTGAGCGGAGCCCGCCATGAGCGTAGCCGAATGGTCGAAGGGCCGGGGGGTGAGGTTCTATCTGCCTCTGCAGCGCCGTCTTGCATCTTCATAGCCCTCCCCGCTCACTCCCGTCTTCGCTTCGCTACCCTGCTACTCCCGAAGCTTCGGGATACGCCGGACAAGCGCCGGGCAAGCCGTGAGGCCGACTAGCCGTAGGCTACCTGTCCGTAGCGCAGCGAGGACGCCGAGGCCCCTCCCTTTAAAAGCCTTAGTCCCGCCGAAGGCGGGGTCTTGGTCCCGCCAGCGGCGGGGTTCAGCGGGATAAACTCCCAGTCATACACCAGCCTATCGATCTGCCAGTCCGCCGATATTGATGAGACCGTAAGTCTTATGCCGCAAGAAATTGCGTAACGCGATGGTCAGGTAGTTCTTAAGCATGGATTCCCTTGCTGTCAGAATCAGGATTCACAGGATTTCGGGATTTACAAGATGGTTGATCTGACCTGTACACACCTTTCTTTTTAATCCTGTTCATCTTTTTATCTTGAAAATCCCGATTCTGACATTTAAGCAGTTGCCTTTCCCTTAAGGTTCTCCGTGACAACATGCCCGTCCAGAAGGTGGATCTGGCGGCTGCCGTCGCGTCTATCTGTCGCTGGAGGGCAGTCTTGCCGTGGCCGGAGCGGTAGGCGTTCAGGTTGCGGTCGAACCTGTCGATGAGTTCTTTGATGACTTTCGGGGCGGGCATTTTCCGGTTTGTATTTATGCGTTCCACCTATAGGCTTTGTCAAGCGGTTGTTCCCCTATAGGTCATTGGAATTAGACAAACTTACAATTTTACGGGATGGGGCCAAATAGATTTTCAGATCCCGCGAATTACAGGCGCCGGCAAGACCTTGGCACTGCCGCCCGGCTACTCCTGAAGCTTCGGGAT
>CAZULW010000011.1:24156-53887 GCA_964621455.1 uncultured bacterium
ACGCCGGACAAGCCCGTCTACGTTCATACTACGCCGGACAAGCCCGTCTACGTTCATACTACGCCGGACAAGCCCGTCTACGTTCCATACTACGCCGGGCAAGCTGCTACTTCCCCCAAGCCCCAAGCCCCAAGTCCCAAGCTCCTAGCCTCAAGCCCCTCGCCTCAGGCAACTGACGACTGACTTGTCCGGCGTAGCGGGGCGTAGACGGACCACTGACAACTGACTACTACCCTTCCCGCACCAGACGCACGACGCGAACGACAGGCTCCCGCCGCCGGCTTATATTCCGGCGCTATGATGATACCGCCGCCAGGCTCGCCGTAGGCGGCTACGCCGAGGCTATCGCCCCGCGAGCACTGCCCGTATGGGCCCCTGGTTCCTGCGTCGTGGGCCCAGAGGGCCTCTGCCGCCGCTGGTTTTGGAGCGGAAATATTTTTCAGCAGGGAGATTCTGGCTTCCCGTCGGGAGAAAACTCAAAAATGAGGAATTTTGTATGGGTTTTGTATGGATTCCTCGCCGGTCCTTACTTCCCCTTTTGCTCCCGGCGGTTCCCTCTCTTTTCCCTGCCAACTGCCTACTGCTTACTGCCACTGCTACTGCTACTGCTACTTCCCCTCTAGTCCCCAGCCCCAAGCCGCCCTCTTTTCCCTTCGTTAGCTTCTCCCAGGGCACCTAAATTTCCACCTATGGCCGGTACCCTCGTACGCAACTTCTGCATCATCGCCCACATCGACCATGGGAAGTCCACCCTGGCCGACCGCTTCCTGGAGCTGACCCACACCCTGACATCCAAGGAGATGCAGGCCCAGGTGCTGGACGACATGGACCTGGAGCGGGAGCGGGGGATCACTATCAAGGCGCACCCCATCCGGATGGTCTACCGCTACACCGATGGCAAGGATTACACCTTCAACCTCATCGACACCCCCGGCCACGTGGACTTCACCTACGAGGTATCCCGGAGTTTGGCCGCCTGCGAGGGGGCCCTGCTGCTGGTGGACGCGGCCCAGGGAGTGGAGGCCCAGACCGTCAGCAACGCCTACCTGGCCATCGATAGCGATCTGCAGCTGGTGCCGGTTATCAACAAGGCCGACCTGCCCAACGCCCGGATAGACGACGTGAAGACCCAGATCCTGGACCTCATCGGCTGCGAGGAATCGGACATCCTGATCGCCAGCGCCAAGACGGGAGAGGGAGTGGAAGCCATACTGGAGGTCATCGTAGAGCGCATCCCACCGCCCGGCGGTGATCCTGACGGCACTACCCGGGCGCTTGTCTTTGACTCCACCTACGATTCGTTTCGCGGAGCCATCGCCTATGTCCGTATCGTAGACGGCTACCTGGAGAAGGGTATGACCGCCGAGTTCTTCGCCCACGACCGGCGCTACGAAATTGACGAAATCGGCACCTTCAAGATGAAGCGCCAGCCGGTGGAGCGGCTCACGGCGGGGGACGTGGGATACGTTATCGCCGGGATAAAAGACGTGGCCTACCTGGAAGTAGGGGATACCCTGACCACTGCCAGGTCCCGGGCCACTCAGCGCCTTCCCGGCTACAAACCCATTAAGCCTATGGTATTCACCGGGCTTTACCCCATATCCTCGGAAGACTACGAGCTGCTGCGCAGTTCTCTGGACCGGCTGCGACTGAACGATGCCTCGCTCAGCTACGTGCCCGAAACGTCCACTGCCCTGGGCTTCGGCTTCCGCTGCGGCTTCCTGGGGCTGCTCCACATGGAGATCGTCCAGGAGCGGCTGGAGCGGGAGTTCGACCTTAACCTGATTACCACCTCGCCCAACGTCGAGTATGTGGTTACCACCGACGAGGGCGAGACGATCAGGGTTGACAGTCCCGCGGATATGCCCCATACTGGAGCTATCAGGCAAATCCGGGAACCGTACGTGGCGGCGGAAATCATTACCCCGCCGGATTACCTGGGCGGCGTCATGAAACTGTGCCAGGACAAGCGGGGCAGCTATAAGAATACCCATTACCTCTCGCCCAGCAAGGTCCAGCTGGGCTATGAGCTGCCCCTTGCCGAAGTGATCTACGACTTCTTCGACCGGCTGAAATCGGTGAGCCGGGGATACGCTTCCTACGACTATGAGTTCATCGGTCACCGGCCGGGCGAGCTGAAAAAGCTGGACATTCTCATTGCCGGGGAAGTGGTGGATGCCTTGAGCAGCATCATACATAAGGACCATGCCAACGCCCAGGGCCGGGCCCTGTGCCGGAAGCTGAAGGAGGTGATCCACCGCCAGCAGTTCGAGGTAGTGATCCAGGCGGCAATCGGCAGCCGGGTGATCGCCCGGGCGTCGGTAAAGCCGCTGCGCAAGAATGTCACCGCCAAGTGCTATGGCGGGGATATCACTCGAAAGCGGAAGCTGCTGGAGCGGCAGAGAGCGGGCAAGAAACGGATGAAGCAGCTGGGCCGGGTGGAAATTCCCCAGGAGGCGTTCCTCTCCATCATGGAAGTGGAGCGTAAGGAATGATGAATGTTGAATGATAAATGTTGAATGAAGAATTAAGAATTAAGAGTGAAGAGTGAAGAATGAAGAGCGACCGTTTTCCGCGGATATCTCATGCCTGATGAGTGCGAACGCTTGTACGGACAATTAAGGTAGGAATCGATGGCGGAACATGTCTGTCCGGTGTGGGTCGGTTATCTGCTTGCCAGTCCGGTAAGAAAACTGGCTCAGAATCCGAAAAAGATACTTGGCCCATACGTCGAGGAAGGTATGAAGGTTCTGGATATTGGCTGTGCCATGGGTTTCTTCAGTCTGCCACTTGCCCAGTTGGTTGGTCTAAGTGGGAAGGCTATATGTGTGGATGTGCAGGAGAAGATGACTGAGTCGCTTGAAAAACGCGCACGAAAAGCAGGGTTGGCCGATATAATCGAAACCCGCATATGTCGTGATAGTTCTCTTGGTTTGGGTGACCTTAAAGAAGAAATCGATTTTGCACTTGCGTTTGCTGTTGTCCACGAAGTTCCTAATGTTGACGCTTTTTTTTCTCAGATATGTGAAACGCTAAAACCTGCTGGAAGATTTTTAGTAGCGGAACCACAGGGACACGTATCGGAAAACGATTTTAAGATAACCGTTTCGGTCGCCGAACAGAATGGCTTTCAAGCAGTTGATAGCTCCCAGATTAGTCTCAGTCGTGTTGTCCTGTTGGAAAAGAAAGGCTGAAGGGAGTATCTGAAACATTAACAAGGCGTTGCACCTGACCGCTGTTGTGCTATGCTTTGCGGGGGCTGGTGAGATTTTGTGGTGCATGGATGGCGTTTGACCGGCGCTATATTATCGTTGGCGATCTCCACGGCAACTGGCGGGGAGTGGAAGCTATCCTCGTGAAGGCCCGGTATGAGCCGGCCGCTGACAGGATCATTTTCGTCGGGGATTACAACGACCATTTCGTCTATGCTGGCTGCTCGGTCCGGAGGCTGATCGACCGGCTGATCGAGCTGCGGGAACACTCGCCCGATAATGTTTTTTTTATCCGGGGAAACCACGACCTCTGGTTCGCCAATTGGCTCAGCAGGGGAGGCGTCCCACTGGAAAGCTGGTATTCCCAGGGCGGAAGGGAGACCCTGGCATCCTACAGGATCGCAGATGAACCGGGCAGTGGGGACGGAAGGGAAAAGATTCCCACCTCTCACCAGGACTTTATCTGTAACCTTGTTGATCAATACTATCTGGATGACCATGTCGTAGTCGTCCACGGGGGGTTCACTTCCGAAAAGCAGATGCGGTTGGCAGCTCAGGGCAGGCGGCTAAATGACGGTGATGTGGAAGAGATTGTCTGGGATCGGCACTTCATCTTCACCGAAGATGATACCGACCATGCACTTTTCCTCAAGTACTTTGGGGGACGCTACCTGATTACGGGACATACCCAGGAAGGACCGTATGTAAACCCACGCAATCCCAAATGGATCCTGATTGAGACACCGGGGCGGGGTGAAAATCTGCGCGCAGTGGTTATCGAGGATGAGCATGACTACCGATTCATACGGGCGGACTGATGTGTGGGAGCCTGGGGCAATGTTGAATGATGAATGTTGAATGATGATTGTCCGTAGTCCGTTGTTAGTGGCCGTGTACTTTGAGCTTGAAACTCGAAACCAGGAACTCGGAACCAGGAACCCGTCTACGGCTGTCGCCTACGCCGGGCGAGCTTGAAACTCGGAACCAGGAACCAGAAATCAGGAACTTATAACCCGTCATGAGCAGCCCCTGGCGCGATTATCCCCACCTTTCCCAGACGCCCTGGTACAGTCTGATATTCATTCTCCCGCTGGTGGCGATTTACGAGGTACTGGCAGTGTTGATCAACTGGGAGTCGGCGGCGCAGCTGCGCAACGGGGCCGATGTCCTCCTGAGGCAGCTGCTGGGGATTTTCGGGTTGGCTACCCCTCATATCATGGGGATTCTCTTTGCCGCCGGAGTCGTCGGTGCCTGGCTGTGGCAGCGCCAGAAGCACGGCACTACCCAAGTAGCCGGTGTTTTCCTGATGGGCATGTTGGCCGAGAGCCTGCTATGGGCCGGCTTCCTGCTGGTATTCCTGGCAGCAGCCGACCGGCTGCTTATGATTGTAACCACCTCCGACACCGTCCTGCGGAAGGCGTTCCTGGCAGTGGGGGCGGGTATTTATGAGGAAGGAGTCTTCCGCCTGGTGCTAATTACCGGCCTGGCTACGTTCTTCCACCGGGTAATAGATTGGCAGCGGCAGATCGCCTGGGGAATGGCCATCGGGGTGGCGGCGGTGCTGTTCTCCTTTTTTCACTATGTGGGCTCCGCCGGCGAGATATTTACCTGGAACTCCTTCGGCTACCGGAGCGTAGCAGGGATTATCTTGGGCCTGCTGTTCGCTTATCGAGGCTTTGGTATTACCGTTTACACCCACACCGTTTATAACTTACTGGTGCTGGGGATTCAAACCGTAGGGTAAGCAAGGGAAAACAGCACTAACCGTGGACAAGGAATTTTAATGTATCCTGAACTTCTCCGTCTTGGCCCGTTTACCATTTCCTCCTACGGGTTCATGCTGGTGGTGGCCTTTGTCACCGCCTATGTCCTGATTAACCGAGACGGCAAGCGTCTGGGCTGGCCGCCGGAGCTGGCCCAGGACATCGTCTTCTGGGCTGCCATCGGCGGCATTCTGGGGTCTAAGGTCTACTACCTGATCGAAAACATCGGTCGCGGGGCCGGGGCTAACCTGGCGGGCCTGTGGGACATGATCGCCGGCATTTTTACACTCAGTCCCTCGCGCATCGCTGACGGGATCCAGAACTTCGGCGCCGGCCTGGTCTTCTTCGGCGGCCTCGTAGGGGGTATGCTGGCGATCACGCTCCTGTTGCGGCGGAAGCAGGTAGACTGGTTGTCCACCGCCGACGTGCTGGCTCCCTATCTCATCCTGGGCTATGCCATCGGTCGCTTCGGCTGTTTCCTCGTGGGCGACGATTATGGTATCCCCACGCACCTGCCCTGGGGTGTGTCATTTGAGAATGGGTTGCCGCCCACCACCTATCACTTCTTCCAGACTCAGTACCCGTGGATCGACCTGTCGGGGTTTGAACCGGGACTGCTGGCGGTGCATCCCACCCAGCTTTACGAGTTCATTCTGGGAGCAGTTATCTTCGCTTTCCTGTACCGGCATCGTCCCAGGGCCGGGTTTAACGGGCAGATTTTTTCTCTCTACCTGATCCTGGCGGGAACAGAGCGGTTCTTCATCGAGTTCATCCGCACTAACGAGCATTATGCCTTAGGTCTGACGGGTGCTCAGTTCATCGGGATCATCATAGTCGGGATCGGGGGGTACCTCCTCTATTGGCTGCCGCGGCGCAGCAAAGCCGACACTTCGTAGGAAGGCCTGCCATCCCGTCTCCCACGCGCCTGCCTGCGATCCTGCTTGCGGCCTGGCTGACAGCACCGGGCTCCGGGGCCGCCGCCCAGGAGTGGATTGAATTCGCTCCGATACCGCTGGCGATACCTTCCGATGGCCTGATGCGGGTGGTGGCCGCTCCCTGGGATGACGGTTTTTACTTTCTCAACGGCCTCAGCCTGGAAGTCCTGGCCGCCGATGCCAGCGGACGGCTGCGTCAGCGGTACGGTGGCTGGGGCACCGGCGTCCTGTCGCTTGACCTGCCCCGCGACCTGGCGGTGGCCGAGAACTCCGTCTTCGTTCTGGATCAGGGCAGGCATCAGATCATACGCCTTGATACCCGGTTGAATCCGGTGGCTACCACACCCCTGCCCGGTGACCGGCTGCCTGAGGCCCTCATCCGGGACGCGCGCCAGCGGTTCTGGGTTGCCTTCGAGAACCGTGCCGGCATTTTCCTGTATGACGATAGTGGTATTCTGGTGGACGTGGTTGCCGATGAAGCCAGTGGAGCGGCGGCGGTGCTCCATCCAACCCTCCTGGCCGAATCACCCACCGCTGTAGCCGTATTGGATCCCTTCGATGCTGTCATCTGTCTGTTCTACCTCAGCGGTCAGCTCGACCGCCGTCTGCCGCTGCGGTGGGAACGACCAGTTCTGGCCATGGTCTGGGTGGAGGAGCTGCTCCTGCTGGCCACTGGAGAAGAACTTCTTCAGGTGAATCCGGCGAACGGTCGGGTAACGCCTCTGCCCGGCACCACTGGTATTGTTGGCCTGGCCTATCGGTCCCCTGCCCTATATGGACTTGATCAGGCCGGCATCCTCCGTGTATTCCATCGCGTCCCCTAGATTACCGCTGGTGGTGGTGGTGCTGGTGAGCTGCCTGCAGGCACAGGTGGTCATCCACCGGGACACTCTCAGCTTTACCCCCGCACACAAAGTAGACACCCTCTCCTTCACCCCGGTCATTGAGGCCAGCTGGGAGGTCTACGACCTGGGGGGAGAGATGCTGGATACGTCCCTGGTTCGCCTTGAGCCGATAACGGGAATAATCCGTTGGGCAGGCCCCATTGAAGGTCAGCGACGGGTGGCGGTGCGTTACCGGGCGCTGGGTGGGCTACCGGTTACAGTGCTGGGCCCGGCCTGGCGCTACCTGCCGCCCCTCGACCAGATGGTGTTGGATTCGATTGCATCGTCACAACCTGTCCGGTCCTTACGGCCGCAGCCGTCCGGTGGTTACTCCGCGGGTGATCGGCTGGTGACTTCCGGCAGCCTGTTCCGGAGTCTGACCTTGACAACCGGTCGCGGTGTGAATCTCAGCGGGGGGCTTAACATTAGGCTCCAGGGGGAGCTGGCCCAGGGCGTTTTCATCAACGGCAGCCTCACAGACCAGAACCTTCCTATCCAGCCCGAGGGAGATACCCGTACTCTCAATGAGCTGGATCAGGTAAGGCTGGCTCTCAACAGCCGCTGGGGTGGTGTGGAGGTTGGTGACTTCGTCCTGAAATGTCAGGGGGGTCGCCTATCCTCGTTTGAGCGTAAACTGGAAGGGATGCGCGTCCGGTTCCAGGGCGAGGGCTGGCAAGTGGAAGGCGCGCTGGCCGGCAGTCCTGGGAGGTTTCGCAGTCAGCGTATCCAGGGGCAGGACGGACGCCAGGGGCCGTACGGTCTCACCACCCACGAAGGCTCCCGGACGTTGATCGTCCTTGCCGGTACGGAGAAGGTATGGCTCAATGGAAAACTGCTCCAGCGTGGGGAAGGGCTGGACTATACCGTGGATTATACAACGGCGGAGATCAACTTCACCCCTCGCCATACCATCCGCAGCGACAGCCGCATCGTGGTTGACTTCGAGTATACCGACCTGGTGTACAGCCGTACTACCGGCTACTTGTCCACTGGCTGGCGTGGCGAGCGGTCCGGTCTCACTATTACCACCTTCACCGAGCGGGATAACCTCCAGAGCAACCTGGAATTCAGCCTCTCCGCCGAGGACCAGGAGCTCCTGCGGGGTATTGGCGATCGGGAGCGGGAGGCCACCATTTCGACGGCTGTCTCCGATTCAGCGGGAGACTATGACCTGGTGGACGACCTGGAGGACGGGCATTACGAATGGCGAGGCGAGGGCCGGGGCGGGTACACGGTAGCCTTCTTCAACGTCGGCGAGCAGGGCCGGTACCGGCGGGTGGTGGCGGGGAACCGTGTTGTCTACCAATACGTCCCGCCAGAGGAACTGGCTCAATATAACGCCTCCTACGCGCCGTTCCGGATACTCAAGCTGCCCCGAAAGCAGGACATGGTGCTCGCCAGCTGGCACCTGGATGGCAGGTCCGCGGAACGGCTTGCCAGGGTCGAGCTGGGGGTCAGTAACGTGGACCTGAACCGCTACTCACCACTGGAAGACCAGGACAACCGGGATGCGGGTTATGCCGTGCAGCTCCAAAGTCTGACGAGGCCCCTGGCGCTGGCTGGCCGCTCGATGCGTGTCGGGGTGCGGCTGGACGGGCTGGGGAAGGGTCGGGGCTTTCAGCCGCCGGGCCGGTGGGATGCCGTGGAGTTTCAGCGGGATTGGGACCTGGACGGCCAGACAGAGAGGTATCACTGGCAGACGGTCAACCTCTTCCTGGAGGAGGCGGAACAGCAGCGGGTCTTCGCGCAAGTAGGCCGCATCGAGGCGGACAGTGTCACGACCGGCAGGCTGCGCTGGGGTGTGACCGGGAACGACGCCAGGCCGCTTACGGGCAAATTCACACAGACACTCCTTTCTCGCGAAAAAGGGAAACGCTGGTGGCGGATCACCGATGGTGAGGTGGCGTATCAATTCAAGCAGCTGAAGCCATTCCTGCGCTACTACGGTGAGGACCGGAAGCGGGAAGCGGCCTCCGGTTATCAGGTGGAGCAGGTTACATACGGGGTGCAGGCTGAATTTTCCCCGCGCACGCGGGCAGCGCTCAGCCGCGAGCGCCGCCGGGATGTCTTCCAGTCAGGGTTAACCGAAACGGCCCGCCTCTGGCTGCTCTCTCTGAGCCGCTCAACAGCCAGGGGAACCCGCCTGGAAACCACCCTTTCCTTCAATGAAAAGGCTGCCTCTGACGACCGGGACGACCTCTCCTATCTCATGGGGAGCCTCTCTCTGGTGAATCGCCCGTTGGGCAGGCCCTGGTGGCTGGACCTGCGCTACCGGCTGGAGCGCAGCATCGCCGAGACCAAGGCGGTGATTTACAACTCCGTTGGGGCGGGTCTGGGGCAGTACCGCTACGACCCGGTTTATGATGTCTATGTGCCTGATGTGGCGGGCGCATTTATGCGGTACGTTATCCCGGCGGGGGAGGTGCGCCCGGTCAATACCGTGAAAACGCGGTTCCGGTTCCAGGCGGACCTTAACCGCATCCGGCTCCCCTTCAGTCTGGCCAGGGACTTTAACGAAGCCCGGCTTATCCTCCAGGGACGGCTGGCAGCCGTGACGGAGAGGCATTCCCTGGCAACCTATCGCAGGCCGGCCCTGGATGACACCGCTGCTGTCAATGTCCAGTCCCGGCTGCAGCTGGATATCGCTCTCCAGGCGCGGCCCCGGCGCCCCCAATACAAACTGCGTCTTGTGCGGTTGATAAGGTTGAACAGGGAGAATATTGGCGGAACAGGCGCAGGGGTTCTCCTCGGGGAAGCCCTGGAACAGTCCTTCGCTGACCTGGGGAGGGTGACCCGTTATCAAGTGGGAGGGCGGAATGTCAATCTGGAATTGCGGCTGACCCATGAGCATAGATTACTCCAGTCTGTGGTATCGTCACTCCGCTGCCATGATATCTTAAAGTGGCAGGGCAAGGGCACCGTGTCAGGAACCGCAGGAGAACGGCTCACTGCCAGCCTGACCGGTAACTGGCAGCAGGAAGTGGATCGGGAGCTGGATGATTTGCAGGTACGCACTGTCACCTATGGCGCGGGTTTGCAGCGCGTCGTGGGTTCCAGGGGTCGCCTGCGGGTAGACCTGGAACAGTTCTACGTAGCCGCCAGCCGGGAGACGGCCATCCCATACCTCCTGGCCGAAGGCTTTCCCGCCGGCCGGTCGCGGCGGATACGGGCCAGCGGGCAGCTTCACCTCTCCCGCAACCTGCTGCTCACGCTTACCCTGTTCTCGCGGCGGGAGGCCGGACGTGCCCCATTCACCAACGCTAACATGGAGATCAGGACCCAGTTTTGAGACCTCCTGCCATCATCCTGGTGTGGGGCTGCCTGCTCCTGCCTTTGAGGAGTCAGGTTGTGGAGGTTGTCCTCCCCGATACGGTATTGCGGGTCCCCTCGATCCAGGAGGTGATCCCTGTCCTCACCGATCGGCTGGTGAATGAGGGCTACCGGGGACGGCTGGGGTCGGTCTACCGGCTGGAAAGGGCGGTTTTGGGAGAGGAGTCGGAAGTCAGGCTCAACCTGAATTTCCAGGGTGAGGGTGTCCCGGTCCCGCCGCCGGATACGGTGGTGGCTCATGACAGCGAAGGCGCCGGGCAGCCGGAGCTCATCACCTTCCTGCGAGTCGCCGATCCACCTCCGGGAGGCTTCCTGCCAAGCGCGGGACAGCCCGCCTGGCGGGTAGTGAGGAAGTCGTATTTTGGGCGGGAAGAGGGATACGGCATCCTGTATAATCTGGAGGATGTGTCCCGGAAGACGGTGCAGGTACTGGCGGCGTACGATGAACAGGGAGACCGGGCAGGCCTGTCCGGCGGTCAGACGGGCCGGTTGGTTGGGGAAGTGATCCTGGACCTGCCGAACTTCATGGGCACCCTCCGGTATCTCCGCGTTCACTGGCGGCGTCTGAGCCCCGTTACCCAGACCATCAACCTGGCCTATGCCGAGCCACGTCTCCCCCTGCTGCCGCTGGGAGCCCAGGTCTCGTTTTACCAGGACCTGCGAGACACCCTCTACCTGCAACGGGATGTGAAGGTGCAGATGACATCTTTGCCGGAGCAGGGTTGGAGTGCCGCCCTGGGAGTGGGTATGCGGAACCTCCAGGTTACCCCCCATGGTCGAAACCGGGGGCTGGTTCCCTATCACCTCCGGAATGTCAACCTGGCCCTTCAGCGCCAGACCCTCGATCACCCGGTAAACCCCAGCCGGGGCTTTCGGGTAAGTCTGGCCCTGGAGGGTGGTACGGTGACCGGCGTCGTGGTGAGTCCCCGGGCAGCCCTGGGTCAGGGGCAGCTCAAGGCGACCTGGGTAGGCAGCATCGCGCGCCTGACGCTGGCCCAGGAAGTGCAAGCCATGGGATTGGCCTCCTTCGATTTCACGCCGCAGCTGGCCGATTTCGGGCGCTTCGGCGGCAGCGCTACCCTCCGCGGGTACCGGGAAGACCAGTTCCTTGCCCCCTGGGGCGTAGTTTGCCGGACCGAGCTGCGCTTCAGGACCGGCCCCGCTACCCGGCTCCACCTGTTTCTCGACGCTGGGCGCCTGGCAGAGGTCGACTGGCTTGCCGCAGCGGGAGTCGGGCTGGTACTCAGGGCGGGACAGAACCTAATCCAGCTCGACTTCGCTTGGAACCGGGACGATATATTTCGGACCGGGAAAATACATTTGCGACTGGTAAATTTCTTGTCTATGGCAAAGGACGGTGAGTTGTGACCAGGGAAGAAATCCTGGACTTTCTGAAATCCAGGCAGGGGCGTGCCTATCGCCGGAAGGACCTGGCCCGACGGCTGGGGGTGAAGGAGCATCAGTATACCGCTTTTCGCCGCCTGTTGAACAACCTCGTCCGGGAGGGCATAATTACCCTCCAGGGGGGCGGCCGCCTGGCCTACGCCGGCCCGGCTCAGGGGGTGGAAGGCGTCCTGGAATTGACCCACCGGGGCTTTGGTTTCGTCGCCGTCGAGGGGATGGATGACGTCTTCATCGGGATCCGGGACATTGGTGGTGCCGCATCCGGCGACCTGGTGCGCATTGCACTGGGTAAGGAGAAACTCGGACGAGGTCCCCGGGGACGGGTTACGAAAGTTCTCAAGCGTGGCCGGTCATCGCTGGTAGGGGCAGTGGAGTGGGTTCAGGGAAAGTACGAACTGGCCCTATCCGAACCCTTTGCCAACCGGGCCGTGCGCCTGGAGCCCGCCGGCATCAAAAAGGAGAATGTCGGCGCTCTGGTCTATGCCCAGATAACCGATTGGGGCGACGGCTGGGGGCCCATCAGGGCCAGGGTGCAGGAAATCATCGGCTCCCCGGATGATCCCCTAACCGACTTCAAGTTCGTGCTCCGGCAGTTCGATCTGGAGCCCGAATTTCCAGCGGCGGTGGAGGAGGAAGCGACCCGGCGGGCCGAGCGCATAAAAATCGGCCCCGGTCACGACCGCCTGGACCTCCGCGCCCTCACCGTGGTGACCATCGACCCCGCCGCCGCGAGGGACTTTGACGACGCCATCTCCTTAGAGTCTCGGAAAGATGGCGGCTGGGAATTGGGTGTCCACATCGCCGATGTATCCCTGTTTGTGCCTCCCGGCAGCGCCGCCGACGCCGAGGCCTTCCAGCGGGGGAACAGCATCTATTTCACCGAGGGGGTGGTCCCCATGCTGCCCCATATCCTTTCCAGCAACTTCTGTTCACTCAAGCCCGACGAAGACCGCCTGGCTGTCTCGGTGCTGACCAGCCTGAGTGAAGGTGCAGAGGTGCGCGATGTCAGGTTCGCCCGGACCCTCATCCGCAGCCACCGCCGCTTCACCTACAGCGAGGTTCACGAGATTCTCGAGCAAGGCAAGGGCCGGTGGCATCCGTTCCTGGCGGCGCTGAAGAAACTCACCCAGCACCTCTACCGGGATCGTGTGGAGCAGGGCAGCGTGGACTTTGACATCCCCGAGCCTCTGTTCAAGTTGGACGATTACGGCGTGCCGCATATCATCCACCCTTCCCAGCGCCTGGACAGCCACCGGATCGTGGAGGAGTGCATGTTGCTGGCCAATCGGATGGTGGCCGAGCGCATCCCCAGGGGGAAGCCGCGCCGGCCGTTTATCTACCGCATCCACGATGAGCCGGGGCAGGAGCAAATTGCTAAGCTGTCATCGTTGCTGAGACGATTAAACCTGCCAGGCCTGCCAAGCAGAGACGCCCGTCTGGCTGGAGCCGCCGGACAGGTCACCAGCAAGGAAGTGCGGGACCTCCTGCTGGCCATGGAGGATTCCCCCTACCGCGACCTGATCGAGACCATCACCCTGCGCTCGATGGCCAAGGCGGCCTACTCGGCCTCGAACCGGGGGCATTTCGGCCTGGCCTTTCCAGCCTACGCCCATTTCACTTCGCCTATCCGCCGCTACTCTGACCTGGTCGCACACCGGCTGGTAATTGAGCATCTGACGGCCCCCAAAGCGCCCTGGACCATCTCCGAAAAAGCCCTGCAGAAGGTGGCGCATCAATGTACCGAACGAGAGCTGGTGGCGTTGGAAGCCGAGCGGGCCTACAGCCGCCTGAAAGAGCTGCGCTTCCTGGCAACCCAGATCGGCAAGACCTTCGACGGCATCGTCTCGGGGGTGATCCCCAAGGGTCTCTTCGTCCAGATCAGGGAGTTCCTGGTGGATGGCTTCATCAGCGTCGACTGGCTTGAGGGCGATGATTACACTTTCGATGAGAGTCTCTACGCCCTCCAGGGGCGTCGTTTCAAGCAGGTGCTCCAACTGGGGCAGGAAGTGCGCATCAGGGTACGGGATGTCTCCATTGAGAAGCGGTTTGCCAACTTCCTGCTGGTAGAAGAATGAGGCGCCAGGTAACAGGGGTTTGCGCTGAAGGGAACTGGACGATAATTTCTCTATGCCTGGGTTGCAGTAGATAACAACTTATACCCTTTGAAATTGGGCCGATTCAGCGCGGAATCGGCGCCGGGATCGCGTCCTCTATTCATGTGGAAATGCCGCAGGCGAGGCAACGGGATTTAGTAATTTGGAGATATAGTGTTCTTGGCTTGCATATCGAAAGCTACGTTTCGAGCCTGGCTGCTTATGGCCCTGGGGGGTCTCCTGCTCGTCCACTGCGGCTATATACCGCCGGTTCTCGGCCAGGAGGACGTGCTGGTCATCCTGGCCTCCGATGAAGATCGACCCCTGCTGCAGCCGCTGCTGGAGGATGTTTTCGGCCGCACTATGGCCACACCGGCGCCGGAGCCGTACTTTAAGGTCAGGTGGGCCACACCGGCCGAGTTTGAGACCTTCCGGCGCTACAAAAGCCTGGTGATCGCGTCCCTGTCCAACCCGGCCGATTCCACCGGAGATATCCTTATCCGGAAGATACTTGGTGAAGAACGGGTGGCGGAAGCCATGCAAGGTGGCAATCCCATTTATGTCACCAGCGACTTCCTGGCCCGGGGACAGATTTTCATGGGTCTCTCAGCCCTGGACGCTATCCACGCTCAGGAGGAGCTGTCCCGCCTGCGCACCTGGATATTCGATCAGTTCGAACAGCAGCTGCGCATCCGACAGCACCGGGCCATGTACCGGCACCGGGAGCAGAAGAAGCTGGCCCGGGAACTGGAAGAGAAATACGACTGGCGGTTGCGTATCCAGCATGACTACATCCCCATCAACGAAAAGCCTGACAGCAACTTCGTCTGGTTGGGGCGGGGCTATCCCTACCGCTGGTTGGCGATTCATTGGGTGGAACAGGCAGATACCGTGACCATTAGCCAGGATTGGACCTGGCGGCACATGGAGTACATTGCGGATTCACTATTCGCCGATATTTACATCGACTCCCTCTTTCGCAGCACCGATCTGGGCGATGAAAATGGCCACACCATCTTTATTCTGCGGGGCGTCTGGGGGCACCGCACTCAGACCGCCGGGGGTCCATTCTTCACCTATGTATTCCGTGACAGCGAGCAAAACCGCATTTATTTCATTACCGGCGTTATCTTTAATCCGGGCGGGCCCAAGGCGTTGCTTATTCGGCAGCAGGAAGTCATCGGTCGCACATTTCATACCTTCGAAAAACCAGCGACATCCAAAGTCCAACTACGGAGTAACAGAGTGACATGACGAGGTGTAGATTATGAGAAAGGTAGCCATCCTCATGGGCAGCGAGACCGACCGGCCGGTAATGGAGGCGGCGCTGCCGTATCTGGACCATTTCCAGGTGCCCTACGAAGTTCACATTCTTTCGGCCCATCGCAACCCCGACCAGGTGGCCCGGTTTGCCGCCGCAGCCAGGGAGAACGGGTTCGGTGTGCTCATCGCCGGGGCGGGCATGGCGGCGCACCTGGCAGGGGCGGTGAAGGCCCACTCCACTCTGCCGGTGATCGGCGTGCCCCTGCCGGGTGGTATATCCAATGGGCTGGATGCCCTGCTCTCGACAGTGCAGATGCCCAAAGGTGTGCCGGTGGCTACTGTGAGCGTGGGAAAGGCCGGAGCGATCAACGCCGCTGTCCTGGCGGTGGAAATCCTCGCCCTGGATGAACCGGATCTGCTGCAGCGGCTGGAGCAGTTCAAGAACCGGGGAGCGAAACTTTAGGTGCCCATCAGAGTACTTATCACGGGTGCCATGGGGCAACTGGGGCAGGCCCTGGCAGGGGTGCTGTCACCTGCAATGGAGCTGCTGCTCACGGACCTGGAACCTGGGGGCTCCGGCATAACACCCTGCGATATTACGGACTGGGACCAGGTAAAAAAAACGGTTCGGTCCTACAAGCCCCGGTTCATTGTCAACGCCGCCGCCTTTACCAACGTGGACGGCAACGAGCGGGAGCCGGAAAAGGCCCGGCGGGTGAATACAGCAGGAGTGGAGCACCTGCTGGCCGCCGGAGTGGAAGTCGGCGCCAGCCTGGTGCAGGTGAGCACCGATTATGTCTTCGACGGCACGGTCGGGCCGTACCTGGAAGAGGATAAGACCGCACCTTTATGTGTATACGGCCGGACGAAACTGGAGGCCGAGCGGCTGGTGCTCGAGAGCGACCGCCACCTGGTCGTCAGGGCAAATGTGCTCTTCGGGCCCGACCTCGAATCACGAGCCAGCTTCGTTCGCTGGGTGGTAAACTCATTGAAGGAAGGTAAGGCAATTCGCGTGGTGAACGACCAGATTAATAACCCCACCCTTACCACTCACCTGGCAGAGGCCATCGGGAAAGCCCTTGAACAGGGGGCCACAGGACTGTACCATTACGGGGGGTTGGAATTCGCCAGCCGCTATGAATTCGCCCTGAAGATTGCCCGGCATTTCGACCTGCCCGTTGAGGGCATGGCACCCATCGCTACAAAGGAGCTGGATCAACTGGCGCCGCGACCTCTGAAGAGTGGCTTGATCTGCAGCAAGATGAAAATAGAGTTAAATGTGACAAACGCTACCCTCTCAGAAGCCTTGTCCCAGGCCTTTCCCACCGGTTGAACAATGGCTGGATCACCGGAACGTATGAAGACCCTGATTATCACCCCTACTTATAATGAACGGGAGAACATCGAAACCCTTCTGACCCGAATCCATGGAGTGAATCCTGAAGCCCATGTACTGGTAGTGGACGATAATTCTCCTGACGGCACCGGCGCATATGTTAAGGAGCGGGCAGCGGAGGACGGCTGGATACAACTCATCCAGCGGCCCAGCAAGCTCGGGCTGGGCACCGCCTATTGCATCGGCTTCACCTGGGCCCTGAAAAGAAATTATAACGCCATCATCCAGATGGACGCCGATCTATCCCACGACCCCGACCAGATACCGGAACTCCTCAGCTTGCTCCGGGACTGCGATCTGGTTATCGGCAGCCGGTATTTCAGGGGGGTGAACGTGGTCAACTGGCCCCTGAGCCGCCTGATCCTCAGCTGGTCCGCCAACATTTATGCCAAAGTCATTACCGGTGTCCCGGTCTGGGACCTTACGGGGGGCTATAAGTGCTGGCGCCGGGAAGTATTAGCCAACCTGGATATCCCCACCATCAAGTCCGAGGGTTACGCCTTCCAGATCGAGACCACTTTCCGGGCCTATAACCGGGGATACCACATCAAGGAATCCCCCATCGTTTTCGTGGACCGCACCGAAGGTGCTTCCAAGATGTCCAAGGGGATCATTTACGAGGCCGTCTGGATGGTCCCCCGCCTGAGATTGTCCAGGATCGTGAAAGTCATACGCCGGAAATTGTTTGGGTCCAGGGGGGAGGACAAAGGCAAGACCTAGCCATGATCATCTCCGTCGTCGTGGTCAGCTACAACGTCCGCGATTTCGTCAAGCAGTGCCTGACTTCGCTGAGTCGCTCCCACTTCACCGGCCGTGTTGAGACCATCCTGGTTGATAACAACTCCTATGACGGCACGGTCGAGATGGTGCAGCGGCGGTTCCCCCAGGTGCTGGTGATTCAGAATAGCGAAAACCGGGGCTTTGCTGCCGCAGCAAATCAGGGTATCGCTGCCTCCAGCGGAGAGATGGTCCTGGTCCTCAACCCCGATACCATCCTGGAAGAACAGACCCTTCAGGTCCTGGTCGACTACTTGCGTGAACATCCTGACGTGGGATGTGTGGGGCCGAAAATCCTGAACAGCGATGGAAGTCTGCAGCAGGCGTGCAAGCGAAGCTTCCCCCGTCCATGGGTAGCCTTTACACGCCTCCTGGGTTTGGCCCGGCTCTTTCCTAAAAGCAGGCTGTTTGGACAGTATAACCTAACTTATCTGGATCCTGATCAGACTCATACCGTGGATGCGGTCAGTGGATCGTGTATGTGTATAACCCGGCGGGTAATTGAGGAAGTAGGCCCCATGGACGAGGCCTTTTTCCTTTTCGGAGAGGACCTGGATTATTGCTACCGTATCCACCAGGCGGGCTACGAGGTGAGGTACCACCCGGCGACCCAAATCGTCCATTACAAGGGGGAGAGCGTCAAAACTGCCCCCTTTGATAATCTGCTGGTATTTCATGAGGCCATGGTAACATTCTCCCACAAGTACGATTCCCTCTCGGGAGGAGTTATCACCCGGTCGTTCATTCGTCTTGGTATTGCATTGAGGGCCTGGCTGGCCTACATCCGCAGCTCCCTGGCCACTTTCTCCTCACTTATTTTCGACACCCTGGTCATCGGGGCCGCCTTTTTCGCCATGATCTGTGTCCGGTTCCTGCCCGATCCCCACTTCCGCACCCGGGAGATGCTGATCCTGTATGTGCCGGTAGTGGCAGTGTACGCGGTGTTGTGGCTGGGCATCGGCGGGCTGTTTCAGATCTACGGGCGGTATGTTCTCAGCTACAGCCGGGCGCTGATCGCATCCCTGGTGGGGTTCCTGGTTATCGCCACACTGACCTATCTGTACCGAGAGGTGGCCTATTCCCGGCTGGTGCTGGTTTTGGCGTCGGCTCTGGTGGCGGCGCTGCTGCCCGGGTGGCGGTTGGTGGTGCACCTGCGCCGGGCCACACACAAGGTTGGTGACAGCTACCGCGCCCAGCGGCCCTCCATTTTTTCCCGGCGGGCCGTTATCCTCGGGGCCGGCACTGAAGGCCGGCGTATCGCCGGTCTGCTGCTGCGACGGCCGGATACCGGCATCGACCTCCTGGGCTTTGTAGATGACGGACCCACCTCAATAACAGGGGATAACGATACCCCGCTGCCCTGCCTGGGACGGACCGATGAGCTGCGGGATCTGGCGGGCCGGCACCGCTTCCAGGAGGTGATCGTCGCCGGGGAAAGCTTCACCAACCAGCGACTCATGGCCATTCTGGAGCAGACCCGCGATCTACCGCTCCTGTTCCGCATTGTGCCCCACGAGGACGAGGTGATGCTGGGCAAGGCCAACGTTGAGTATATCGGCAACCTGCCGTTTGTCAGCGTGGAGGCCACCCTCTATCACCGCTTTCACCTCCTGTCCAAGCGCCTTTTCGATATCCTGGTCTCAGGACTACTGCTACTGCCACTGCTACTGCTTATGCCCCTCCTGGTGCTTGTCTACGGCCTGGAACGCCACAGCATCTGGACGGTAGGCGGTGGTCAGGTAAGCGTTCGGCTGCTGCGGGGGGGTGGGCAGATGGTACGACGACTACCCCTGCTGTGGTCTATCTTCAGGGGCGACCTTAGCTTTGTGGGGGGTGAGCTGGTCCTTGCCAAAGAGTCGGACCCCCGCCTTCTCTTCAAACCGGGCGTGACGGGGATTGCCCAGCTGCGGCAGTCCGCCAGCCGGCGGATCGACGAGCCGGAGGTGGTCAAAAGCTACCAACACTACTACCTCCAGCACCAGTCCCTCACCTTCGACCTGGAGATTCTCCTGAAGGCGCTGTTTCGGATATAATCCATGCTAATGCAAAAACAGCAATAATATAAAATCGTATAGAACCGGTACTTAAATTTGATCTCATTTACTAGAGGTCCAAACATGATTAAACATGTAGCGCCAAAGCAATTCATCCCTCGCATTGAGTACCTGCGCATAAAAAACTACCGGGCACTGCAGGACTTGGAATTGAAAAATATATCACCGTTGACAGTATTTCTGGGACCGAATGGGAGTGGCAAGTCCACTATATTTGATGTATTTGCATTTTTATCGGAGTGCTTTTTGCTTGGACTTCGAAAGGCCTGGGATCGTCGTGGGAGATTTAAGGAGCTTCGTACACGAGGGACCGAGGGTCCTATTGTCTTTGAAATCAAATATCGGGAAAGTCCAGATCTGCCCCTAGTAACCTATCATTTGGCAATTAACGAGGAGCAGAAAGGACCTTATGTGGCAGAGGAGTGGCTTCAATGGAGGCGAGCCATTCGGGGCAGACCATTTAAATTCCTTGATTTCAGGAAGGGTGCGGGCCAAGTGGTAACTGGGGAAATGCCGGACGAGAAAGATGTGCGAGGAGATGAGCAACTGGATTCCCCTGAGATGCTCGCCGTCAACACCTTGGGCCAGTTTGCTAAACACCCTCGTGTAAGTGCCTTACGGCGATTCATTACCGGCTGGTACTTATCGTATCTGACAGCTGATAGTACCAGGGGCATTCCTGAGGCGGGACCACAAGAGAGATTATCTCCTAAGGGTGATAATCTTCCAAATGTTATTCAGTTCTTGAAGGAACAGCATGTGGACCGTCTGAATCAAATTCTTAACACATTGTCTCGGCGTGTGCCGCGTCTTGAAAAAGTTGAAACACAACTCCTGGCAGATGGCCGGCTTCTTCTACAAATCAAGGATGCTCCATTTGCGAGACCTATCTTGGCGAGGTTCGCATCTGATGGTACCTTAAAAATGCTAGCATATCTAACTGTTCTATATGATCCCGATCCTCCTCAGCTGATTGGCATCGAGGAGCCTGAAAATCATCTTCATCCCAGGTTATTACCGGAACTTGCGGAAGAATGCAGGATGGCATCCGCGCGTTCTCAGCTTATGATTACCACACACTCGCCGTTCTTTGTTAATGGGCTAAGGCCCAAAGAACTGTGGGTACTATATCGTGATGAAAAAGGCTATACCCAGGCAAAACGATCCTCTGAAATGAAAGGGATAAATGAATTTATAAACGAAGGCGCACAGCTTGGGCATCTATGGGTGGAGGGGCATTTCGAGGTTGGGGACCCCTTGACTGCTGCTGGCGGTCCTAAGCAAGTTCCCTAGTGGGATTGGGAAACAAAGCAACCCTTGATGCATATTGAATTTTTGGTTGAGGAACTGTCTGCAGAAGCAGCCCTGCAGAATTTAGCACCCAAAATCCTAGGCTTCGATATTACGTTTAATATTCATGCGCACCAAGGCAAACCAGATTTGCTTGCGAAATTGCCCGGGCGTCTCGCAGGTTACAGGCACTGGATACCTGATGACTGGTATATTGTGATTTTAATGGATTTAGATTCTGCTGACTGTGTTGATTCTAAAGGTCGATTAGAAAATATCGCCAGCAGGGCTGGTTTAATTACTAAGTCTATGGCAGGGAGAGGCGGAAGTTTTAAGGTGATAAATCGCTTAGCTATTGAGGAGTTGGAAGCGTGGTTCTTCGGTGACGTGAAAGCACTGGCCGGTGCATATCCTCGTATCCCATTAAGTCTGGGGCATAGACCCCGGTACCGGGATCCTGATGCCATCAGAGGTGGTACGTGGGAAGCGCTGGAGAGGGTTCTTCAGAATAGGGGTTACTACCCCGGCGGTTTACCAAAGGTTGCAGCCGCGCGGGAGATATCACTACATATGGACCCACAGCGTAACCGATCAAAGAGTTTTCAGGTATTCAGGGATGGTTTGCTGGCGATAGTCGCGTAATAACCGTACGGACCATACTCATTTATCTAATTGCATAAATTTTCAATATTGCGAATCATGTTATAATAAAACTCGAAGGAGCCATCCCATGAGAAAAGTAACACCCACGATCTGTGCCGTTGTTCTGGCAGCCGTCCTCGCGGCCCCCGCCCTTGCGCAGGTGGAGCGCCGGGAGGTGGGCAACCTGGTCCTGGAAGACATCCCCGAGATACCGCAGCAGGTAGTGGAGCACATGCTCCAGTACCAGAACGTCCGCTCGGCGGGCTTCACCGGCTGGCACCCTGATGGCAAGGGTCTTTACGTGGTCACGCGCTTCGGCGAGACCAGCCAGATTCATTACGTGGAGCGCCCCGGTGGTGCCCGGCGCCAGCTTACTTTCTTCAACGAGCCGGTAGGCGGCGCGGTCATCCGGCCTCACGGACAGAAGGCCGGGTTCCTCTTCACTAAGGACGTAGGAGGCAGCGAGTTCTACCAGGTCTTCCACTTTGATCTGGCTACCGGCCAGTATACTATGCTCACCGATGGCGTCTCCCGCAACGGCGGCCCACTGTGGTCAAACAAGGGTGACTGCTTTGCCTATTACAGCACCGCCCGCAACGGCACCGACCGGGATATATACATCGCATCGGTAGAGCAGCCCGAGGCAGCGCAGGCTGTCCTTACCGAAGGGGGATTCTGGATTCCAGTAGACTGGTCCCCTGCTGATAGCAAGCTAATGGTGTTGAATTACGTCTCCATCAACGAGTCCTATGTAAACCTACTGGATCTGGAAACCGCTGAGCTGACGCAGCTGAACCCTTCGAAGGAAAAGATCGCCTACGGCGGTGGCGTATGGGCTAAAGACGGCCAGGGCATCTACTACACATCGGACGAGGGCAGCGAATTCCAGCGGCTGCGATACTATAACCTGAGCAGCGGTGAATCTACAGTGTTGACCGGGGACATTCCCTGGGATGTGAGGGCCTTTGAGATTTCACGCAAGGGGGATATCCTGGCCTTTGTCACCAACGAGGACGGCATCAGCAAGCTGTACTTGAGGAAGATCAAGGGGTGGCGTGCTCTGAAGGTGCCGGAGTTGCCAGTGGGCCTTATCGGCGGCCTGAAATTCAGCCCGGATGACAAGGAACTGGCCCTGACGCTCAATACACCTCAGACCCCCAGCGATACTTATTCACTGCATATCACGAAGCGGAAGCTGACCCGCTGGACCACCAGTGAGGTGGGGGGTCTGCAGACGGACAGCTTCGTGGTCCCCGAGCTCATTCATTATCCCACCTTCGACGAGGTGGAGGGCCAGCCGCGCATGATCCCCGCTTTCTACTACCGCCCCAGGCACGTGGAGCCGCCCTATCCAGTTGTCATCCAGATCCATGGTGGTCCGGAAAGCCAGTATCGTCCCGGCTTCTCCTCCACCTTCCAGTACTGGATTAACGAGATGGGGATTGCCGTCCTGGCACCTAACGTCCGGGGCTCGGCGGGCTATGGCAAGACCTATGTAAGGCTGGATAACGGCTTCAAGCGTGAGGAGTCGGTGCGGGACATCGGCGCCCTGCTGGACTGGATCGAGGCCCAACCTGAGCTGGACAACCAGCGGGTGGCCGTATACGGCGGTTCCTACGGCGGTTACATGGTTCTGGCCTCCGTGACTCATTACAACCACCGCCTGAAGACCGGTGTTGAGATCGTAGGCATCAGCAACTTCGTCACTTTCCTGGAGAATACCCAGGATTATCGTCGTGACCTGCGCCGGGCCGAGTACGGCGATGAACGAGACCCAGAGATGCGCGAATTCCTGATCAGCATCTCGCCCACTACCAACGCCCATAAGATCACCAGGCCTATGTTCATCGCCCAAGGTCTCAATGACCCGCGAGTACCGGCCAGCGAGTCGCAGCAGATCGTGGAAGTGATCCGCCGGAACGAGAGACAGGTGTGGTACATGCTGGCCAAGGATGAGGGCCACGGCTTCCGCAAGAAGTCCAATAGCGACTTCTACCGCCAGGCCACGGTGCTGTTCTGGAAGCAGTATTTGCTGAAGTAGGGTCAACGTCGCAATCTCTTCGGGGCAGGAAGTTGAGATCGCCACTCCGCCGGCTGGCGGATCGCGATGACAGTGAGAAATTAAGGCGCGGTTCGCGATGGCAGCTCGCCGCGCCCCGGCCTGTCCGGACTACCAGATACGGGTTTGTATAACATACTGGCATTCTACCCTCTCGTGGTGATAACCTTACGACCCGATGGCCAATAAATACGTACTCAGTTTTGAAAAGCCCCTCCAGGAGATGGAGGAGAGGATCGAGGCGACCAAGCGCACCGCCCTGGAGCGGGGTATCGACATGAGCAAGGAGATCGAGGGGCTGGAGGCCAAGCTGGAGAAGGCTGCGGCCGATTTTTACAAGAACCTCACCCGCTGGCAGCGGGTCCAGATGGCCCGGCATCCGGAGCGTCCCTACACCCTGGATTACGTCGAACGCATAACCAGCTCCTGGTTCGAGATGCACGGAGACCGCCACTACGCCGACGACAAGGCCGTGGTGGGCGGTCTGGCCGAGATCGACGAGGAGAAGGTGGTCATTATCGGCCAGCAGAAAGGCCGGGGCACCCGGGACAACCTGTTCCGCAACTTCGGCATGCCCAGGCCGGAAGGCTACCGCAAGGCCCTGCGCCTGATGAACCTGGCTGCCAGGTTCAGCCGACCAGTGATCTCCTTCATCGATACGCCGGGCGCCTACCCCGGTATCGGCGCTGAGGAGCGGGGCCAGGCCGAGGCCATCGCCCGGAACCTGATGGTCATGTCCACCCTGCCGGTGCCCATCATCGTCATTGTCATCGGCGAGGGGGCTTCCGGCGGCGCGCTGGGCATGGGGGTGTGCGACCGCCTTCTCATGCTGGAGAACACCTGGTTCTCCGTCATCAGCCCCGAGGGGTGCGCCTCGATCCTCTACCGGGACGCCAGCAAGGCAGAGGAGGCCGCCGACGCCATGCGCGTAACCCCCCAGGACCTGGTGGAGATGGGTGTATGCGATCGCACTCTGCCCGAGCCCCTGGGCGGCGCTCACCGGGATGTGGACGCCGTGGCCGCTACGGTGAAGTCGGCCCTCATAGAAACCCTGGCCGAACTGAAGGATATGCCGCCGGATGAGCTGGTCGCCGCCCGCATAAGCCACTACGAGCGCCTGGGCCAGTGGGAGGAATGAACCTCACCCACCGGCACAGCCTGCGGGTCATCTACGCCCACACCGACCGCATGAACGTGGTCTACTACAGCCGGTACTATGAGTTCTTCGAGGCCGCACGGAGTGCCTTTCTGAGGCGTATCAACTTCCCCTACGAGCAGCTGGAGCGGGAGGGTATCTTCCTGCCAGTGGTGGAAAGCCACTGCCGCTACTACCGGCCCGCCACCTACGAGGACCTGCTCACCATCGAGACCCGCCTGGAGGACGAACCGAAGGTGAAGATCAAGCTTTCCTACCGGGTATACAAGGATGGGGAGGAGCGTCCCATCGCCGAGGGATATACTGTCCACTCCTTCGTCAACCAGGACCTCAAGCCGGTGGAGGTGCCGGAGGCATTCCTGGCCTGCGTCCGCCGGTATGCCGGGCAGGTGCTGGAGGATTAGACACGACTTTTTCTTATGACCACCATCGGCACTCCCGCCAAGTCCGACCCCCGCTACGCCGCCGCCCGCAGAGTGGGGACAATAAGCCTTGTATTTGGCCTAAATATTGACCATATTTAGGTCAAATAGGACGGAGTCATAATGAAGCCCAGCGAATCCATCAAACCCATCAGCTATCTGAAAACCCACATGTCGGAGATTATCCGAGATATCGTCGAAAATCGGAAGACGATGGTGATAACTCAACACGGCAAGGCAAAGGTGGTGGTACAGGATCTGGCCACATATGAAGGCACCCAGGAAAGTCTGGCCCTGCTGAAAATGCTTGCCCAGAGTGGTCAAAATATCAAACGGGGAAAATATAAACCTGTCAGGTATGTATTTGAAGATCTTGATGAGCGTATCAAGACCCATCAACAGGCGTGAAACATACAGTCTATATTGTTTCCGATGCCGAAGAGGACCTGTTTGATATCTATTGTTATGTTGCTCTAAATGATTCACCCTTGATGGCGGAAAGGCTTATCGGGAAAATCAAAGAGGTATGCCTGAGCCTTGAGGAGTTCCCGGACCGAGGGCACGTTCCGCCCGAACTTACAGCCATAGACGTTTATGATTACCTGGAAGTTCATTATAAGCCTTTTCGCATTGTTTACCAGGTAGTGGGGAAGGACGTGTTCGTTCATTGTGTACTGGATGGCCGCAGGGATATGCAGGAATTGCTTCAGCGCAGGCTGTTGCGTTAATACTGCAACTTATTGGCAACTGGAGCTTCTATTCTTGTAAAGGAGTAAGGATGGCTGGCATTGTAGGTTACAGTGTCCGTCAGTCGACGGATGCCCTGCTTCTGTATCAAGGCCGTGACCATTGCCCGGCATGGGTCGCCTATCTTGCGGGCTAAATCACTTTGCCTTAAATTAGTGTGAAACGGGAATGAACCATGACCAGGCTGCTTGAAAAAGCCATCAAGGGAATATCCCGCGTTTGGCATTGCCGACCCCGGCACCAGCAAGGGAGTATCACGGTACGCCCCGCCGATTCGAGATGGCACCGCGACGGGTGTCCTTGCGAGCCAACTCACCCTACCGTAAACTTCATTGAAAGACTCCCCACAGAACAGGCGAGGTAATAATATGAGGGTCCTTAACTATCGCATCATGCTCCGAAAAGAACCCGAAGGGGGATATACGGTCTTAGTCCCATCCCTTCCAGGCTGTGTCACCTATGGGGACAGCATCGAGCAGGCCATTAAGATGGCCAGGGAAGCAATTGAGCTATACGTGGAGAGCCTCAGAGCGCATGGCGAAGAGATTTGCTATGAGTGATGCCGAGCCGATCTTTGGGAGGCACTACTGCCGCATCCATTCCGCCCCCCGCTACGCCGTCGCACGCATGTGGGTGGACGAGATCATTATGCCCGAGGAGACCCGCGATACCCTCGTCCGCTGCCTGGAACTGTGCGACCATCAGACCAGGATGCCGGCGCCCAGGTTCGGGGTGCTGCAGGTGTAATCCGCATTCATTCCACTGGCAAACTATCCGTAATCATAGTTGAGGATCATCCGTGATTAAAAACATCCTTCCCCTCGTTGTTATCCTCACCAGTACCCAGCTCGTGGGACAGGACATTGCAATTGAACCCATCTTCTTTGGCATTCACCGGTCAACGGGGGGTATTTGGCAGGGAAAGGCGAAACCGGTCTCCTTTGCCGGTTGGGGCGTCCAGGGAGAGGTGGTTTACGGCCGGTGGACCCTTCAAGCCGATCTGATCAATATGCGGTTCTTCGGCCTGCGCGGCCTTCCCAATCGCTTCTCGCCTGAGCAGGGTTTCTCCTGGCACCAACACGCCAACGGTGCGCCGGAGGAGTTCGATACGGACTATTCCAGTGTAAAAATGGCTTATGAAATCGGCGGCTTTAAGGCCCTGCTGGGCAAATTTTCCCAAAACTGGGGGCCGGGCCTCCATTCCCTTACCAGGTCCGCTAAACCGCCGACCTATCCCCAGTTCGGCTTTGAATGGGCGATCAATGAGAATCTGCAATTTTCCTATTTCCATGGGGATCTTTTCAGTGGTCTGCAAAGCCAGAGTGTTGACCTTGACAGTAGCCTGTATGGCATAAGGCGTGTTTTTCTGGACAGACACATTGCCACCCACCGTCTGGAGTGGCGTCCCATAGATGGACTTGCTGTGGGACTGTTGGAAACAGTTGTATATGGGGGCAGGGGGATCGAAACCATCTATCTGATGCCATTCATGTCGTTGTGGTCTGCCCAGCACTACCTGGGAGACACCGACAATGTGCAGATGAGCGCCGATCTGGCCTGGCGGCCCAATCCCAGCCTGAAGCTCTATGGCGTTTTCCTAATGGACGAATGGCGGCCGCAAGATACATTCAAAAAGACCAACCGTAATTGGTTTGCCTGGCAGGGGGGGATTGAATTACAGTCGATTATTGTCGATCATGACTGTCTGGCTGCCGAAGCTACATGGACCGATCATCGCATTAACCGACACCGATTCCCCATTAATGATTTTTACAGCCATGGCTATCCCTTGGGCCACTGGATTGGCGCTCATGCCCAGAGTCTGTTCGTGTCCTATATTCTGCCTCGGTGGGGTTCCCATTTTATGGTAAGTTATCTCTATGCCAAACGCGGTGCGCACACCGACACGATGGTCTCTGACCAGTATAACTCAATACCCTATGAGCGCTTTTCTGGCAATACGGAGGCTATCCAAACCTTTAATTTGACCATAGGAAGGCCGGTGTGGAAGAAACTCTGGGTGGAACTGGGATTCAGCCTGATCGACTGGAATAATGCGGGATTTGATCCAGCCAAACCAGAAGTCGGCAATGGAGATGACGTGAATAAGACCTCCATCACCGTTGGTTTTTACTACAATTTCAATTTCCCCGGCTACTTGACAACTCTTCTTCAGGCGCAATAATAGCCACCCATCGACTCAACCCGGCTCCCGGCAGCTAGATGATGTTCATAGTCTTCCGGGCAGTTGTCGTTCTTATCTTGTTTTAGGCGGCCTTTCTCATCTGGATACGTCGGGGGCTTCAAAGGCTCGAGCCGGAGACCCATCAGGCTGTCACGCCCCCTGTCAGCATCATCGTCGCTGCGCTCTTTCTGGAAGAGATGGCTTATGAGCAGCGGTGGAGCTGGTCTTCCGCCGTATCCAGGAAGACAGTCAGGCGGACATTATCCAGTACGGGTATAAGGCCGTGCTGAAGAGGGAATGATTGGGTTCGGATTAAAATTCCCTCTGCCTTGGGAGAGGGAATGGTGAGGGGGGAGATGCATTGCCCTCTTTTCCCCTCATCCTTGCCTTCTCCTTAAGGAGAAGGAGGGAGCTGGATGGGCCAACCGTGGATATGCAGATGGATTTGGTCTGCCACTGCTCCAGGAGGACAGTTAAATGTATTATAAACAAGGAATTTTATTATGAAGGCGAAGTTATTCTGCATTTTAGGATCTGTTTTATGTATAGTTATATCCAGTTGTGATTACCTTGCAGATCCAGATGATGATCACTCTGAGAAACGGGGTCTATCTTTTGTTGTTAAAGGTGCCAACGGCAATCCATTAGATAGTGTGGGCATACATTTCATTTTTAGCAATTGGTCCTCAATCCTTTCAAAGGATAGACAACCGGGCTCAACTCATATCATGGGAATATCATCTATTGAACTTATTTCATTTACCGCTAGCGTGCAATATGATCATGTTCGGCTGAATTGGGCTACAGCCAGTGAAAACAGAAACCTAGGATTTGAATTAGAGAGATCAGAAGAAAGCGATGCGTACTCACTGCTAAGTTCATATACAACAAATAGTGATTTAATGGGGCATGGCACCACAACTAACCGGCACGATTACGTCTACCCGGACTTCGCTGTTACTGAAGGCCACCAATACAGTTATAAACTGATAGATATTGATTCTTCCGGTGTTCGCGTTGAAAGTGGGCCTGTAACCGTAACGATGACAGACATGCCAGCCTTGCCCGCCGAATTTCAACTTGGGCAGAATTACCCTAACCCATTTAATCCAGCAACAGCTATACCCTTTACCCTGCCGCAAGCTGTACATGTATTGTTGCAAGTGTCAAATTGGTGGGATGGGGAACCAGTGCGCACTCTAGTTGATGCCTTCCTGCCAGCTGGCTATCATACTGTATTCTGGTATGCACAGAATGATGACGGCAATTATGTAACCAATAATATTTATGCCTATCAAATGACCGCTGGAAGCTATTTCAATCAAAAAGAAATTTGCCTCATGATGGGCGATCCTGAGCAGATCCGCAGCCTGGATTGCGTCCCCCTAGCGGCAACGGACACTTACGGACATGCAGACATCGATTACTCTGTGCTACCTTTCGGTAAATCGATCAATCGTACAGATGAGATGGGGAATGTTAGAGGCATAGTCATGGTGTCTAACACTATAGATTTTATTTTCCTGAAAGAAGGATATAAGTCTCTGCTGGAAAGGGTAGTAATCGATACGTCGAAAGCATTGAATGTTTCTGTTACTTTAGAATCAAACTGAATTTGTTTTGAGAATTGCTGCTAGACATGCTTTTATTGGGACAGGAAAGCGCGAATGCCGCTCTACCATTCCGAAAAGTATTATGATAGAGCCTGGCACGCTGAGCGATCACGGCTTCACCAGCTCCCGAGTCTGTTTTTACCAATGGGTACCAATCTCACCGACAGATGGGGACTACAGTCTCCCATGATCTGAAATTACCCGATGTGCACTAGGGCACTTTTAATCCCTGCTACTGTCATTCCTGGCAATGATGAATAACCCTTCTTGGCAACACCTCCGCCTGGACCGTGAGGGCTGGATCGCGACCCTGACCCTTTCCCGGCCGCCGGAGTGGCGGGGGAAGTAGGGATTACTTCCCTAGAAGAACACGTGCCGGTTGTCGATAATCCTGGCCTGCTTTTTCAAGTCGGCCAGCCAGTCGTTCCACATTGAGTTCAAACGCCGATTTAGCAGCAGCTGGTGCTCGCTTTCCCTCACGGCGGCGTACTGCTCCCAGTCGGGTT